>NZ_JBMDTW010000004.1:0-60072 GCF_048814985.1 Demequina pilifera
AGCATTAGCGTGAGACACGAGAACCTCCGGGTTAAGAGCGAAGAACTAGACAGCTCCACTCTGCCCGGAGGTTCTCCTCATCGCCCGGAACTCAAACAACGTCCCTGGGCACTACAACTAGTCCGGTGGCGCTGACGCGCCCCATGCAGGTCATGGGGCGACCCTGGGGCCGCCCGAATCTTCCGTGACGTTAGGGTAGGGTGGTGCGCGGCCAGGCGGGCGCTGCGTGCGATCACAGAGAACCTGTGAACCGCACCGACATGCGCCTCCCGGCATCGCGACCATCTCGCGTCGATCTTGCGCAGTGCTGCGCGCTCCAGTCCAGTCCCCATCAGGGTCCGCGCCGACATGGCGCTGGTTCTCGGGCGTGCGCGCCCGCAACACACGAAGGAATGCTGCGTGTCAGATAACGCCCGCCCATACCTGGCCGATCCCGCTCCTGAACCCGTACCCGTGAAGGGTGCGCCCGAGGCCGACGAGTCTTTCTCCGTCCTGGAGGCGCTGAAGTCCCCGCGCCGCCTGCGCACCGAGGTCTTCGCCGGGCTCGTCGTGGCACTCGCGCTGATCCCCGAGGCCATCGCCTTCTCGATCATCGCGGGTGTGGACCCCCGACTGGGCCTGTTCGCCTCCTTCACCATGGCGGTGACGATCGCCTTCGTGGGAGGCCGCCCCGCGATGATCTCTGCAGCGACCGGAGCGATCGCGCTGGTCATCGCGCCCGTCGTGCGCGAGTACGGGATGGACTACTTCATCGCCACGGTGATCTTGGCCGGGGCGCTGCAGGTGGTGCTCAGCGTGCTGGGAGTCGCCAAGATGATGCGGTTCATCCCGCGCTCGGTCATGGTGGGATTCGTCAACGCACTCGCGATCCTGATCTTCATGTCGCAGATCCCGCACCTTGTCGATGTGCCGTGGGCTGTCTATCCGATGGTCGCGATCGGCATCATCATCATGGTGCTGATGCCACGCTGGACCAAGGTGGTGCCCGCGCCGCTCGTCGCGATCGTGTTCCTCACCGCGGCCGCCATTCTCGCCGTGATCAACGTCCCCACGGTGGGGGACGAGGGAGAGCTGCCCCGTTCGCTGCCGAGCCTGTTCATCCCCGACGTCCCGCTCAACCTCGAGACGCTCCAGATCATCGCGCCGTACGCCCTCGCCATGGCCTTGGTCGGAATCATCGAGTCGCTGCTGACCGCCAAGCTCGTGGACGATGTCACCGACACGCACTCGAACAAGACCCGCGAGACCTGGGGCCAGGGCACCGCGAACATCGTCACCGGCTTCTTCGGTGGCATGGGCGGCTGCGCGATGATCGGCCAGACCATGATCAACGTGAAGGCCTCCGGCGCTCGCACCCGCATCTCGACCTTCTTGGCCGGGGTGTTCCTGCTGATCCTGGTGGTGGGGCTGGGCGACATCGTGGCCACCATCCCGATGGCTGCGCTGGTCGCCGTGATGATCATGGTCGCGGTCGGCACGTTCGACTGGCACTCGGTGCACCCCAGCACGCTCAAGATGATGCCCAAGTCCGAGACCGCCGTGATGATCGCGACCGTCGTCGTGACCGTGTGGACCCACAACCTCGCGATCGGCGTGGGCGTGGGCGTGCTCACCGCGATGGTGCTGTTCGCCCGCCGCATCGCTCACCTCACCACGGTGACCCGGCTGGACGCGTCCGACGAGGACGACCAGCGCGTCTACGCGGTCGAGGGAGAGCTGTTCTTCGCCTCGTCGAACGACCTGATCTACCAGTTCGACTATTCGGGCGACCCGCACGAGATCGTCATCGACATCTCCGGGGCGCACGTGTGGGACGCGTCGACCGTCGCGGCCCTCGACGCAGTGCGCCACAAGTACGCCAAGAAGGGCAAGTCCGTCACGATCGTCGGGGCCAACGAGGACACCCAGACCCGTCTGGACCTACTCGCCGGGAACCTGGGCGGCGGCCACTAGCCACACCCCCTGCAGCAACGGCACGGCGCGGACGGTCACCGTCCGCGCCGTGCCGTGTGCGTTCGGGGCGAGCGGTCAGTGGAACTCGGTGTTGAAGTCCCACAGCATGCGCGCCAGCACCGTCGCGTCCTGAATGGTCGCGACCCTGACGTCGGGACTGCCGCGGGCACGCGCATCGGCCATGCTTTGAGGCTACGCCCGCGCCCACCCGCGCGCTCGGCTACAGGTACGTGGGGGTGAGGGCCTCGTAGTCCTCCACCGTGCCGTCCGCGAGGCACGTGTCGATGATGCGCCGCCCCAGGTCCGACAGGTCGGGCGTGAGGAACTGGGCGAGCTCCGACTTGAAGAAGCCGGTGAGGATCCGGCAGCCCTCGTCGTACGCCTCGAGCCCCACCTGCGACTGCATCTCGGGCCGCAGCAGCGTGCGCCGCACGGGCTGCCCGTCCAGGGTGATCTGCTTGGGGCTGTAGCCGAACAGCGCGCACCGCGCGGGCTCCAGCTGTTCGGCGCGCATGCGCCCGCCGCCCTTGCGCGCCAGCCACTCCCGCGTGAGCCATTCGGCGGAGAACCCCACCCGGTATGCCCCCACGTGCTGGTTGGGTGTCAGCACGTAGCGGGTGCGGTCGTACGTGAGGAGCTGGTCGAGCAGCAGGTTCGCGGCCGCCACCTTGGTGCCGGTCGAGAACGGCCAGTACGAACCCACGCCCTCTGAGACCATGCCGCCATGCTCGAGCCGGTCGAGCGCATCGGCCGCCTCGCCGATCGACGGATTCTTGTCTCCGCGCGGGGCCACGAGCCGCCACAGCCACGCGACGGCGGGCGGCACGAAGTGGGCCAGGCCCATGATCCCGTAGCTCGGGGCGTCGCGCGTGCACGCGGGCATGCGCACGCCGAAGGTGCGTACGTCCACCGGCTGCGGCACGTCGACGATGTCCTCGATCATCCGTCGGGGGATCACCACGCGGGGGTTGGGGCACGGCTTTCCCGTCGAGTCGAGCGTGTGCTCCCACGGCAGCACCGTCGCGTCGGCCACGCCGTGGATGTTGAAGAACACCAGCGGCGCGTCCGGGTGGATGACGGCGCGCTCGAGGTGCGGGTCCTCGCCGTAGGTGCGCAGGTTGTCCACGCGCACGAACCACCCGTCCTCCGCGTCCGCGACCACCATGCGGCCGCTGCCGTCCTGGACGGCGGGGTGGCACAGCGTCATGTCGTCGGTGACGGGGGACAGGTCCGAGGTCTCGGACAGCGTGATGTAGTACGGCTCCTCCGTGACGACATTCGCGCCCAGCAGGATCCGGCCGTCGTCCTCGCGCCGCAGGTCCTGGCACATCTCCGACTTGCCGCCGCCAGAGGCGCCCTCGTGCATCACCACCGTGTCGTTGTCGTACGGCGTCGTGACCCGGACGGACGAGGCATGGGCGGTGATCCACCCCTCCGCCTCGCCGATGTCCAGCAGCACGGAGAACACGCCCTTCTTGGCGCTCGGCCCCGGGTACAGGTTGTAGGCGAAGATCTCGTGCAGCGTCTCCGAGCGATCGTGCACCACCACCTGGCGGCCCTCGAAGTGGCTGTGACGGAACGGGGGAGCGACGTACAGGATCGAGCGCGGCTCGAAGGGTCCCAGCTCGTCGAGCGTCACCCATCCCTGCAGGTCCACGAGGGCCAGCGCGAAGAACGCGGAGTTCGCGGGCACGATCGCGAGCGAGGGCGAGCCGTAGACCGGGCCGCCGGCCTTGAACGGCACCACCACCAGGTCCTGGCGCGCGAGCCACGCGAGGGTGTCGGCGCGCGTGTCGGAGAAGCCGTGACCGAACCGGTCCACGAAGCGCGTCTTGTCCGTGGGGCGCCAGTCCGCGATCACCATGCACTGCGGGTCGCGCCGGCGCATGTAGTCCTCGGGGTAGTTGACCGCCAGCCCGTTGCGGCACCGGGTCACGGTCGCCTCCGTGATGGTCTCCCCGTCCACGTCGTAGTCCACCGAGAACTCCGGCCCGCCGTCGGGGCCGAGGGCGAGGGCGTACAGCTCCGCGCGCGTCGCGGGCACGGTCACGGAGGGGGCGGCGTCGAGCACGCGGCGAACGTCGGGAGCGAGGGCGACGCCGCTCAGGTCGGTGGCGGTCGTGGTGGTGGTCATGGTGGCTCCTCGCGGGGGTCGGTCGTGCAGCGGCTCGGTGTCACGGTGCGGGTGATCTCGGCGCGGGGTCGCCTCCCATGAGTATGGCTTTCGTCAAGGCTGGGTCAAGGGACCTTCGTCCCGGCGGTCATGGTGAGGGGCCGATGCGGGGGAGGCTCGGCGTGCCCGCGCGACACGCGCGCGGCCGGGTCTTTGACCGCGACTCGAACGCGTGTTCGAATGGGGCCATGCGATGGGAAGGCCAAGCGGTTACGACGGAGAGCGCCGATGCGCTGCCGGGTCTGGCGCGCATGGGCAACCTCGTGCGCTCGGTCCGCACCCCCGAGTTCGAGGGGATGGTCTTCCACGAGGTGCTCGCCAAGAGCGCGCTCAACAAGGTGGGGCGCTCTAGCGCGGTCCCGTTCACGTGGACCATCAACCCGTACCGCGGCTGCTCCCACGCCTGCGTGTACTGCTTCGCGCGCCCCAGCCACAAGTACCTCGAACTCGACGAGGGCAAGGACTTCGACAGCCAGCTGATCGTCAAGATCAACATCGTCGAGGCGCTGAGGGCGGACCTCGCCAAGAAGTCCTGGACCCGCGAGCACGTGGCGCTCGGCACCAACACGGACCCGTACCAGCGCGCCGAGGGCCGCTACAAGCTCATGCCCGGAATCATCGACGCGCTCGCCGAGTCCGGCACTCCGCTGTCCATCCTCACCAAGGGCTCGCTGCTGCGCCGCGACCTGCCCCGCCTTGCCCAGGCGGCGACCCAGGTCCCCGTCGACCTCGCGCTGTCCATCGCGATCGCCGACGACGAGCTCCAGCAGTCCATGGAGCCCGGCACCCCCACCACGAAGGCGCGGCTCGCGACCGTCGCCGCGGCGGCTGAGGCCGGCTTCGACGTCGCGGTGTTCATGATGCCGATCCTGCCGTTCCTCACCGACTCCGAGGAGCACCTGGACGGCGCCCTGGCCCGCATCAAGGCCGCGGGTGCGACGTCGGTCACCTACACGGCCCTCCACCTGCGTCCCGGCGTCAAGGAGTGGTACGCGCGGTGGCTCAACACGCACCGGCCGGATCTCACGCCGCGCTATCGCGAGCTGTACGGCGACGGCGCCTACGCACCCAAGGAGTATCGTCGCTGGCTCGCGGCCCGCATCAAGCCGCTGATCGAGGCGCACGGGCTCGAGCGCGCGCCGGAGGACCCCAACACCGGGTCCATGGGCTCGACCTCGGTGGACACGGCGCCGGCGCGCCGCGTCGATGCGCGGGACGACCAGGGCGAGTGGCGCCGCACCGCGAACTCTCCCGGTGGGCTCGCGACGGGCGCCCGCGCCAACCTCGCCGAACTGCAGTCGGAGCCCACGCTGTTCTGAGCGGCGGCGACGGCGCCGAGCCCGCCGGCGTGCCCGCGACGGGGCACCAGCGCCGCGCCCGGTCGCAGTTCAGCCCCGCCCGCGTTGCCTACGATGGGCGCGTGGACCTCCTCGTGATCGGCGTCATCGCGCTCGTCGCGATCGCCTTCGCCACGGTCCTCAGCCCGCGCCTGGGGGTCGCGTCCCCGCTGGTGCTGGTGGCGCTCGGGGTGGGCGCGAGCCTGGTGCCTTTCGGCCCGGAGATCTCCGTCGACCCGCAGCTGATCCTCGCCGGGGTGCTGCCGCCGCTGCTGTACGCCGCGGGGGTGTCCGTGCCGGCCACGGACTTCAGGCGCGACTTCCGGTCCATCGGCGCCCTGTCGGTCGCTCTCACCATCGTCACGACCGTGCTGATGGGCGTGGTCTTCTACTGGATGTTCCCCGCCCTGTCGTGGCCGTGGGCCTTCGCGCTCGGCGCGATCGTCAGCCCCACCGATGCGGTGGCGACGGCGATCGTCAAGCGACAGGGGGTGTCGCCGCGCCTGGTCGCGCTGCTCGATGGGGAGAGCCTCTTCAACGACGCCGCCGCCCTCGTGCTGCTGCGAGCCGCCGTGGCCGCCACTGCATCGGCCGTGAGCCTGTGGACCGTCGCCGTCGACTTCGTGGTCTCCATGGTGGTCGCGGTGGTGATCGGCTGGATCGTCGGCCGGGTCAGCCTGTGGGTGCGATCGCGGATGACGGACGTGAACGCCGCCACGGTGTTCTCGTTCGCGGTGCCGTTCCTCGCCTCGCTGCCGGCCGATGCGGTCGGCGCCTCTGGCCTGGTGGCGGCCGTGGTCGCGGGCCTGGTGAGCGGCAACGGCGCGGCGCGCCGGCTCTCCCCGCAGGTGCGCCGCTCTCATCAGCAGAACTGGCACACCGCGGAGCTCATGCTCGAAGGGGCGATCTACCTGATTCTGGGGCTCGAGCTGCTCCGGACCATCGAGGATGTGAGCCAGGACGACCTGGGCGTGCTGTTCGCGTTCGGCGCGGCGGGCCTGGTGCTGGTGGCGGCGCTCGTCACGCGTGCGGCTTTCGTGGCGCCGCTGCTGGTGATTCAGCGCCACGCCGCTCGGCGGTCGCAGCGAATGCGGCCGCGCCTGCGCAAGGCCTTGGAGCAGCCCGGCCCCGCCGCCCGCGCGGCGCACCACGTGTCCCGGCTGGTGCGACGCGCCAATCCCGCGATCCCGCACCAGTCGCGCGTCGAGGAGGTCAAGCGGCGCATCGCCCGGACCGGTGCGGACCACGGGTTCCTGCTCCGTTCGCCCCTGGGCCCGCGCGAGGGCGGCGTCATGGTGTGGGCCGGCATGCGCGGCGTCGTCACCGTCGCCGCGGCCCAGACACTGCCCTTCGACACCCCGGGCCGCTCGCTGCTGGTGCTGATCGCCTATCTCGTCGCGATCGGCTCGCTGGTGATTCAGGGCGGGACCATGACGTGGATGCTGCGCCTGCTGAAGCCCGCCCGCGCGGCGACCCCCGAGGAGCTCGCCGTCGAGTCCGCTGGGCTGCGGGAGGTGCTGGACGCGGCCGTCGAGGACGAGCGTCAGCACCTGCGCGAGACCCGGGAGCGATCACAGGACCGGCGGGAGGCCGAGCAGAGCGACCGTGCCGATCCCGAGACCGTCAGCCCCACCGATGATCGCGGCTTCCCCCTGTCCGCCGAGGCCACCGCGGAGGACGAGGACCGCGATCACCGGATCGCCGTCATCGAGGCGGAGCGCGAGGCGCTGCTCGATGTGCGCGCGCTGGGCGCCTTCAGCTCGGCCGCGCTGGCCGCCGCCCTCGCGCAACTGGATGCCGAGCAGATACGGCTCGAGCTGTGAGCGGCCGGCGCGTGGCTGCCTCCTCGCTCCCGCGGCTGGCCGCGGCATGCTGCACCGCGGCGCTGACGGCGCTCGCGATCGCGGCGTGCGCGGCCGATCCGCCCTCGACCCCGCGCGTCACGGTCACCGCCGACCCGGAGCCCGCTGCCACCCTGCCCGCACCCGAGCCGACGCCGGGGGGAGAACCGACGGGCGCATCGGCCGCTGGCGCCGACGTGGTGGATGCCGAGATGGTCGAGCATGCCGGTCGCGACTACCTGGTGGTGACTTTGCCCCTGGACGAATGGGACGTGCGCGTGGACTGGGAGCCGGGCGGCACCATGCTCGCGGACGTCATCGACGCCGACCCGGCCGTCGCGGTCGCCACCAACGCGGGCATCTTCACGCCCGAGGTCGAGCCCGGAGGGCTGCTGGTGAGCGACGGCGAGGAGCTGGTGGGACTGAACCTCTCGGACGGCGGCGGCAACTTCCACCTCATGCCCAACGCGGTGTTCGCGGTGCTCGAGGACGGCACGGCGACGGTGGTGGACAGCACCGCGTACGAGCCGGCCGGCGTGCTCCATGCCACCCAGTCGGGGCCGGCGCTGGTGCTCGACTCGGAGGTCCACCCCGAGTTCCGCGAGGGCTCGGACAACCTGGCCCTGCGATCGGGGGTGGGCGTGAGTCCCGGCGGCACCACGGTCACGCTCGCGATGTCGTGGGGGCTGACGAACCTGTGGGACTTCGCGACCCTGTTCCGCGACGCGCTGGGCATCGATGACGCGCTCTACCTGGACGGTCAGATCTCCGACCTGTGGGTCGCGGGCATGGCGGAGCCGGGCGCGCTGTCCGGCCCTTACGCGGGGATCATCACCGCACGACCCGCCCCGTGACCGGGGGGTCGAGCCTGCATTACCGCGGAAACCGGGCGACACTAGGGGCATGACCGAGCTCTCAGTGATCCAGGACGACATCACGACGCTGGCCGTCGACACGATCGTCAACGCGGCGAACGAGACCCTGCTCGGCGGCGGGGGAGTGGACGGCGCGATCCACCGCGCGGCCGGCAGGGGGCTTCACGAAGAGTGCCGCGAGCTCGGCGGTTGCGAACCCGGAGAGGCGAAGATGACGGGCGGCTACCAGCTGCCCGCGACGCACGTCATCCACACGGTGGGTCCGTTCTGGAGGGGCGGCGGTCATGGCGAGGCCGAGGTGCTCGCCGAGTGCTACCGGAACTCGATAGCGCTCGCGGCGGGCCACGGCCTGGCGACCATCGCCTTCCCGTGCATCGCCACCGGAACCTACGGCTTCCCCCAGGACCGCGCGGCCGAGGTGGCGGTGTCGACCGTGCGCGAGGCGGTCCAGGATCACCCGTCGATCAGCGCCGTGACGTTCTGCACCTACTCGGACTACGAGTACGCGCTGTACCGAGAACTCGTGAACTAGAGGGTCGCTGATAGCGTCGCGGCCATGCACGTCGCCCGGGTGATCCTGCTATTCGTCGCGGCCGCGATCGCCGAGATCGGCGGCGCGTGGCTCGTGTGGCAGGGGCTGCGCGAGCACAGGGGCGCGGTGTTCGTCGGGCTCGGTGTGGTGTCGCTGGCGCTGTATGGCGTGATCGCGACCTTCCAGCCCGACCCCCACTTTGGGCGCATCCTCGCGGCGTACGGCGGCATCTTCGTGGCGGGGTCCCTCGCGTGGGGAATCGTGGTGGACCGGTTCAAGCCCGACGTGTGGGACTGGACCGGCGCGTCCCTGTGCCTGATCGGCGCGGGGATCATGATGCTCGCGCCCCGCTGACCGCGCCCCGACGATCGGCGCCTCGATCGCCGGACCGGCCTCGTCTCTTCTCGCAAGTTCGGAGTGCCGAAGTCTCGGTGTTAGATTGTTCGGCATGCCGAAACCTCGTCCTGCGACGCCCGCCGCGGCGGCGCCCGCAGGCGGTGCGGGGCGCCGTCCCGAGCATCGCCTGTGGATGCTGCTCGGCCCCGCATTCGTGGCCGCCGTGGCATACGTGGACCCCGGCAACGTGGCGGCGAATCTCACGGCGGGGGCCGAGTACGGCTACCTGCTGGTGTGGGTGCTGGTGGTGTCCAACGCGATGGCGGTGCTCATTCAGTACCTGAGCGCCAAGCTCGGCCTGGTCACCGGCAGGTCGCTGCCGGAGCTGCTGGGCGCACGACTGGGCACCCGCAGCCGCCTGCCGTACTGGGGGCAGGCGGAGGTGGTCGCGGCCGCCACCGACCTCGCCGAGGTGATCGGGGGAGCGATCGCCCTCAACCTGCTGTTCGGGCTGCCGCTGGTGTGGGGAGGCCTCATCACCGGCGCGGTGTCGATGCTCCTGCTCGCTGTTCACTCCCGCAAGGGCCAGCGGCCGTTCGAGTTCGTGATCATCGGCTTTCTCGCGATCATCGCCGTGGGCTTCCTCGCGGGCCTGTTCGTGTCCCCGGTGGACTGGGCTGAGACCGCGGGCGGGCTGGTGCCGCGATTCGGGGATTCGGGCACCGTCCTGCTCGCCGCGTCGATGCTCGGTGCGACGGTGATGCCGCACGCGATCTACCTGCACTCCGCGCTCGCGCGCGACCGCCATCTGCCAGGGCAGAGGGACGCGGCCGAGGTTGCCGCCAAGGCGGAGCCCCGAGGGCTGATCGAGGCCACGGAGCTCGTTGAGCCCACGGTGCCGGCTGAGGTGCGCGCCCACCGGGCCGCGGCCGTCTCTCGCGCCAACGAGGCGGGGGCCGGTGCATCGCGGTCGCGGTTGCCGGTGCTGCTGCGCGCCACGAAGCTCGACGTGCTGTGGTCCCTGGTGATCGCGGGATCGGTGAACATCGCGATGCTGCTGCTCGCGGCCGCATCGCTGCGCGGAGTCGGCGGGACGGACACGATCGCGGGCGCTCACGCCGCCATCGAGGCCAACCTCGGCCCCATCATCGGCGTGGTGTTCGCGGTGGGGCTGCTGGCGTCCGGCCTCGCCGCGACCTCGGTGGGGGCGTACGCGGGCGCGGTCATCATGGGCGGGCTGCTGCACCGGCGCATCCCCCTCCTGACGCGCCGGCTCATCACCCTCGTGCCCGCCCTCGTGGTGATCGCCATGGGAGTCGACCCCACGTGGGCGCTGGTGCTGAGCCAGGTGGTGCTGAGCCTGGGCATCCCGTTCGCACTCATCCCGCTGGTGCGGCTCACGAGCGACCGCTCGGTGATGGGCGAGCACGCCTCGGGGCTGCCGCTGCGCGTGGTCGGCTGGGTGGTGGTGGCCGCGATCGTCGCATTGAACGTGGCGCTGATCGTGATCACCGCGATGGGCGGCTGAGCGGAGCCAGAGGCGGCCGATCCGCTGGCGCGGCCGCGTGCCGCGCGCTATCGTGTATTCCATGGATTTATGGAATAAGGCCGATGCCCGCACCAAGGCCGACTCCCTCGACGCCGTCGCGCGGGTGGGCAAGGGCCTCGCGCACGGCACGCGTGTGTCGATGCTGGAGCTGCTGGCGCAGGCGGACCGGAGCGTGGGCGATCTCGCCGACCTCGCGGGCGTCAAGCTCACCACCGCCTCGGCCCACCTGCAGGTGCTCAAGGACGCGGGACTGGTCGCCGCCCGGCGCGACGGCACCACGGTGGTCTACGCGCTCGCGGGCGACCACGTGACGGCGCTGCTGCTGCGGCTGTACGACGTCGTCGCGCCGCGCGGGGAAGATGACGGCCCCTCGCCGGCGGGCGCGAGCCACGAGGTGGTGCTCGACGTGCGCCCCGCCGAGGAGTTCGCTCACGGCCACTACGACGGCGCCGTCAACGTGCCGGTCGCCGAACTCGAGGAGCGCATGCGGGAGCTGCCGGACGAGGCGTCGTACGTCGTGTACTGCCGCGGGCGCTTCTGCTCGCTCTCGCACGATGCCGTCGAGATCCTCCGGGGTCACGGCCGCACCGCCCGGGTGACGGAGGTGGGCGTGCTGGAGTGGCGCGCGCTCGACCTGGTCTCGACGCCGTGACGGCCGAGCCGGAGGTCGCGCGGGAGGGCGACGCAGACGAGCGGGCGACGGCTCAGCGGGCGGTCCTGCGAACGCTGGTCATCGCCCAGATCCTCTCGGGGGCCGGCCTCGCCGCCGGAGTCACCGTGGGGGCGCTGCTCGCCGCCGAGATGCTGGACTCCACCTCGGCCGCAGGCGTCCCGGCGCTGCTGTTCGCCCTCGGGTCCGGAGGGGCCGCTGTGCTGATCGGCGCCCTCTCTCAGCGACGAGGACGCCGCGTGGGCCTGGCGTGGGGCTATGCCGCCGGCGCGGTCGGCGCCGTGGGCGTCGTGCTCGCCGCGGCGATCGACTCGGTGCCGCTGCTGTTCGCCTCCCTGTTCGTCTATGGAGCGGGAACGGCGGCCAACCTTCAGGCCCGCTACGCCGGCGCCGACCTGGCCCCACCCGCCAAGCGCGCCCGCGCATCGGCCATCGTGCTGGTCGCGACGACCGCGGGCGCCGTGCTCGGCCCGCAGCTGGCCGAGGCGTCGGGTGGACTGGTCGAGCCGTGGGGGCTGAGCGCGCTCACGGGCCCGTTCGCGGTGGCGGCCCTCGCATACGCGGTGGGTGCCGCCGTGCTCGCCCTGTGGCTGCGTCCCGACCCGCTGCTGCTCGCGCTCCGGCTCGGCGCGAGGCCGGCGGACGCCCCGCTGGCGCAAGCCTCGCCGGCTCAGGTGACCGAGGACGAGGGGGAGCCGCGGTGGCGACCCCGGGTCGTGGGCGCCATCGCCGCCATGGTCGGCACGCAGGCGGTCATGGTGGGAGTGATGACCATGACGCCGGTCCACATGACCGCGCATGGCCACACGCTCTCCGCGGCGGCGACCGTGATCTCGCTTCACGTCGCCGCGATGTACCTCCCCGCCCCGCTGTCGGGCCTGGTGGTCGACCGCTGGGGCGTGGTGCCGACCGTCATCGCGGCGAGCCTGACGCTGATCGCGGCCGCCACCACGCTCGCGCTGGCCCCGGGGGAGTCGCTGGTTCCGATCGCGGTCGGGCTGGTGCTGCTCGGGATGGGGTGGAGCCTCGGAATCGTCGCGGGCACCCAGGTGCTGTCCACGGCGCCGCCGTTGGTGCGGCGCGCGCGCCTCCAGGGTCGTGCGGACTTCTTCATCGCCGCGTCCAGTGCCGCGGGCGGGGGAGCCTCCGGGTTGATCGTCGCGGGCTCCACCTTCGCCGCGCTGGCATGGGCGGGGGCGGCCGTCGCAGTCGCGGTGGCGCTGGTCGCGCCGATCCTGCGCGTCAGTGTCACGAATCGGCAAAATGTCCTTCCCCCCGATCGCTTCGAGGGGTAACGTCATCCCGGTTGCAGCCCGGAGGCGTCCCGCCGCCGGCCGAATCACCTCAGGAAGGAGAACGCCATGATGACCATCGTCATCACGTCGCGCACCGTCGCGCGCACCCGTGTGCTCCCCTTCCGCGCCCGCTGCCGCAACTGACGCCCGGGCCCGGCGGCACACGCTGACCGCACGCGGGACCCCTCGCACGGCCCCGCCCCTCCACGCCTGACGGCGTGATCACGCCCGCCGCGCCGCGATCATCGCGGCACGCTCAGGGCGCCCCCGCTCCGCACGCCCGCGGTCGCGCTGCCGCGCCCGCGCACGTGCCGGCATGCCCTCGCAGCCCGACTGACGAGGGGAGGTGAATGATGTACTTCCAGGATCCCGCAGCGCTGCTGGCGCTGCACCGCGCGGACCACCGCGAACTCGTCGCGGACGCGCAGCATGCGCGCCGCGAGTCTCGCACTCGTCGACTGCGCCGCCTTCGACTGCTGCGCCGCCTTCGACTGCTGCGCCGCCTCTACGCGCGGTCGCTGCGCCGCGTGCGCTCGGCTCGCCGCGCCCCGGCGATGTCCAGGCGCGTCGCCCCGTGAGGGGCGGCGCGCCCGGGCGCCGCGCCGGCGATCACGGGACCGGCATGCCGCCGTTCACGTTGATGGTCTCGCCCACCACGTAGCTGGACTCGGGCGAGGCGAGAAAGACGTAGGCGGGGGCCATCTCGACCGGCTGGCCCATGCGGCCCAGCGCCGTGACCTCGCCGAAGCCCTCGAGCTTCTCCTGGGGCTGGCCCTCGGTCACCTGGAGGGGCGTCCACACGGGGCCGGGCGCCACGGTGTTGACGCGAATGCCCTTCTCCGCGAGCTGCATCGCGAGGCCCTTGGTGAAGCCCACGATCGCGGACTTGGTGGTCGCGTAGTCGACGATGACGGGGGAGGGCTTGTAGGACTGCACCGAGCTGGTGTTGATGATGGTCGAGCCCGGGCCCATGTGCTGCAGCGCGTCCTGTGTGATCCAGAACATCGCGTACACGTTGGTCTTCATGGTGCGATCCAGATCGTCGTCGCCGATGTCGGTGAAGTCCTCGTGGTACACCTGGTGGCCCGCATTGTTGACCAGGATGTCGAGTCCTCCCAGAGCGTCCACCGCCTTGGCGACGAGCTCGCGGCAGAAGTCGCGGTGGCGGATGTCGCCCGCAATCAGGATGGCCTTGCCGCCCTCGTGCTCGATCAGCCCGCCGATCCGCTCGGCGTCGGCGCGCTCCGACTCGAGGTAGTTGATGGCCACGTCGGCCCCCTCGCGCGCGTAGGCGATGGCGACGGCCGCGCCGATGCCCGAGTCGCCACCCGTGATGAGGGCCTTGCGTCCCACGAGACGACCGGTGCCGCGGTAGCTCTCCTCACCGTGGTCCGCCTGCGGGTCGAGGTCGCGGTCCAGGCCGGGGAGGGGCTGCTTCTGCTTCTTGCCCTTGAGGTGCGAGTAGCGCTCGGCCGGGTTGTCGAACGTCAGCTGGTCGAATGACATGGGTGCCTCCGGGGTGTCGAGTGCGGTACGGACCCCACATGGATGCGTGGTGCCCCTATCGAAGGGGACAACCGCGTGGGCCCCCGGCGGATTCCGACGGGAGGCATGCGGTGAGCGGCCGATGCGCGTGGCAGGCTGGTCGCCATGATCGCCTTTCGCTCGCGGCAGTACACGCACCAGAATCCACTCGCGCGGTGGGTGCTGATCGGCACGGCCCTGCTGTGCGCGACGCTGTTCGCGGCCGGCGGGATGTGGAGCGATCCCGAGCAATCCGCAGCGGCCTGGTGGATGGGCGCGATCACGCTCGCGGCCATCGTGTCGCTGCTGTGGCTCCCGCTCACCATCGCCGTCGACGCGACTCACGTGCGCGTCTCCCTGGCCGGGGTGGTGAAGAAGGCCATCGCGCTGGACGACGTGGTCTCGGCTGAGCGCCGTTCGTACCGGCCCATGAAGGACTTTGGCGGGTGGGGATGGAAGTGGAGCCATCGCCTCCCGAACTCGGTGGCGTACTCGGTGCGTGGCGACACGGCGGTGGTGCTGACCGTGCGTGGCGGCGGTCAGGTCTACCTGGGCGTCGCCGACGAGGCCGGACTGCTCGCCGCGCTCGGACCGCGCGTCGCTGCCTGAGCCGGCCCGCGCATCGGCCGTGGTCGACGCGACAGGCCGAGCCGGCTACTCCCCGGTGGGCCGCTCGACGTGGCCGCCGAAGCCCTTGCGCATGGCCGACAGCACCTTCTCGGCGTAGAGATCCTGGTCGCGCGACGCAAAGCGCGAGTACAGCGCGGTGGTGAGCACGGGGGTCGGCACGCCCTCGTCGATCGCCGCGATCGACGTCCACCGGCCCTCTCCCGAATCGGACACGTAACCCGAGAACTCGTCGAGGTCGGAGTCCCGGTTGAGAGCCTCGGCGGTGAGGTCCAGCAGCCACGAACCGACCACGGACCCACGGCGCCACACCTCTGACACGGCCGCGGTGTCGATGTCGTACTGGTAGAACTCCGGGTTCGCGAGGGGGGCGGCCTGACCGTCGGCCTGACGCGATGGCGTGCCGACGTCCGCATTGCGCAGCAGGTTGAAGCCCTCGGCGTAGGCGGCCATGAGGCCGTACTCGATGCCGTTGTGCACCATCTTCACGAAGTGCCCCGCGCCGCTCGGGCCGCAGTGCAGCCAGCCGCGCTCCGCGCTGGACGGGTCGCCCTCCATGCCAGGCGTCCGGGGTGCGGCGTCGACGCCGGGAGAGATGGTGTCCCAGATGGGCCGTAGGCGCTCGACGGGCTCGGTCTCGCCGCCGATCATCAGGCAGAAGCCGCGCTCCAGCCCCCACACGCCGCCCGAGGTGCCGCAGTCCACGAGGTGGATGCCCGACTCGGCGAGAGTGGCCGCGTGTGCGATGTCGTCGCGGTAGTAGCTGTTGCCGCCGTCGATCACGGTGTCGCCCGGCTCGAGAGCCTCGGTGAGGGCCGCGATCACGGAGTGGGTGACGTCGCCCGCGGGCACCATCACCCACACGGCGCGCGGCGCGTCGAGCGCGCTCACGAAATCGGCGATCTCGTGAACCGGCACCGCGCCCTCCGCCGCGAGGGCCTCGACCGCGTCAGGCGCGACGTCGTGGGCGGCGACCGTGTGTCCGTCGGCCATCAGGCGGCGGCTGAGCCCCGCGCCCATCCGACCGAGTCCCACCATGCCGATCTGCATCTGGCTGTCCGTCGTCATGTCGTCTCCTCGTGCTGTCTCGTGGGTGCTGGGTGCTGGGTGCTGGGTGCTAGCCCTGGTCGGGGTCCACCCGTGGCGTGAGCCACGGGCCGTCCTGGCCGATGAGCCTGCCGGCGGCCTCCTCCGGCCCCCAGCTGCCGGGCTCGTAGGCAATCGCGGGGGTGTGGTCGGTGAGGATTCCCTCGACCACTCGCCATGCCGCCTCGACCGACTCCTCGTGCGTGAACAGCGCGCTGTCGCCGCGCAGGGCGTCCGCGAGGAGCCGCTCGTAGGGCTCGACATCGAGCGGGCTCTCGGTGTGCAGCCGCAGCTCCTGCTCGTGTCCCACGAACTCCTCACCGGGGCGCTTGACGCGCACTCCCAGGCCGATCTCGCTGGAGGGGGACAGCCGGAACCGCAGGCGGTTCGGGTGCTGATCGGGGTCGAGTGCGTCTTGGAACAGCGCCTGCGGGGGCCGCCTGAAGTTCACGACGACCTCGCCCGCGGAGACCGCGAGGGACTTGCCGGTGCGGATGTAGATGGGCACGTCCGCCCACCGCCACGAGTCGATGTGGAGCTTGACGGCCGCGTAGGTCTCGACGTCGGAGTTCGGCGCAACGTCGGGCTCGTCGCGGTAGCCGCGGAACTGGCCGCGCACGTAGTCGTGCCGGGTGAGGGGGCGCATGGCCTTGAACACGTTGACCTTGGCGGCCTGCACGGCGCCGTAGCCCTGGTAGGCGGGGGCGTCCATGGTCAGCAGCGCCACCACCTGGAAGAGGTGGTTCTGGATGACGTCGCGCAGCGCGCCCGCGGACTCGTAGAAGCCGCCCCGCCCGCTCACGCCGAACTTCTCCGCGAGGGTGATCTGGATCGACTCGATGTGGGTGCGGTTCCACAGCGGCTCGAACATCGCGTTCGCGAACCGGAAGTAGAGGAGATTCATGATCTCCTCCTTGCCCAGGAAGTGATCGATGCGGAAGATCGCGGACTGGTCGAACGCCTGCGTGATCGTGGCGTCCAGCTCCAGCGCGCTCGCGAGGTCACGGCCGAACGGCTTCTCGACCACCACGCGACCGTTCTCGTGCAGCCCGACCGCCTTGAGTCCTTCGACCACCGTGCCGAACAGCATGGGCGGGATCGCAAGGTAGTGCGTGGGGGCCGCGCACTCTCGGATCTCGTCGCGCAGCCGCTCGAAGGTCTGGGGGTCGTTGTAGTCGCCGTCGACGTACCGCAGCAGGGACAGGAGTGTGTCCATCGCCTCCTCGTCGTCGATGCCGCCGTCCGATGCCGCGACTGACTCCTTGGCGCGGCCCTTGAGATCGTCGATGCCCCACTGGGAGAACGCCACTCCCACCACTGGCACGCGCAGCTCCCCGGACTTCACCATGCGGTACAGCGACGGGAAGATGGACTTGCGCGCGAGGTCTCCGCTCGCGCCGAAGAATACGAGGGCATCGGACGGGGTCTCGGGCTGTGCGCCTGGCATGGCACTCCTCATGGGTACGGGGATCTCATGGAAGGGACGTCACTGCTGCTCACACTACGGCTGGGCGATGCGCGTCGCCCCCGGTCGCGCGTCGCGGGAGTCATCGATCGACATCTCCACTCCGGTCAGGTCCTCGGAGACCTCCCACAGCACCGCGATCGAGCGCGACAGCCCGACGCGCCGGTACAGCGGCAGGCGCACCGCGTTGCCGACGTTCATCCACCGCGGGCCGTAGAACTGTCCGCCGCGGGCGCGCGGGTCGGTCGCCGCTCTCAACTGGGGCAGGGCACCGCGCGCGGCGGGCATGCCTCGTTCGGCGGCCATGCGTTCGAAGAAGGGGCCGCTCGAGCCGCCGCCGCCCTCGCGCACCGTGCGCTTCTGCAGATCCGTGTGAGACAGCCCGGGGTGCGCGGCGAGCGACTGCGTGCTCACACCCGCGGCGCGGAAGGAGCGCTCGAGGCCGTACGCGAAGTGCAGGTTCGCCAGCTTCGCCTGGCCGTACGCGCGCCACGGGCTGTAGCGGCCCTCGAGATGCGGGTTCGCGGGGTCGATGCGGCGGCCCACGTGGTGCGCGGTGCTCGTCACGGTCACCACGCGAGCGGCGGAGGCGCGCGTCAGCGCGGGCATCAGGTCGGCGGTGAAGGTCCAGTGGCCCAGGTGATCGATGCCCAGCTGAGTCTCGTACCCGTCCTCGGTGCGGCCCTCGGGGGTCGCCATCACACCCGCGTTGTTGATCAGGATGTCGATGCGCGGATGGGTGTCCGTGATCCGTGCGGCGGCCTCGCGGGTCTGGCGCTGCGAGGACAGATCCAGGGGCACGATCTCGAGGGACGCGTCGGGCTGAGCGGAGAGAATGGCCTCACGCGCATCGGCCGTCTTGTCGGGGCTGCGCGCCGCCATGACCACATGCGCCCCGGCAGCGGCGAGCGCCCTCGCCGTCTCCAGA
Organism: Demequina pilifera; assembly: GCF_048814985.1. Classification (NCBI taxonomy): domain Bacteria; kingdom Bacillati; phylum Actinomycetota; class Actinomycetes; order Micrococcales; family Demequinaceae; genus Demequina; species Demequina pilifera. Next base: position 18,192 of record NZ_JBMDTW010000004.1, read on the forward strand.
CCCAGCCCACCGTTCGCGCCGGTCACGACGGCGGTGCGGTCGGTCAGGTCGGGGATGTCAGCGGTGGACCAGGGCACACGGCCTCCTTTGTGTGGCTCGTCCATACCAACGCGGGCTGACCCGCGAGGGATTCCCGCGGCGCGCGATTCGCCCGCGACAGCCGCCGGTCGCGGCCGCCCCGTGCGTGACGAGGGGCGCACGTGGAATGCTGGGCGATGACTTGCACGTTGACCACAGCAGACCCCGTCCCCGACGCGAAGGAGCCCCGCATGACCGCGACCACGCACACCTCATCCCTTTCGGCACTGTCCTCAGCGGGAGTGTCGATCTGGCTCGACGACCTGAGCCGGGAGCGCCTGCGGTCCGGGTCGCTTGAGCGCGACATCAAGGACAGCTCGATCGTGGGGGTCACCACCAACCCGTCGATCTTCGCGGCCGCCGTCGCCGGCTCCGACCAGTACGACGATCAGGTCGCGGACCTCGCCACTCGCGGCGTGGACGTCGACGAGGCCGTGCGCATGATCACGGCGGCCGACGTGCGCGAGGCGTGCGACGTGCTGCGACCCGTGTACGACGCCACCGAAGGCGTCGACGGCCGCGTGTCGATCGAGGTGGACCCGCGGTTCGCGCGCAACACCGGCGCGACGATCGCCGAGGCCAAGCAGCTGTGGTGGCTCGTGGATCGCCCCAACGTCATGATCAAGATCCCGGCCACCGCCGAGGGTCTGCCGGCCATCACCGAGGCGCTCTCGCTCGGCATCTCGGTCAACGTCACGCTGATCTTCTCCCTCCAGCGCTACCGCGAGGTGGTCGAGGCGTTCCTCACGGGACTCGAGCAGGCGAAGGCCAACGGCCACGACCTGTCCCGCATCGGCTCGGTGGCGTCGTTCTTCATCAGCCGCGTGGACGCCGAGGTGGACGGACGCCTCGACGCGATCGGTCCCGACTCGCCGGCGCGCGGCACGGCCGCCCTCGCCAACGCCCGGCTCGCCTTCGAGCACCACGAGCAGGTGCTGGCCTCCGACCGCTGGAGCGCGCTCGCGGACGCGGGCGCGCACCCGCAGCGGCCGCTGTGGGCCTCGACCTCCGTCAAGGACAAGGCGTACCCGGACACCATGTACGTCGACGAGCTGGTCACCGCCGGAACCGTCAACACCATGCCGCAGGCGACCATCGACGCGTTCGCCGAGCACGGCGTCGCCCAGGACGGCGAGTGGGACACGGTGCGCGGCTCCTATGACCAGGCACGCGCCGACTTCGAGCGCCTCGCCGAGGCGGGCGTCGACATCGACGACGTCACTCTCCAGCTCGAGGACGAGGGCATTCAGAAGTTCGTGGCCTCGTGGGACGAGCTGCTCGACACGGTCAAGGGGCAGATGCAGGGCTGAACCCAGCGCGGGCCCGCCGTGTCAGCGGTGCACCACGACCTTGCCGATCATGGCCTGCGTCTCGACCAGCCGGTGCGCCTCGCGGATCCCCTCGGCCGTGAAGTCGTCGATGTACCGCGTCGCGGTGGTCGCCACCGTGCCGCGGTCCACGAGCTCCGCCACGGCGGCGAGGATTCGCGACTGCTCCGCGATGTCCCAGGCCTCGTACCGTGAGCGCGTGAACATGTACTCCCAGTGCATGCTCGCCGACTTGGCGAACAGCGGCAGGAGCGACTCGTCGGTCCCGTCGATCGAGACCACGTGCCCAAAGGGCTTGAGCACCTTCGCGAAAGCCTCGATGCTGCCGCGCGTGTAGGACGAGAACACGTACTCCACCCCGTCGGGGGCGAGGTCCGTGACCGCGGCCACGAGGTCGCGGTGATCAGCGACGGCGTGTGCGCCCATGCGCAGTGCCCAGTCCCTGGACTCGTCGCGAGAGGCCGTCGCGATCACGCGCAGAGCGGTCAGCCGTGTCGCGAGCTGCGTGAGGATCGACCCCACTCCGCCCGCTCCGCCCACGATCAGCAGCGTGCCGCGGTCCTCGCGGTTCAGGCGCAGGTGGTCGAACATCGACTCCCACGCGGTCAGCGCGGTCAGCGGCAGCGACGCCGCGTCGGCGAACGATGCGGTGGTGGGCTTCAGTGCCACGATGCGGTGGTCGACGGCCTGCAGCTCGGCGTTGGCGCCCGGCCGGGTCGCGTCCCCGGTCCACCACACCTCGTCGCCCGGCTTCAGCCCCACGACCTCGCTGCCGGCCTCCACCACGACTCCTGCACCGTCGTAGCCGAGCGTGAGCGGCCCTCGGGAGGCCTTGTGCGAGCGACGCTTCTTGACGTCCACGGGGTTGACGGACACCGCCTCGACGCGGATCACGACGTCGCGGGGCCCAGGCTCCGGTTCGGGCGTCTCGGCGTCGCGCAGGGCTCTCGGATCGTCGAGGGGGAGCCCCTCGTCGCTGACGATGGCACGCATCGCTACCTCCTGATCGTGCGGCAGATCACGGCCGCGTTCGGGGTGGTGCTGGGGTCGGTCACGACAGCCGCCGCTCGACCGCGGCGGTGACCGCCGCGGCGTCCATCCACGACAGTCCGGCCGTCGCGAGCGCCTGGCGGATCGCGAAGACGCGCCCGTCCTCGCCCTCCATCAGGCCGCGTGCGAGCGCCTCGAGGCAGTCCATCATCGACTGCTCGATGAGCCACGCAACGGCGCGCGGCGACACGTCGGCCCGCAGGGTGCCGTCCGCGGCGCCGCGAGCGACCGCATCGGCGAACAGCGCCCGCGCCGGGGCCAGCGCCTCCTCGACGGGGATGCGCAGATGGGTGCGGACCCCCATGGTGATGAAGGGGGCCACCGGTTCCTGGTCGTCCCACAGCCTCCCGACCAGCAGCGCCACCTGTTCTGCGGGAGTCCCGTCCTCGAGGAAGGCACCGCGCGCGATCCGGTGCGCGCCGCGCATGACCGCCCGCTCGATGAGGTCCTCTCGCGTGGGGAAGCGCACCCTCCACTCGCGGGGGTCGGTGTGCGTGCGCCGCGCGATGTCCTCGACGGAGGCCTGCGGCGAGGAGGCGAGCACCCGCACCGCGGCGTCGATCAGCCTGTTCTCGAACGCCGCCTCGTCATTGCCGGCGCCGGAGGGCACGGCGGCTGCGCTCCCGTCACGGGAGCGGCGACGGCGCGAGAACCTCACCCCGTCAGGGTACGACCTCACGCCGGGCCCGCGTCGCGTGTCGACTGTCAGGAACCGCCGCCTGTGACCGAGTCGACTGCTCTGTCGATCGCCCCTCGGTACGCGTGGATGATCCGGTCCCATCGCGCATCCGCCTCGTGATCGACGCTGCGCCGTGCCGGATCCGCCTCGAACCAGGCGACCGATTCGTGGATCGCGTCCGCGAAGTGATGGCGGGTCGCGAAGTCGGGGACGATCGCACGCAGCTTGCTCGTGTCGAACACCGCAGGGTTGGCCTTGTCGCCCATGAGCGGCCCCTCGAACTCGTCGCGGTCGAACCTGACGAGCACATCGGTGGGCACGCGGACGGTCTGCGCCTCCAGTGCGTCGCGGCTCAACCCGAGGGCCTCGGCCACGTGCCCGTGGATCTGGTTCCACGTCAGCACGTCGTCGCCGGTGATGTGGAAGTCCTCTCCGATGGCGCGGGGTTCGCCCAGCAGCCCCACCAGGCCCACCGCGAAGTCGCGGTGGTCGGTGATGGTCCACAACGACGTGCCATCGCCATGGACGAGCACCGGACGTCCCGTCCGCAGCCGCTCGGCCACGGTCCACGGGTGCGTCCACGAGGCGATCCCGAACACGATGTCGGAATAGCCGTAGGTGTGGGAGGGGCGGACGATCGTGAACGGCAGGTCCCCGCGGGACCCGGCCTCGCGCAGCAGTGCCTCGCACGCGGCCTTGTCCCGGCTGTACTGCCAGAAGGGGTTGCTCAGCGGCGTGCCCGCCTCGGTCACCACGTAGTGGGACGGGGGAGTCTCATAGGCGCTCGCGGAGGAGATGAACACGTACTGATCGGTCAGCCCCGAGAACGTCTCGATGTCCTCGCGCAGGTGGTCGGTGTCGAAGCAGATCCACTGCACCACCGCGTCGTACCGCCCACGTTCCGCGACGTCCTCGCGCACTGCGGCGCGCAGGGCCTGCGGGTCCCGCGCGTCCACTATGAGCGAGCGCGCACCGTCCGGGACCGAGCCGCGCGCCGAGCGACCGCGCGTCACCAGGGTGAGATCCACGCCGCGCTCGATCGCGAGGGGAGAGACGGCGGACGAGATCAGCCCGGTGCCGCCGAGGAATAGGACGCGCATGCTGCCTCCTTGCAGGCGTGACGTGTGCTCCTCACTGTACGCGCGCATCGGCCGTCAGCCTGGCCAGCCGGGCGCGTGGCGTCGCCCGTGTCGAGCGGGTGCGGGCGGCCGATGCGGGGGCCGGCTATTCGCCGGCGCGGCGCAGCGCGTCCCGGTAGATGACCGCGAGCTTGTCGAACATCGCGTCCGCATCGCGGTCCACGGTCTGCCGCGAAGGGTCGGCCTCGAACCACGAGACCGCCTCGGCGGCGCCCTCGTCGAACGGGATGCGGGCGCGCCAGCCGGGCACGAGCGCCGCGATGCGGGACGTGTCGTAGACGGCGGAGTGCATCTTGTCGCCGTAGATCGACCCGGCCTGCGAGGGCGCCGCGGCGACCATCGCGTCGGACGGAACGCTCAGGCGCTGGGCCTCGAACTGCTCGTCGGTGAGCCCCGCGGCCCGCGCGATCTCGCGGTACAGCCCGGTCCACGTGAGTGCCTCGTCCGAGGTGATGTGGACGGCCGTGCCGATCGCGTCGGGGCTGCCGAGCAGCCCCAGGATGCCGGCGGCGACGTCCCGCGCGTGGGTGATGGTCCACAGCGCGGTGCCGTCACCCGGGATCACGATGTCCGCTCCACGGCGCATGCGGTCGACGATGGTCCACGGGTGGCGAGAGTTTCCGGTGAAGGCCGGGATCTTCGACGGGCCGTAGGTGTGCGCGGGTCGCACGATCGTCCACGGCAGGCCCGCGGAGGCGCGCAGCACCTGTTCCGCCGCCAGCTTGAGTCGCGCGTACTCCCAGTAGAGGTTTTCCTGGCCGGTCTCCTCGGTGAGGAACTGGAAGCGCTCCGCCGTCCGGTACGAGGCGCCGGTGGCGATCAGCACGTACTGGTCCGTGAGTCGCGCGAACGTCTCCACGTCCTCGGCCACGTGCTCGGGGGTGAAGGCCACGCACTGCACGACGGCGTCGAACCGCTCGCCGCGCAGCTGGCGCCCCCGCAGGGCCGCGCGCATGGCGCCGGCGTCGGTCGCGTCCGCGTGGATCACCTCGGCGCCGGCCGGAGGGGGCGCGACGGGGGAGTTGCCCCGGTTGATGAGGGTGAGGGAGTCGCCGCGCTCGGCGGCGAGGGCCGCGAGCTCCGACGAGATCAGTCCGGTGCCGCCGACGATGAGGATGCGCATGACACCGATGCTACGGGCACGGCGCCCGCCTCCGGGCTGTCAGTCGACGTTGTCGGTCGACGCTGTCAGTCGACGGGCCGCGACAGCAGCGCCACCCTGATGGCGCCGCCCTTGGTGGTCTGCTCGCCGAGCTGGCGGAAGCCCATGCGCTCGTGGAAGTCCATCGAGCGCGGGTTGGGCGGGTCGAGGTTGACCTCGGCGGTGACCTCCGTCGCGCCGCGCTCGCGGGCGCGCTCGAACACGGACTCGTACATCGCGTGCCCCACGCCCGTGCCGCGGGCGGTCGAGCCGACCACGATCCGGTCGATGTACTGGTGCCGCACGCCGCGGTCCTCGAACCAGCGGTAGTTCTCGGACTCGTAGGACTGTCCGTGACCGAGGCTCAGCAGGAAGGCGATGACCTCGCCCTTGCGGTTCAGCGCGACCAGGCACACGTCGCAGAACTCGATGAGGGAGCGCATCTGGTCCTCGGTCAGCACCGTGACCGCGGGGGCGGCCTCGGTGTTGAGAGCGAGGATCGCGGGCAGGTCGGAGTCTCTCATGACGCGCATCCGGAGGTTCTGCATGCCCCTCATTGTGCCGTGCGCATGTCACGAGCGTGTGACGCGACCGCGTCCCTGGCATGTCGCACGCCTACGGAAGCAGCAGCACCTTGCCGGTCGTGCCGCGGGCCTCGAGCGCCCGGTGCGCGGCGGGCGCTTCCTCGATCGGGTAGGTGGCGCCGATGCGGACGTCGAGCTTCCCGGACGCGACGGCTGAGAACAGCTCGCCGGCTCGCCAGGATCGCTCCTCGTCGGTGCGGAGGTAGTGGACCATCGAGGGGCGGGTCACGGACAGCGAGCCGCCACGGTTGAGGCGCTGCAGGTCGAACGGGGGCACCTGACCCGAGGCGCCGCCGAACAGCACGAGCGTTCCGCGCACCGCGAGCGACTCGAGCGAGCCGTCGAAGGTGGCCGCGCCCACCCCGTCGTAGACCACGTCGACGCCCTCTCCGTCGGTGAGGTCGCGGACCGCGCGCGGCAGGTCCGTGGCGATGTCGGTGAACGTCTCGTAGCGGATCACGTCGGACGCTCCGGCGGCCCTCGACAGCTCCTCCTTGTCGTCGCGCGACACCGTGGTGATCACGCGCGCCCCGCGGGCCACCGCCAGCTGGGTGAGCAGCAGGCCCACGCCGCCCGCTCCGGCGTGCACCAGCGCGGTGTGGCGCGATTCGAGCGGAAAGCACGATGCGCTCAGGAAGTGGGCGGTGAGCCCCTGCAGCATCAGGGCGGCCGCCGTGTCGAGCTCGACGCCGTCGGGCACGCGGTAGGCGTCCTCGCGGGACAGCGCCACGCGGTCGGCGTACGAGCCGAGTGTGCCCGCCCATGCGAGGCGGTCGCCGGGCGCCGCCCAGTCGACCTCCGCGCCCACCGCGGCGACCACTCCGGCGCCCTCGAGGCCCGGCCGGAAGGGACGCGCCACGTCGTACACGCCCGAGCGCTGGTACGTGTCGATGTAGTTGACTCCGCTCGCCGCCACGTCGACGAGCACCTGGTCGGGCCGGATCTCGGGGTCGGCCACGTCGACCATGCGCATCTGTTCGGGTCCGCCTGCGGTGTCTGCCTGGATTGCTCTCATGCCTGCCATCCTTGCATCGGGCGCCGGCGCGTCGACTCAAGACTATTCATGGGCATGTATAGTTATGCGCATGGCAATCTCAGTGGCAGTCTCCGGCGCATCCGGATACGTGGGCGGCGAAGTGCTGCGCGTGTTCAGCGAGCATCCAGATATCGAGTTCGGGGCCCTCACGGCCCACTCGTCCGCGGGCGACCTGCTGGGGGTCCACCAGCCGCACCTGCGCACCCTCGCGGATCGCACCATCGTCGAGACCAGCGCCGAGACCCTCGCGGGCCACGACGTGGTGGTGCTGGCACTGCCGCACGGAGCGTCCGGCGCGATCGCGGCGCAGCTGCCGCCCGAGACCCTGGTGATCGACTGCGGCGCCGACCACCGCCTCGCGAGCGCCGAGGCGTGGGCCGAGTACTACGGCGGCGAGCACTCGGGCACCTGGCCGTACGGCATGCCCGAGCTCATCACCGCGGACGGTCACCAGCGCGATCACCTTCCCGGCGCCAAGCGCATCGCCGTTCCCGGCTGCAACGTCACGGCCGTCACCCTGGGCCTGCAGCCCGGCGTCGCGGCCGGGGTGGTCGACCCCGCCGACATCGTCGCGGTGCTCGCCAACGGCTACTCGGGAGCGGGCAAGAAGCTCGCGACCAACCTGCTCGCCTCGGAGGGACTGGGCGCGGCATCCGCGTACGGGGTGGGAGGAACCCACCGCCACATCCCGGAGATCGTGCAGAACCTGGGCGTCGCCGGCGGAGAGGACATTCGCATCAGCTTCACTCCCACCTTGGTGCCGATGGCGCGCGGCATCCTCGCGACCACCACGGCGCCGCTGGCCGCAGGCATCACCGCCGCGCAGGTCCGCGACGCATGGGAGACCGCCTACACCGACGAGCCGTTCATCCATCTCCTTCCGGAGGGCCAGTGGCCCACCACCGCCGCGACCCTGGGCGCCAACACGTGCCTGGTGCAGGTCGCGGTCGACGAGAAGGCCGGCCGTGTGATCGTCATCAGCGCCATCGACAACCTTGTGAAGGGCACCGCGGGAGCGGCGCTGCAGTCGATGAATCTCGCGCTCGGACTGCCAGAGACCACCGGACTTCAACTGAGGGGAGTGGCACCGTGAGCGTCACCGCAGCACAGGGATTCGCCGCCTTCGGGGTGGCCGCGGGCATCAAGTCCACGGGCGCCAAGGACGTGGCCGTGGTCCTCAACGAGGGCCCGTCGAAGGTCGCCGCCGGCGTCTTCACCACCAACCGCATCGAGGCAGCGCCCGTCACGTGGTCCCGCGAGGTCGTCTCGGACGGCCGCGTGGACGCCGTGATCCTCAACTCGGGCGGCGCGAACGCGTGCACCGGCCCCGAGGGGTTCGTGGACACGCACCGCACCGCCGAGCATGTCGCCCAGGCGCTCAGCGCGTCCGGCCGTGACGTGGGCGCCGGTGACGTCGCGGTGTGCTCCACCGGCCTCATCGGCCTGCGCCTGCCGATGGACACGCTCCTCACGGGCGCCGATGCGGCCATCACGGGCCTCTCGCACGACGGCGGGGACGCCGCGGCCGAGGCCATCATGACCACCGACTCCAAGCCGAAGAAGGCCGTCGCCGGCCGCGACGGCTGGACCGTCGGGGGAATGGCGAAGGGGGCGGGCATGCTCGCCCCGGGCATGGCGACGATGCTGTGCGTCGTCACCACGGACGCCGAGATCGATGCGTCGACCGCGAAGGCGGCCCTCGCATCGGCCGTCGCTCGCACGCTGAACCGCGTCGACTCGGACGGCTGCATGTCGACCAATGACACCGTGCTGCTGTTGGCGAGCGGCGCCTCCGGCCAGAGCCCGGACCCGAGCCACTTCGAGGCGGCGCTCACCGAGGCGCTCGCCGACCTGTCACGACAGCTCGTCGCGGACGCCGAGGGCGCGAGCCACGACATCGCCGTGACCGTCGAGAACGCCACCACGGAGGCAGCCGCCGAGGAGGTCGCCCGGGCCATCACCCGGTCCAACCTGTTCAAGGCCGCGATCTTCGGCGAGGACCCCAACTGGGGTCGCGTGATCTCCGCCGCGGGAACGGTGCCAGAACAGGTGGCTCCGTTCGACCCCACGCTCATCGACGTCTCCATCAACGGAGTCCAGGTGTGCCGGGCGGCGGGCGTCGGGGACGACCGCGACCTGGTCGACCTCACCGGCCGCGAGGTCACCGTAGTGGTGGACCTCCATGCAGGCGACGCCTCGGCGACCGTCTGGACCAACGACCTCACCCACGAATACGTCCACGAGAACAGCGCATACTCCTCATGAGCCACGACATCGACTATCCCGACCTCACGCCCCAGCAGAAGGTGGGCGTCCTCATCGACGGCATGCCGTGGATCGAGTCCTTCAAGGGCGCGACGGTGGTGATCAAGTACGGCGGCAACGCCATGATCGACGAGAACCTCAAGGCGGCCTTCGCCCAGGACGTCGTGCACCTGCGCCTGCTCGGCCTGTACCCCGTGGTCGTCCATGGCGGTGGCCCCCAGATCTCGGAGATGCTCAACAAGCTGGGCATCGAGTCCGAGTTCAAGGGCGGGCTGCGCGTCACCACGCCCGAGGCCATGGACGTGGTGCGCATGGTGCTCACCGGCTCCGTGTCCCGCGAGCTCGTGGGGCTCATCAACGACCACGGCCCGCTCGCGGTGGGCCTGTCCGGCGAGGACGCCGGCCTGTTGCAGGCCAAGCGCCGCCACGCTGAGATCGACGGGAAGAAGGTCGACGTCGGCCAGGTGGGGGACGTCGTCAAGGTCAACCCCGCCGCGGTGGAGGACATCATCCACGCCGGCCGCATCCCGGTCGTCAGCACCGTCGCCCCCGACGTCGACGACCCCACCACCGTGCTGAACGTCAATGCGGACACCGCCGCCGCGGCGATCGCTGTGGCCCTGCGGGCCCGCAAGCTCATCATGCTGACCGACGTCGAGGGCCTGTACGCGAACTGGCCCGACGAGAGCTCGCTGGTGCGACGCATCCACGCGACGGACGTCGAGAAGCTGCTGCCGAGCCTCGCCGCCGGCATGGTGCCCAAGATGGAGGCGTGCCTGCGCGCGGTGCGCGGCGGCGTGCCCCAGGCGCACATCATCGACGGCCGCGAGCCGCACTCGATCCTCACCGAGATCTTCACGACGCGAGGCATCGGCACCATGGTGCGGCCCGACGACGTGGACCTGTGGTCGTCATGAGCGAACTCAGCAGCCACGGAGAGGCCGGCCTCGAGAAGGGCCGGGTCGAGACCCAGCGCTACGAGCACTCGCTCATGGGCACCTATGGGACGCCCCTGCGCGCCCTGGTGCGCGGCGAGGGCTCCTACGTGTGGGACGCCGACGGCAACAAGTACCTGGACCTGCTGGGCGGCATCGCGGTCAACGCGCTCGGCCACGGCCACCCCGCGTGGGTGAACGCGCTCACTCAGCAGGCCGGCACGCTCGCCCACACGTCGAACTTCTTCGCCACCGAGCCGCAGATCGCGCTCGCGGAGCGCCTCCTCACGCTGTCGCACGCGCCGTCCGGCTCGCGGGTGTTCTTCTCCAACTCGGGCGCCGAGGCCAACGAGGCGGCGTTCAAGATGTCGCGCAAGACGGGCCGGGGCACAGTCATCGCGCTCGAGGGCGGTTTTCACGGCCGCACCATGGGCTCGCTGGCCATGACCCACAAACCCGCGATCCGCGAGCAGTTCGCGCCCATGCCGGGCGGCGTGGTCTTCGTGCCCGCCAATGACGCGGACGCGCTGCGCGCCGCGGTCACCGCGGCGGGCGAGGATCTCGCCGCCATCATCGCCGAGCCCATCCAGGGCGAGGCGGGAGTGCGCCCTCTCGACCACGAGTACCTCGCGCTGATCCGCACCCTCACGCACCGCTCGGGCGCGCTGATGATCCTGGACGAGGTCCAGTGCGGCGTCGCCCGGACCGGCGCCTGGTTCGCGCACCAGCTCCACGGGATTCAGCCCGACGTGATGACCCTGGCGAAGGGCCTGGGCGGAGGCTTCCCCATCGGCGCCGTCGTGGCCTTCGGAGAACGCGCCGGCGCCCTGCTGGGCAAGGGCGAGCACGGCACGACGTTCGGCGGCAACCCGCTGGGCGCCGCCGTCGCTCTCGCGACGCTGCAGGCGATCGAGGACGAGGCCCTGCTCGGCAACGCCAAGGTGGTCGGCGAGCACCTCAAGGAGCGCCTGGGATCGGTTCCCGGCGTGGTCGAGGTGCGCGGCGAGGGGCTGCTGCTCGGCGTCGGCCTCGCTGTCCCCGTCGCCCCCGACCTGGTGCAGGCGGCGCTGTCCGCCGGGTTCATCGTCAACCCGCCCGCGCCCGACACCGTGCGCCTGGTGCCCGCGCTCACTCTGACCACCGCGGAGGCCGACACCTTCATCGACTGGTTCGCGGACTACGCGGCGCGCCACCCCTTCGTCGCGGAGGGTGACAGCTGATGGCCCGGCACTTCCTTCGCGATGACGACCTCACGCCCGCCGAGCAGCGCGAGGTGCTGGCGCTCGCCCTGGAGTTCCGCCGCGACCGCTACAAGGTGCAGCCCTTCGTGGGTCCCAAGGCCGTGGCGATCATGTTCGACAAGCACTCCACGCGCACCCGCGTGTCCTTCTCGACCGGCGTCGCGGAGCTGGGCGGCTACCCGCTGGTGATCGACTCCCAGAACTCGCACATGGGCCGCGGCGAATCGGTCGCGGACACCGCGCGCGTGCTCGAGCGTCAGGTGAGCGCCATCGTGTGGCGCACCTACGGCCAGGAGCGCATCGACGAGATGGCGGCCCACTCGTCCGTACCCGTCGTGAACGCGCTCACTGACCAGTTTCACCCGTGCCAGATCCTCGCCGACCTCGCCGCGATCGCCGACGAGCGCGGGGGAGTGGGCGCCCTCGCGGGGCTCGACCTCGCGTATGTGGGCGATGGTGCCAACAACATGGCGCACTCGTACCTGCTGGGCGGCGCGACGGCCGGCATGCACGTGCGGATCGGGGCCCCCGAGGCGTACCTGCCCGACGAGGAGGTGGTCGCCCGTGCCGAGGAGCTCGCCGCGTCCACCGGCGGCTCGGTGACGGTCACGACGGACTTCGACAAGGCCGTCACGGGCGCCGACGCGGTGGCGACGGACACCTGGGTGTCGATGGGCGACGAGGCGCAGAAGGCCGAGCGCATGCAGGTCTTCGGCGACTACCAGATCAACGACCGCACTCTCGAATTGGCGGCCCCCGGCGCCCACGTGCTGCACTGCCTGCCCGCGTACCGCGGACACGAGATCACGGGTTCCGTCATCGACGGCGACCAGTCGCTGGTGTGGCTCGAGGCCGAGTACCGTCTGCACGCGCAGAAGGCGCTGCTGAGCTGGCTGGTGGATCGATGAGCCCGCATACGATTCCGGCGACGAAGGCGGCGCGTCAGGCACTGATCCGGCGCCTGATCGAGGCTGAGCCCATCAGGTCTCAGGGAGAGCTCGCCATCCGTCTCGAGGTGCAGGGCATCACGGTCACGCAGGCCACGCTGTCGCGCGACTTGGTGGACGTGGGCGCCGTCAAGGTGCGCGGCACCGACGGGCACCACGTGTACGCGACCGCGGACACCATGTCCGCCGGAGAGGGCACCGACCAGCGCCTCACGCGGCTGTGCGGCGAACTGCTGTTCAGCGCCGACGGATCCGCCAACCTCGCCGTCATCCGCACCCCGTCGGGCGCCGCTCAATACCTCGCGAGCGCGATCGACGGCCACGACGACCCGGACATCGTGGGCACAGTCGCGGGGGACGACACCCTGATGGTGATCTCGAGGGAGAGCGACGGCGGGCTGCGCCTGGCCCGACGATTCTTGGATCGCGCGGCACGGGCCGTCCACTAGAGACGGTCCGCGGCACGAGCCGCGCGGTCCCACAGACCAGCGCCGCCAGACACGCGGCGCGCACAGCAGGATCCGAGACAGAGCACGACGACACACAAGGAACGGACAGACATGAGCGACAAGGTGGTGCTCGCCTATTCAGGCGGGCTGGACACGTCGGTGGCGATCGGCTGGATCGCCGATGCGACTGGGGCAGAGGTCATCGCGGTTGCGGTGGACGTGGGGCAGGGCGGCGAGGACCTCGAGGTCATTCGTCAGCGCGCGCTCGACTGCGGAGCGGTGGAGGCCTACGTGGCCGACGCCCGCGACGAGTTCGCGGAGGAGTACTGCATGCCGGCCCTCAAGGCCAACGGCCTCTACCAGGACAAGTACCCGCTGGTGAGCGGGCTGTCGCGACCCGTGATCGTGAAGCACCTGGTCGCCGCCGCGCGCAAGTTCGGCGCCTCGACCGTCGCCCACGGCTGCACGGGCAAGGGCAACGACCAGGTGCGGTTCGAGGTGGGGATCACCTCGATCGCTCCCGAGCTCAAGTGCATCGCGCCGGTGCGTGACCTTGCCCTCACCCGCGACAAGGCCATCGAGTACGCGGGCCGTCACCAGCTGCCCATCGAGACCACCAAGTCCAACCCGTTCTCGATCGACCAGAACGTGTGGGGCCGTGCGATCGAGACCGGCTTCCTCGAGGACATCTGGAACGCGCCCACGAAGGACGTCTACAACTACACCGACGACCCGGCCTTCCCGCCGGTCCCGGACGAGGTCGTGATCTCCTTCGAGCGCGGCGTTCCGGTCGCGATCGACGGCCAGAAGGTGACCCCGCTCCAGGCCATCGAGCAGCTGAACCGTCGCGCCGGAGCGCATGGCGTGGGCCGCATCGACATCGTCGAGGACCGCCTGGTGGGCATCAAGTCCCGCGAGGTCTACGAGGCCCCGGGCGCGATCGCGCTGATCGAGGCGCACCGCGAACTCGAGAACGTGACGCTCGAGCGCGAGCAGATGCGCTTCAAGCGCGGGGTCGAGCAGCGCTGGAGCGAGCTCGTCTACGACGGCATGTGGTCCTCGCCCCTCAAGAAGAGCCTCGACACGTTCGTGGAGGACACCCAGGAGTACGTGAACGGCGATGTGCGCATGGTGCTGCACGGTGGCCGCGCCACCGTCACCGGCCGTCGCTCGGAGACGGGACTGTATGACTTCAACATGGCCACCTACGATGAGGGTGACGCGTTCGACCAGTCGGCCGCCCGCGGCTTCATCGAGATCTACGGCCTGGCTGCCAAGCAGGCCGCCGCGCGCGAGGCGCGCCTGAAGGGATAGTCATGTCCGATCAGCAGTCCGGTCCCGCCAGCGCGAGCGGCGATCACGGCACCAACGAGGGCTCGTTGTGGGGCGGCCGGTTCGCCGACGGTCCCGCCCAGGCCCTCGCCGCGCTGTCGAAGTCCACGCACTTCGACTGGCGCTACGCCGACGACGACCTGCGCGGCTCGATCGCGCATGCGCACGCGCTCCAGCGGGCCGGACTGCTGACCGACGACGAGGCCGAGCGCATGGTCGCGGGCCTCGACGACCTTCGCCAAGACGTCGCGGCCGGCAAGGTGCACGCCGCGGAGTCCGACGAGGACGTGCACGGCGCCCTCGAGCGCATCCTCATCGAGCGCATCGGCGCGGACCTGGGCGGAAAGCTCCGTGCCGGCCGGTCGCGCAATGACCAGATCGCCACCCTGTCGCGCATGTACCTGCGCCGCCACGCTCGCACCATCGCCTCCGGCGTGCTCGACGTGGTGGAGGCGCTGCTCGAGCAGGCCGATCGCCACCTCGACGCCCCCATGCCGGGTCGCACCCACTTCCAGCACGCCCAGCCCGTGACGCTGGGCCACCACCTGCTCGCGCACGCGTGGCCCCTGCTGCGCGACGTCGACCGGCTCACCGATTGGGACGCCCGCGCGGCCTACTCGCCCTACGGCGCCGGAGCCCTCGCGGGTTCGACGCTGGGACTGGACCCACAGCACGTGGCCAACGAGCTCGGCTTCGTGGGGGCGACCGAGAACTCGATCGATGCGACCGCCTCGCGCGATGTCGTCGCCGAGTTCTCGTGGGTGGCGACCATGATCGGCGTCGACCTGTCGCGCCTATCGGAGGAGATCATCGCGTGGGCGACCGTGGAGTTCGGCTTCGTGGGGCTCGACGACGGGTACTCGACCGGCTCGAGCATCATGCCGCAGAAGAAGAACCCCGACATCGCCGAACTCGCGCGGGGCAAGGCCGGCAGGCTGATCGGTGACCTCACGGGTCTGCTCGCGACGCTCAAGGGCCTGCCCCTGGCATACAACCGCGACATCCAGGAGACGCACGAGCCGGCCTTCGACGCCGTCGAGACGCTCGAGACCCTGCTGCCGGCCTTCTCCGGGATGGTCCGCACCCTGGTGTTCCACGAGGCCCGCCTCGCGGAGCTCGCCCCTGCAGGCTTCTCCCTCGCCACCGACATCGCCGAGTGGATGGTGAAGGAGGGCGTGCCGTTCCGCGTGGCGCACGAGGTCGCCGGGGCGTGCGTGCGGCTGTGCGAGAAGCGCGGCAAGGAGCTCCACGAGCTCACCCCTGACGAGCTCCAGGCAATCCACCCCCAGCTGGACGAGCGCGTGCTCGAGGTGCTCACGGTCGAGGGCTCGCTGGCGGCCCGCGACGGCGCAGGCGGCACCGCGCCCGCGCGCGTGCTGGAGCAGGGCAAGGCGGCCCGTGCGCGCGTCAAGCACTTCCGCCCCTGGGCCGCCGCCTCCCACTGACCCGCCCCACCCCGACCTACCGACCCGACCCCTTCCCGCCTTAGCGCGCCAGTGGTCGCTCAGTGTCGGTTTCGCGGCGGCTGAGAATCCTGGCGGGCGCTGAGTGCCGTTCTGGCAGGATGGGCACGATGACCGCCCTCCTCGACGACGCCCGAGCACGCCTGACCACGATGCTCGACGATGCGCTGCGCCTCATCGAGTGCGAGTCCCCGTCACACGATCACGCGGCGATCGAGCGCAGCGCGGACGTCACGGCCGAGGTCCTCGGAGCGACATTCGAGGCCGCGGGCCTGCCCCCGGAGCCCGAGCGGATCGTCATCGACGGCGTCACCCACCTGCGCTGGCGGTTCGGCGGCCCCACGCGTGTGCTGCTCCTCGGCCACCACGACACGGTCTGGCCCCACGGCACCCTCGAGACTCACCCCGCGCGGCTCGCCGACGGCGTCCTCACCGGACCCGGCTGCTTCGACATGGCGATCGGCCTCGTGCAGGCGGCGCACGCGGTCGCAGCCCTCGCCTCGCGGCACGGCGTCCCACCGGCCGATGCGGTCGCCGGGGTCACGCTGCTCGTCACCGGGGACGAGGAGGTGGGTTCGCTCACCTCCCGCGCGCTGCTCGAGGACGAGGCGAGAGACGCCGATGCGGTGCTCGTCCTGGAGGCGTCGGGCCCCGGCGGCGCCCTCAAGACCGAGCGCAAGGGCGTGTCGCTGTACACACTGACGGCACACGGCCGCGCCGCTCACGCGGGACTCGACCCCGAGCGCGGCATCAACGCCGGGATCGAACTCGCCCACCAGCTGCCGGCCATCGCGGCCCTCGGCGACGGCGCCACCACGGTGACGCCCACGCGCGGCAGCATCGGCACCACCGTCAACACCGTCCCGGCACGTGCCAGCGTGGACGTGGACGTGCGCGCCCGCACCGCCGCGGAGCAGCGCCGCGTCGACGAGCAGATCCGCGCCCTCGCACCGGCACTGCAGGGCGCGACCCTGAGCATCGACGGCGGCGTCAACCGCCCGCCGCTCGAGCTGGCGCTGGCCGAGGACCTCTTCGCGAGGGCGCTGCGCCTGGCACCCGCTGCGGGCATCGACGCCCTGCAGCAGTGCTCGGTGGGCGGCGCCTCGGACGGCAATCTCACCGCCGGCCTCGGCGTCCCGACGCTCGACGGCCTGGGCGGCGTGGGAGGCGGTGCGCACGCGGACGACGAGCACGTCGACGTCGCCCACGTCCCCCACCGCACGGCGCTGCTCGCGCTCATGATCGCGGACCTCGTCTCCCACCCACGCGAGGCGCAACCGTGACGAACGCGCCGGACCCCGCCCGTGCATCGGCCGATGCACGGGCGGCAGCCGAGCACGCCGGCGTCACCGTGCGCCCGCTCGCGACGGCGGAGACGGGGGACGCCGCGGGCCTGCTGACGTCGATCTGGGGCACCGCGACGATCGAGCCCCCGCTGATGACGGCCCTCGCGCACTCGGGCGCGTACGTCGCGGGCGCCTTCGCAGGCGAGCGGCTGACGGGAGTCTGCTTGGGCTACTTCTCGACGCCGCTGGGCGAGGCGCTGCACTCACACGTCACCGGCGTCGATCCGGCCGCGGGCCGGCGGGGAATCGGGTTCGCGCTCAAGCTCCATCAGCGCGCCTGGTGCCTGGAGCGAGGGCTGACCCGCATCACGTGGACGTTCGACCCGCTGGTGTCGCGCAACGCGTCCTTCAACCTGAACCGGCTCGGGGTGGAGATCCCGGAGTATCTGGTCGACTTCTACGGCCAGATGAGCGACGGGGTCAACGCGGGGCAGGGGAGCGACCGCCTGCTCGCGAGCTGGCCGTTGGATCGCGACCTCCCGACGCCGCCGCGCGACGAGGACGACGGGGAGGCCGGGACGGGCGCATCGGCCCTGCTCACGGCGACCGAGGACGGACTGCCGCTCCCGCACATCCCCGATCCCTCGGCCCGCTACCTGTCGGTGGCCGTGCCACCCGATGTCGAGGCGCTGCGGCGCACCGACCCGCACGCCGCCGCCCAGTGGCGCGGCGCCGTCCGCGGTGCGCTGGCGCCGCTGATCGACGGTGGCCGCCGCGTCGCCGGATTCCACGACCACCGCTACCTTCTGGAGAATCGCTGATGCAGATCGACCACCTCACCCTGCGCACGCTGCGCATCCCGTTGGTCGCGCCGTTCACGACCTCGTTCTCCACCCAGACCGCGCGCACGGTGCTCACCGTCGAGGTGTCGGCCAGGGTCGACGGCCGCGAGGTCACCGGCTGGGGCGAATGTGGAGCGCTCGCCGAACCCGTCTATTCGGACGAGTACGCGGCCGGGGCGGCGGACGTGATCGAGCGCTTCTTGGCGCCGCGCCTCGCACAGGCCTCCGCCGACGACTCGTTGACCGCCGAGACCGTGGGCGAGCTGCTCGAGCCCGTCGTGGGCCACCGCATGGCGAAGGCGGCCCTCGAGTCGGCGATTCTGGACGCCCAGCTCAAGGCCACCGGCACCAGCTTCGCCGACTACCTGGGCGTCACCCGCACGCGCGTTCCCTCGGGAGTATCGGTCGGGATCCAGGACTCGATTCCGGCCCTGCTCGACGTGGTGCGGTCCTACGTCGACGAGGGCTATCAGCGCATCAAGCTCAAGATCCAGCCGGGCTGGGACATCGCCCCCGTGAGCGCCGTGCGCGAGGCACACCCGGACATCCCGCTGCAGGTCGACGCCAACGCCGCGTACACGCTGGTCGACGGGGCCCACCTGCGCCGGCTCGACGCGTTCGACCTCCTGCTGATCGAGCAGCCGCTCGCGGAGGACGACCTGCGCCAGCACGCCGAGTTGGCCCGGCTCATGGCCACCCCGATGTGCCTCGACGAGTCCGTGGTCTCCGCGGCATCGGCCGCCGATGCGATCCACCTGGGCGCTGCGGCGGTCATCAACATCAAGCCCTCGCGGGTGGGCGGATACCTCGAGGCGCGGCGCATCCACGAGGTCGCGCGCGCCTCGGGCGTCGCGGTGTGGTGCGGCGGGATGCTCGAGACGGGGCTCGCGCGCGGCGCGAACGCCGCGCTCGCCGGGCTGCCGGGCTTCACGCTGCCGGGGGACATCTCCGCCTCGTCACGGTTCTACGCGCGCGACCTCACGACCGCGTACGTGATCGAGGACGGCCACATTGCGGTGCCCACGTTCCCTGGCCTGTGCGAACAGCCGGAGGCCGATGCGCTCGCGCAGTTCGGCGTCGACGCGCGAGAGGTCTCGCTCGGCTGAACAGGAGACCGCCGGCCGGGGCCGGGCACCCGAACTGCCGCGATGCCTACTCGACAGCGATCTCGACGGCGTCCGTGAGCGACTTCAGGTCGTCGTAGGAGACTTCGAACACGCTGGCCGGCACGCCTGCGGCGGCCCACAGCTCGCCGTGCTCGGCCAGCTCCACGTCAATGTACGTCGGAACGGGCGCAGGGTGACCCACCGGCGCCACGCCGCCGATCGGCTGACCTGTGGCCGCACGCACCTGATCGGGCGTCGCTCGGCCCACCGCCTCGACGCCGACCGCCGCCGCCACCACGTCCGTGTCGACGCGATGAGCGCCGGACGTCAGCACCAGGATCGGGCCCTTCTCCGTCATGAAGATCAGCGAATTCGCAATCGCGCCCACCTCGCAGCCCAGCAGCGCCGCGGCCTGCGCGGCGGTGTGGGTGCCCTCGGTGAGTTCACGCACGCGCCCGTGCAGACCGGCCTCGTCGAGTATCGCCTTCACTCGCTGAACATTGGGATGCATACCGCTACCGTAGCCTGGCCCGGTGAGCCCGCAACAGGTGCCGCCCGTCGCGGCGAGCGTCGCCGAGATCGCGATGCGCGCCCGAGCCGCGGCGCCGGCCCTCGGCCCCACCCGGCTGGTGCTGATCGACGGGCCGGCGGGCTCGGGCAAGACCACCCTCGCCGCACGCTTGGCGCAGGCACTCGAGCGGGAGCCAGCGGCCGGTGCTCCTTCCGCGTCCGTTCACGTTCTCCACGCCGACGACATGTACGAGGGCTGGGACGGGCTGCCGTCGCTGGACGCCACTCTGATCGACCGGGTGCTGGCGCCGATCGCGCGGGGCGACGCGGGCAGGTTTCGCGTGTGGGACTGGCATCGCGGGCAGCGCGCGCATGAGGTGGAGGTGCCGGCGAGCGACGTGCTCATCGTCGAGGGGGTAGGCGTCGCGATGCGTCCCGCCCGCGCGTACGCCACCCTCGTGGTGTGGGTGGAGGCGGCCCCGGCCGAGAGACTGCGGCGCGGCCTCGCGCGCGACGGGGAAGAGGTCCGTGACGAGTGGCTTCGCTGGCAGAGCGTCGAGCAGGCGCACTTCGCTCGCGAGCAGACCCTCCTTCACGCGGACCTGCGCGTCGACGGCGACCATCCCCTCGACCCGTGACACGTCGCGACACGCCCCCCTCACTCTGAGAGGCCTCTCAGATTCTGGTGACTAGCGTCGAAGGTGTCGCTGGGCATGCGACACACGAGTCGGTCGGACCCCTCGCAAGACGTCCACCCCTCAGCGCCGATTCGTGATTCCGCTCCGCGTGCCCAGCGACGCATTCGTGTTCTGAGGCAACGGCGCCTCAGGACCGCTCGTCCGGGGCTGGCACAATGGCCTCACCATGACTGAGCACATCCTTGACGAACTGGCGTGGCGCGGCCTCGTCGCGCAGACCACCGGCCTCGACGAACTTCGCAGCCACCTCGACGACGGCCCCGTGACGCTGTACTGCGGCTTCGACCCCACCGCGCCGAGCCTCCACCACGGACACCTCGTGCAGCTCGTCGTGCTCAGGCATCTCCAGCGAGCCGGCCACCGGGTGCTTCCCCTCGTGGGCGGCGCCACCGGGATGATCGGCGATCCGCGGATGTCGGGCGAGCGTGTGCTCAACACCAAGGAGACGGTGGCCGAGAACGTGGAACGGCTGCGGTCGCAGATCTCCAGGTTCCTCGACTTCGCCGGTGACAACCCGGCCCAGATGGTCAACAACCTCGACTGGACCGGAGACCTCACCGCGATCGACCTGCTCAGGGAGGTCGGCAAGCACTTCCGCCTCGGCACCATGCTCGCCAAGGACACCGTCGCCCGCCGGCTGAACTCAGACGAGGGCATCAGCTTCACGGAGTTCAGCTACCAGGTGCTGCAGGGACACGACTTCCTGCAGCTGAACCGACGGTACGGGTGCACCCTTCAGACCGGTGGCAATGACCAGTGGGGGAACCTGCTGAGTGGCGTCGAGCTGGCCCGCAAGGCGGATGGGGTGCAGGTCCATGCGATGACCACGCCCCTCATCACCAAGGCCGACGGCACCAAGTTCGGCAAGTCGGAAGGGGGAGCCGTGTGGCTCGCCCCCGATCTGATGAGCCCCTACGCCTTCTACCAGTTCTGGCTCAACACCGACGATGCGGACGTGGTGCGCTTCCTCAAGATCTTCACCTTCCTCACTCGTGAGGAGATCGAGCCACTCGAGCGCGCCGTCGCCGATGAGCCCTTCCGGCGCGAGGGTCAGCGGGCGCTCGCTTGGGAGGTCACCTCGCTCGTGCATGGGGCCGATGCGACCGATGCAGTCGTGCGCGCCTCTCAAGCGATCTTCGGCAGGGGAGAGCTGGTCGGCCTCGACGAGGCCACGCTGCAGGGGTGCGCGGACGCACTCGGCGCCGTGGACATCTCGCCGGACGCCTCCGTCATCGACGCGCTCGCGGAGTCGGGGATCGTGGGATCCAAGTCCGACGCCCGTCGCGCGGTCCAGGACGGCGGCGCGTACGTCAACAACGTGAAGGTGACGTCAATCGAGGCAGCCGTGGGCGACCACCCGCCGCTCGCGGGGGGCTGGTACGTGCTGCGCCGTGGAAAAAAGTCTGCGGGACTTGCACGCATCCACGCGTGAGCCCGGACCCGCCCGCGCCGTGATTCGCTATCTGCCAGGCATGATGTCTCGCCGTCGAGGGCGACACGCCCGGACGGCCGGGATTTGACTTGGGTGTAACTCAGCCGTAATGTTTCACTCGCTGCCAACGACGGAAGCGCTTCTCGGAGGACTGAAGAAGGCCACGAGAAGCCCCATGGACAGCTACCCATCGCACTCAGAGCCGCGGTCGCAACCGCGACCGAGGTGATGTACGATGGAGAGCCCCCTGCGGGATCGGGTGCTGAAGTTCGCCGGCAAGGCGAGTTGACAGCCCGAAAGCAAAGGGGTAAGTTGGCAGGGTTGCCCGGATGGGTTCAGCCAAGTGGAAATCGCACAGAGTGCGATTTGACACGCTGAATGCGGCCGAGTAACTTAACCGAGTTGCCTGATCGGGGTTAGCGGTGAGTCGCGAATAGCGATTTGACACGTTAATGACAGGCAAGTAACTTAATCGAGTTGCCGCAAGGGAACGCATAATGGCAAGCGCTGAGACAGCGATTTGACAGAGCGGAAACAAGCGCGTAACTTATAAGGGTTGCCCCGGACTACGGCCTAAAAAGCCCTAGACGGTGCGCGTCCGAACCTTGAGAACTCAACAGTGTGCCACATAGTCGATGCCAAAAACTCCGGCATCTCGGCGGTAGAGCTTTTGCTCTAGCAATGGGATGCAGGATTCCTTTGGTAGACAACGAAATGTCAGTGACATTTTGTTCGAAGCTAGAGATTAAACGGTTCTTCGGAACCACTTCGTTATGTAAGTAAACCGGCTTGCCGGATTGCTAATAAGCATTCACGGAGAGTTTGATCCTGGCTCAGGACGAACGCTGGCGGCGTGCTTAACACATGCAAGTCGAACGGTGACCCTGGAGCTTGCTCCGGGTGATCAGTGGCGAACGGGTGAGTAACACGTGAGTAACCTGCCCCAGACTCTGGAATAACATCGGGAAACCGGTGCTAATACCGGATACGAGACGAGATCGCATGGTCATCGTCTGGAAAGATTTATCGGTCTGGGATGGACTCGCGGCCTATCAGCTTGTTGGTGAGGTAATGGCTCACCAAGGCGACGACGGGTAGCCGGCCTGAGAGGGCGACCGGCCACACTGGAACTGAGACACGGTCCAGACTCCTACGGGAGGCAGCAGTGGGGAATATTGCACAATGGGCGCAAGCCTGATGCAGCGACGCCGCGTGGGGGATGAAGGCCTTCGGGTTGTAAACCCCTTTCAGTAGGGAAGAAGCGAAAGTGACGGTACCTACAGAAGAAGCGCCGGCTAACTACGTGCCAGCAGCCGCGGTAATACGTAGGGCGCAAGCGTTGTCCGGAATTATTGGGCGTAAAGAGCTCGTAGGCGGTTTGTCGCGTCTGCTGTGAAATCCCGAGGCTCAACCTCGGGACTGCAGTGGGTACGGGCAGACTAGAGTGTGGTAGGGGAGACTGGAATTCCTGGTGTAGCGGTGGAATGCGCAGATATCAGGAGGAACACCAATGGCGAAGGCAGGTCTCTGGGCCACTACTGACGCTGAGGAGCGAAAGCATGGGGAGCGAACAGGATTAGATACCCTGGTAGTCCATGCCGTAAACGGTGGGCACTAGATGTGGGGCTCTTTCCATGAGTTCCGCGTCGCAGCTAACGCATTAAGTGCCCCGCCTGGGGAGTACGGCCGCAAGGCTAAAACTCAAAGGAATTGACGGGGGCCCGCACAAGCGGCGGAGCATGCGGATTAATTCGATGCAACGCGAAGAACCTTACCAAGGCTTGACATATACCCTTTATCCCTAGAGATAGGGAGTCCTTCGGGGGGGTATACAGGTGGTGCATGGTTGTCGTCAGCTCGTGTCGTGAGATGTTGGGTTAAGTCCCGCAACGAGCGCAACCCTCGTCCTATGTTGCCAGCACGTAATGGTGGGGACTCATAGGAGACTGCCGGGGTCAACTCGGAGGAAGGTGGGGATGACGTCAAATCATCATGCCCCTTATGTCTTGGGCTTCACGCATGCTACAATGGCCGGTACAATGGGCTGCGATACCGTAAGGTGGAGCGAATCCCAAAAAGCCGGTCTCAGTTCGGATTGAGGTCTGCAACTCGACCTCATGAAGTTGGAGTCGCTAGTAATCGCAGATCAGCAACGCTGCGGTGAATACGTTCCCGGGCCTTGTACACACCGCCCGTCAAGTCACGAAAGTCGGTAACACCCGAAGACGTCGGCCTAACCCTCGGGAGGGAGACGTCTAAGGTGGGATTGGCGATTGGGACTAAGTCGTAACAAGGTAGCCGTACCGGAAGGTGCGGCTGGATCACCTCCTTTCTAAGGAGCACTTGGCGCTCTCAGGAGCGTCCAAATCTCGTTTCGTTCTCATACGTAGAACGGCGAGAGCTCATGGATGGAACATCGACGTGGCAGCGATAGACGCACCACTCACCAAGTACGCCCTAGGGCTGGAACGCGTGAGTAATGGAGAAGTCGCTGCATGGCACACTGTTGGGTCCTGAGGGATCGGGCGAAAGCTCACCTCAGGCTGGCCTTATGGCCGGCTGGACGGACCACCGGATCTGGATGAACCACCTCGCTCAGCGAGGCAGGCGCCAGTGGTAGGTGGGCCCGCCCGCACCTTGAGAACTGCATAGTGGACGCGAGCATCTTTGATTTCTGTAGTCAAGTTTTTAAGAGCACATGGTGGATGCCTTGGCAGTGGGAGCCGAAGAAGGACGTTGTAGCCTGCGATAAGCCTCGGGGAGCTGGCAAACAAGCTTCGATCCGAGGATGTCCGAATGGGGAAACCCCGCTGGAGTCATGTCCAGTGACCCTCGCCTGAACACATAGGGCGAGTGGAGGGAACGTCGGGAAGTGAAACATCTCAGTACCGACAGGAAGAGATATTCCGTGAGTAGTGGCGAGCGAAAGCGGAAGAGGCCAAACCGTCAGCGTGTGATAGCCGGTAGGCGTTGCGTTGGCGGGGTTGTGGGACCTTTTGGAGAGAGCTACCGCTCTCTCAAGGAGTCAAAAATCCGTGTAATAGTCGAAGGGCATTGAAAGGCCCGGCACAGAGGGTGTGACCCCCGTAGACGAAATTGCGCGGACTCCTGAGAGTCATCCCAAGTAGCACGGGGCCCGAGAAATCCCGTGTGAATCCGCAGAGACCACTCTGTAAGCCTAAATACTACCCACTGACCGATAGCGGAACAGTACCGTGAGGGAAAGGTGAAAAGTACCCCGAGAGGGGAGTGAAATAGTACCTGAAACCGTGTGCTTACAATCCGTCGGAGCCTCCCTAGCAGGGGTGACGGCGTGCCTTTTGAAGAATGAGCCTGCGAGTTAGTGGTACGTGGCAAGGTTAACCCGTGAGGGGCAGCCGTAGCGAAAGCGAGTCCGAATAGGGCGTCTGAGTCGCGTGCTCTAGACCCGAAGCGAAGTGATCTATCCATGGCCAGGTTGAAGCGCGGGTAAGACCGCGTGGAGGACCGAACCCACTTGGGTTGAAAACCGAGGGGATGAGCTGTGGATAGGGGTGAAAGGCCAATCAAACTTCGTGATAGCTGGTTCTCCCCGAAATGCATTTAGGTGCAGCGTTGCGTGTTTCTTACCGGAGGTAGAGCTACTGGATGGCTAATGGGCCTCACCAGGTTACTGACGTCAGCCAAACTCCGAATGCCGGTAAGTGAGAGCGCAGCAGTGAGACTGTGGGGGATAAGCTTCATAGTCGAGAGGGAAACAGCCCAGAACACCAACTAAGGCCCCTAAGCGTGTGCTAAGTGGGAAAGGATGTGGAGTTGCACAGACAACCAGGAGGTTGGCTTAGAAGCAGCCACCCTTGAAAGAGTGCGTAATAGCTCACTGGTCAAGTGATTCCGCGCCGACAATGTAGCGGGGCTCAAGTACACCGCCGAAGTTGTGTCATTCACACATTGCCTGATCTTCGGATCCAAGCGTGTGGATGGGTAGGGGAGCGTCGTGTGGCGAGTGAAGTCGCGGGGTGACCCAGCGGTGGACGCCACACGAGTGAGAATGCAGGCATGAGTAGCGAAAGACGGGTGAGAAACCCGTCCGCCGAATGATCAAGGGTTCCAGGGCCAGGTTAATCCGCCCTGGGTAAGTCGGGACCTAAGGCGAGGCCGACAGGCGTAGTCGATGGACAACGGGTTGATATTCCCGTACCGGCGAAGAACCGCCCATGCAGAGGCAGATAATGCTAAGCGCCCGAAGTCACTGAACTCTTCGGAGGAACGTGATGGAGCGCGCGAACCAAGTCCGTAGTAAGCAAGCGTATTAACAGGGGTGACGCAGGAAGGTAGCCAGGCGTGGCGATGGTAGTCCACGTCCAAGGTTGTAGGGCGAGTCGTAGGCAAATCCGCGACTCACATAGCCTGAGAGCTGATAGTGACCGCAATAGCGGGAAACTGGTGATCCTATGCTGCCAAGAAAAACCTCGGCGCGAGGTTCTAGCCGCCCGTACCCCAAACCGACTCAGGTGATCAGGTAGAGAATACTAAGGCGATCGAGTGAATCACGGTTAAGGAACTCGGCAAAATGCCCCCGTAACTTCGGGAGAAGGGGGGCCTGAGGCGTGAAGGAACTTGCTTCCGGAGCGTTTGAAGGCCGCAGAGACCAGGGAGAAGCGACTGTTTACTAAAAACACAGGTCCGTGCGAAGTCGCAAGACGATGTATACGGACTGACGCCTGCCCGGTGCTGGAAGGTTAAGAGGATGGGTTAGCCGCAAGGCGAAGCTCAAAATTTAAGCCCCAGTAAACGGCGGTGGTAACTATAACCATCCTAAGGTAGCGAAATTCCTTGTCGGGTAAGTTCCGACCTGCACGAATGGCGTAACGACTTCTCCGCTGTCTCAACCGTGAACTCGGCGAAATTGCACTACGAGTAAAGATGCTCGTTACGCGCAGCAGGACGGAAAGACCCCGGGACCTTTACTATAGCTTGGTATTGGTATTCGGTGTGGTTTGTGTAGGATAGGTGGGAGACGTTGAAGCCGATACGCCAGTATTGGTGGAGTCATTGTTGAAATACCACTCTGATCACTCTGGATATCTAACTTCGGTCCGTAATCCGGATCAGGGACAGTGCCTGGTGGGTAGTTTAACTGGGGCGGTTGCCTCCCAAAGAGTAACGGAGGCGCCCAAAGGTTCCCTCAGCCTGGTTGGCAATCAGGTGGCGAGTGCAAGTGTACAAGGGAGCTTGACTGTGAGACTGACAGGTCGAGCAGGGACGAAAGTCGGGACTAGTGACCCGCTGGTGGCATGTGGAAGCGCCAGCGCTCAACGGATAAAAGGTACCCCGGGGATAACAGGCTGATCCTGCCCAAGAGTCCATATCGACGGCATGGTTTGGCACCTCGATGTCGGCTCGTCGCATCCTGGGGCTGGAGTTGGTCCCAAGGGTTGGGCTGTTCGCCCATTAAAGCGGTACGCGAGCTGGGTTTAGAACGTCGTGAGACAGTTCGGTCCCTATCCGCTGCGCGCGCAGGAAATTTGAGAGAATCTGACCCTAGTACGAGAGGACCGGGTTGGACGAACCTCTGGTGTGCCAGTTGTTCCGCCAGGAGCACGGCTGGTTGGCTACGTTCGGAACGGATAACCGCTGAAAGCATCTAAGCGGGAAGCCGGTCTCAAGATGAGATTTCCATGAGATTCGTCTCGAGAGGCCCCCAGCAGACCACTGGGTTGATAGGCCGGATGTGGAAGAGAGGACTAACGACTCTTGAAGCTGACCGGTACTAATAGGCCGATAACTTGACTTTTATCAATGTGCTATGCGTCCACTATGCGGTTCCCGAGATACGGTCGGGTAACTGATATCTCAATAGAGTTTCCGCTGTCATAGCGAGAGGGAAACGCCCGGCTCCATTCCGAACCCGGAAGCTAAGCCTCTCAGCGCCGATGGTACTGCACTCGTGAGGGTGTGGGAGAGTAGGTCGCAGCGGGACATTCTTTCTACGAAGGGCCGCCCAATGCTGGGCGGCCCTTCGTCATTTTTGCGAGAATGTTCATCGGCAACAGCCCTTTTCAGGGATCGGAGAGTCATGTCTGATCGACACGGCGACAGCGGAGACGAAGAGCAGCGCTCGGAGCGCTCTGGCGAAGGTGCGCCATCGAGCGACGACCGCACGTCCCCTCGAAAGAGCGGACCCACACGACCTCCAGCGATTGGGGGACCCCGCCGCAACGCAGGTGATGCTGCGCGCGGCGGATTTGGCGCGCCCTCGGAGGGGCGCGCCGGCGGCGATCGTGGACGACCCCGCAGCGGCGCTGCCGGCGGGCGTTCCGGTCGTGACGGTGACAGGCCCGACGCTCGAGCCGGAGGCTCAGACGCTCGGCGTCGAGACTCTCGGCCTGCTGGCGGCGGCGGTGCCGGGCGCGATGATCGTGCCCAGCGGGGCGCAGGTGGTGCACGACCCGAGCGGTCGCAGAGCCGAGACCGTCCCCAGTGGGGCGACCGCGGCGCAAGCGGCACGCAGTCTCGAAGTGCCCAGGATCGTGGCACATCGCCGCGCGGCGACTCCCGCGCAGGCGGCTCAAGTCGCTATGGCCGTCTCGACGCATCCCGTCAGGACGGCCGCTCCGGCGACCGCTTTTCACGCGGCGGTTCAGATTCACGCGGCGGTTCAGGCTCACGTGGTGGCCCCGATTCTCGCGGTCGGGGCGACTCCCGCGGACGTCCCGAGAGGGGTGACCGCCCGTCGTATGGAGGTGCGGGATCCCGGACGGGTGGCCGTGATGCCGTGCGGCGCGACGACCGTCGCTCCGAGCGTGACGACGGCGGTTCGCGACGCGGGGACCGCTCCATGCAGCGGCCCGTCGTCGAGGCACCCGAGATTCCTGATGAGATCACCTTCGGCCAGCTGGATCGCGAGGTGCGCCAGCGCCTGCGCACCCTGAGCAAGGACAATGCCGAGGACGTGGGCCGCCACCTGATCATGGCCGGGGCTCTCATCGAGATCGACCCGGAGCTTGCGTATCGACACGCCCAGGTCGCGCTTCAGCGCGGCGGGCGGGTGGATGTGGTGCGCGAGGCCAACGCCCTCGCGGCCTATGCGACCGGGCGATACACGGAGGCGCTGCGCGAGCTGCGGACCGTGCGCCGCCTCAACGGCTCTCACGAGTACCTGCCTCTCATGGCCGATTGCGAACGCGGACTCGGCAGGCCCGAGCGCGCGATCGACCTCGCGCGCAGCGACGACGCGGAGCAGCTGTCGGCTCACGCCCGCGCAGAGCTGGAGATCGTCGCGGCCGGCGCGCGACTGGACCTCGGCGACGTCGAGGCGGCGCTCGTGGGCCTCAGGCGCATCGCCACCACGGACGCGGACCTTCGCGCGCGGATCGATGAGGCGACGGTGCCCGTGCTGCGGGCGCTGGGCCGCGACTCGGATGCCGATGCCCTCGAGGCCGGCCTCGCGACGGTGGACGAGGACGGCGAGATCGAGTTCGATGTGACCGTGTACGACGTGGCCGAACTCCCCGAACCCGTGGACGAGCCCGTCGCGGAGTCGACGGGCGACGCGGACGCGACGAGCGGCGAGTCCACCTCCGACGACGACACGACCGGAAGGACCTCATGAGCGAGTCCCGCCTGCTCGGTTCCGACGCACCCCTGTTCACCGCCTTCGACACGGCGCTCGTCGACCTCGACGGCGTGACGTACCGGGGCCCGCACGCGATCCCGTCGGCTCCTCCCGGCCTGGCGGCCGCGCGGGAGGCCGGGATGAGCGTGGTGTTCGTGACCAACAACGCGTCACGCGAGCCCCAGACGGTCGCCGCACACCTGACCGACCTGGGGATGCCGGCGAGCGTCGGCGAGGTGATGACCGCGGCTCAGGCCGTCGCAGCCCTCATGCTCGAGTCGCTCGACAAGGGGTCCAGCGTCTACGTGGTCGGCGGTGCCGGACTTCGCACCGCCGTCGCTGAGGCCGGCTACGACATCGTGGACTCCGCCGACCCGGCGCCCGATGCGGTGGTGCAGGGCTTTTCGCCCGACGTCTCGTGGCGGGAGCTGGCCGAGGCGTCGTATGCGATCCGCGCGGGGGCACGGTACTTCGCATCGAACAAGGACCTGACGATTCCCAACGAGCGCGGCGTGGCCCCGGGCAATGGCGCTCTCGTCAACGTGGTGGTGACCGCCACGGGCGTGGTGCCGCCGGGCGCGGGCAAGCCCGAGCCCGCCATGTTCCGGCTCGCCGCCGCGAAGGCGGATGCGAAGCGACCCATGGTGATCGGCGATCGCCTGGACACCGACCTCAAGGGCGGGCGCGCCGCAGGGTTCCCTGGTCTGCTGGTGCTCACCGGAGTCGACGGCGTGCGCGAGGCGATCATGGCTCCGCCCACCGACCGGCCATCCTTCCTGGGCCGCGACCTGTCCGCGCTGGCGGTGCCGCACCCGGCTCCCGTGAGCGAGGGCGACCGCTGGCGCGTGCGCGGGGCCACCGCGTGGGTCGACGGGGGAGAGCTGCACGTCGACGAGTCGGAGGCCGGACCTGACGGTCTCGACGGCGCGCGCGCAGCCTGCGCCGCCGCGTGGGCTGCCGCGGACGCGGGGCATGAGGTGAGGGTTGAGGTGACTCCGGGCGTGGAGGTACGCTCCACTCATGGGTGAACTCAAAGACCAGCGCGAGCCCCTGGGTGAGGTCAAGTACCCCGCCGAGGTCCGACAGGCGCTCGCCGCTGTCACGGAGCTCCCGGACGACCTCGACAAGCAGGCCGAATTCTTCGACAAGATCCAGGACTCGCTGTCCTCGCGCATGCGCGAAGAGCAGTAGAGACATCAGCGCAAGCCCAGACTTCAAGCGCAGCACAGACAGCAGGGCACTCATGCGCTTAGACCGGGCGCTTCATGCGCGCGGGCTGGCCCGGTCCCGCTCTCACGCTCAGGAACTGATCGCCGCGGCCGCCGTCACCGTCGACGGCGTCGTCGCGACCAGGCCCGCCACGCCAGTGTCTGACGAGGCCGAGCTGTCGGTGGCTCCCGGCGCGGGCCGCTACGTCTCCCGAGCCGCCCACAAGCTCATCGGAGCTCTCGACGAGTGCGCGCGCGACGGGCTCACCGTCGACGGCAAGAGCGCCCTCGACGCGGGGGCGTCCACCGGCGGCTTCACCCAGGTGCTGCTCGAGCGCGGCGCCGCTCACGTGCTCGCCGTCGACGTCGGCCACGGCCAGCTCGCCGCCAGCATCGCCGCGGACCCGCGTGTCACCACGCGCGAGGGCGTCAATGTCCGCGACCTGGACGCCGCGTCGCCCGGCGCCGGGGTCGATCTGGTGGTGGCGGACCTGTCCTTCATCGCGCTGCCGCTCGTGATCCCCGCGGTGGCGGACTTCGCGGGCCCGGGCGCGGACCACGTGCTGATGGTCAAGCCGCAGTTCGAGGTGGGCCGCGGGCGCCTGAGCGCCCGAGGCGTGGTCACCGACCCCGCCGCCCGAGCATCGGCCGTCCTGGGCGTCGCCCGGGCGATGGCCGATGCGGGCCTCACGCTTCACCGCGTGGCCCGCAGTCCCTTGCCTGGACCTCAGGGCAATGTGGAGTTCTTCGTCTGGGGCTCATCCGTCTGGCAGGCTGGGGCTGGTGACGCGCACACGCGTCCCGTGCTCGAGGGCGATTCCCTGGAGGAAGCCATCGCACGCGAGGTGAAGGGAGAGGCATGACCCGCAGGATCCTGATCGTCGCGAACCCGCACCGACCCGAGACTCTCGAGGCCGGAGACGAGGTGGCGCGCGTGCTGACGGACGCGGGCATCGAGTCCTGCACTGATTTCACTGCCGGCGTCTCCGAGCCCATCGAGGCCGCCATCGTGCTCGGCGGCGACGGCACGATGCTGCACGCCGCGCGCAAGACTCACGGCACGGACATCCCGCTGCTGGGCGTGAACCTCGGTCGGGTGGGCTTCCTCGCCGAGCTCGAGCGGGAGGACGTCGCCTCGGCGGCGCAGCGGCTCGCGGCGGGCGACTACACCGTGGAGGAGCGTCGCACCCTCCACGTCACCGTGACCGGCCCCGACGGAGCCGAACAGCACGGCTGGGCGCTCAACGAGGCCACTCTCGAGCGCGCCAACCGGCTGCGCACTCTCGAAGTGATGCTCGCGGTGGACGGCGAGCCCCTGTCGAGCTTCGGCTGCGACGGGCTGGTGGTCGCCACCGCGACCGGTTCGACGGCTCACGCGTTCTCCGCGGGCGGCCCCGTGCTGTGGCCGGATGTCGACGCCCTGCTGCTGGTGCCCCTCGCCGCGCACGCGCTGTTCGCGCGGCCGCTCGTCGTGGGTCCCCAGTCATCGTTCGCCATTCAGGTGGTGCCTGGTTCCGAGTCCTCCGGCCAGGTGGTGCTCGACGGCGCCCGCAGCATCTTGGTGGAGCGCGGCGGCGTGGTGGACATTCGGCGCGGGGACCACACCGTCAAGCTCGCGCGGATGTCCGATGCGCCCTTCACCTCCCGGCTCGTGCAGAAGTTCTCGCTGCCCACCGACGGCTGGCGCGGCGAGCGCTCGCACCCCAAGCCGATCGGTCGGGAGATCCACGGTGACGCCTGGCCCGTGGCCGAGGAGCCCGTGGACGCACCGACCCCGACCCGCGCCGGCGGCCCCGACGAGGACGGCTGATCCGTGCTGCACGAACTGACCATCTCTGACCTGGGGGTGATCGAGTCCGCGCGGCTCGAGTTCGGCCCGGGCCTCACGTGCGTCACGGGCGAGACCGGGGCGGGCAAGACCATGGTGCTCACGGGCCTGGGACTGATCCTGGGCGCGAAGACCGTTCCCGCCACCGTGCGCACGGGCGCCGAGGCGGCAGTCGCCGAGGCGGTCATCGACGTCCCCGCCGAGGGTCCGCTCGCCGAGCGGCTGGCCGATGCGGGGGTGGCGGTCGAGGACGACGGCTCGGTGGTGGTGGCGCGCACGGTGGGCGCGACCACCCGCTCGCGCTCCGTCATGGGCGCGCGCACCGTGCCGCAGAGCCTGTTGGCCGAGGTCGCAGCGGAGCTGGTGACGGTGCACGGCCAGTCGGACCAGGTGCGCCTGCGCTCGGCCGCGCGTCAGCGGGACACCCTCGACGCGTACGGCGGCTCGCACGTGACGGCCGCGCGCCGCGAGTACCTGCGGGCCTGGGAGGCGTGGACCGACGCCGCGGAGGCGCTGCGCCGCATGCAGGAGGGCGCCGACGCCGAGCGGGCCGAGGTCGCCCGGCTCCGCGACGACCTTGCGGCGATCGACGAGCTCGCACCCCAACAGGGCGAGGATCAGGCCCTCGTGGCGGAGGCGCAGGTCCTCGAGAATGCCGAGGCGGTGCGCACGGGCACCGCGGCCGCGCACGCGGCGATCGCGGGCGAGGAGGAGGTCACAGTGGTGGCGGTCCTCGAGGCGGCGCGACGGGCCCTCGCGGACGCCGCGCGGCACGACGCCACGCTCGCGACGCTCGAAGAGCGGCTCGCCGACTTCTCGTACGGTGCGACCGACGTCGCCAGCGAACTCGCGTCCTACCTGGACCGTCTCGACGCCGACCCGGGTCGCCTCGACGAGATCCACCAGCGCCGCTCCGATCTCGCGACCTTGATGCGGCGCATCGGCGTGCCCGATGTCGACGCGGTGCTCGAGTACGCCGAGACCGCTCGCCCCCGAGTCGCGCAGGACGACGCGTGGGACGAGACCCTCGAGCAGCGCCGAGCAGAGGAGTCCCGCACGCGCGACTCACTCGACACCGCCGCGCAGGCGCTCCACGAGGCGCGCGGCGCCGCCGGCGACCGGCTCGCGGCCGCGGTGCGCGAGGAGCTGTCGCGGCTGGCGATGCCCGACGCGGACCTGGCCGTCCAGGTCGAGCGCACCGAGCCCGCCGCACATGGAGCGGACGTCGTCACCATGACCCTCGCCTCCCACCCGGGGGCGCCGCACCGGCCGGTCGCCGAGGCCGCGAGCGGCGGCGAGCTGTCACGCATCATGCTCGCGATCGAGGTGTCCCTCGCCGGCGCCGACGCCGACCACGAGTCCGAGAGCCCCGGCCGCACCTTCATCTTCGACGAGGTCGACGCGGGGGTGGGAGGCAAGGCCGCGGTCGCGGTCGGCAACCGGCTCGCCGAACTGGCGCGCACCCACCAGGTCATCGTCGTCACCCACCTCGCGCAGGTCGCCGCGTTCGCGCACACCCACGTGGTGGTCGCGAAGTCCACCGACGGCGCGGTCACGCGCGCGCAGGTGGGTCCCGTCGACGGCGAGGATCGCGTGCAGGAGGTCGCGCGGCTGCTGTCGGGCCAGGAGGACTCGACGACCGCACGCGCCCATGCGCTTGAGCTGTTGGAGGGCTCCGCCGTGGCACGATGACGGCATGAGCCGATCCGACCGCACCACCCACGCGGGCGACGGCACCGTCACCGGCGCACTGCGCATCGAACCGAGCGTCAGGGCGCTGCTGCGGCGCCTGCGTCCCGGCGAGGTGGCCGTCATCGACATTCTGGACCTCGACCAGCAATCCGCCGAGGAGATCGCCGCGCGCCGGCCCGGCGCGGTCATCGACGTCAAGGCCTCGATCTCCGGCCGCTACCCGACCGGCGGCCCGCGCGTGCTGCTCGAGGCGGGAGTGCCGCTCATCGACGAGGTCGGCAGCGCGATCCTCGGTGCCAAGGACGGCGCGAAGGCGACCGTCTCTGGCTCCCAGGTGCTGGTCGACGGCACGGTCGTCGCCGACGGGCGCGAGGTGACCGACGATGTCCTCGCCGACGCGATGCAGGACGCCACCGAGGGCATGCGCGTGCAGCTCGCGACGTTCACCGCCAACGCGATGGATCACGTCGAGCGCGAGGCGGACACGATCCTCGACGGGGCGGGGCTGCCGGACGTGGGCCTGGACCTCGAGGGCCGCCACGTCGTGGTCGTCGCGCCCGGTTTCCGCCACCGCGAGCAGATCGCCTCGATCCGGCGCTACATTCGCGACCACCGCCCCATCCTCATCGCGGTCGGGCATGCGGCCGATGCGACCCTCGAGCTGGCATCGGCGCCTCACCTGATCATCGGCGACGTCGACGGCGTGGGAGACGACGCGCTGCGCTCGGCGGACCGCGTGCTGCTGCACGAGCCGCGCGGGGGAGCCTCGGGACAGGCCCGCATCGACGCGCTGGGGCTCGCGCACACCGTCTCCGACTCGTCGCTGTCCTCGACCGCGCTCGCGATCCTGCTCGCGCACACGCAGGGCGCGTCCGTCATCGTGACCGTGGGAGTCGAGTCCTCGCTTCAGGACTACCTGGACACCTCCCAGGCGGACGCCTCGGGCACGTTCCTCGCGCGGCTGCAGGCCGGCACGAGCATCGTCGACGCGCCCGCCCTCGCGCAGGTGTACCGGCACCGGTACTCGCCCATGACGCTCGTGCTGCTGGTCGTGGCCGGGTTGGTGGCGCTCGGGGCGGCAGTATGGTCGACGCCCGCCGGGCGGGCCTGGGCCGAGGACCTGTGGACGATGGTCAACTCGTGGATCGGTGGCGCATGATGAAGGATTTCCGATACCACGTGGTGTCTCTCGTGGCCGTGTTCCTGGCGCTCGCGGTCGGCGTCGTCCTCGGATCCGGTCCCATGCGCGACGCTCTCGTCGGCGATCTGTCCGATCAGATCATGAGCCTGGAGCAGGAGGCCGAGTCCGCGCGTGCGGACGCGGATGCGGCCATGGCACAGACCACGACCGCGCAGCAGTTCGCGGACGAGGCAGCCCCCACGCTTCTGGACGGCACCCTCCTGGGAGTCTCCGTGGCGACCGTCGAGGTCGCGCAGCCGGCGCCCGAGGACGGTGCCGGCGTCCGCGACCGACTGGTGCAGGCCGGGGCCACCGTCTCGGGCGAGCTCGTGATCGAGGAGGCGTGGACCGATCCCGATCAGACCGCGTTCCGCTCGTCGCTCGCGTCCACCATGGCTCCCAACGTGGTGGGGGTGGACGCGGAGACGTCCCCCTCGACGGTCCTGTCGCACGCGCTCGCGCAGGCGCTCATGCCGGGGCTGCTGCCGCCCGGATCGACCGAGTCCGACCTGGCAGACACCGACTTCCCGGACCCCGCCAACGCGACGGAACGCTCCGCGCTGCTGCTGGACCTGCTGATCGAGGCCGAGCTGGTGTCCGGCACCGCCACCGCGCCTATCGAGTCCTTCGTCCTGGTCGCAGGGCCGGGGTCGCAGGAGGAATCCGTGCGGGCCGAGTTCTCGAGCTCTCTCGCCGCGACCGCGGTCATCCTGGCCGAGTACACACCCGGCGTGACGGTGGCCTCGGGCCCTGACCTGCCCGGAGACCTGCCGAGCGCGGTGCAGAACTCGCCGGACGCATCGGCCGTCGTCGCGACCGTGGTCGAGGGCACCGACCAGTACGGCCAGATCTCCGTTCCGCTCGCGACGGCGCAGGCCCTCGCCGGCACGGTCGGGCACTACGGACCCGGGGAGGGGCGCACGCTGGTTCCGGCGCCCGGCTCGTGACGAATCGGTCACGCTCGTGAGGCGTCGCGGTCCGCGCGCCGCGAATCGCTGTTAGTGTTGAAGCCCGTGGAGCGAACGCGATTTATGTCCAACACGGACCATGTCACCCGTCACATCTTTGTCACGGGAGGCGTCGTTTCCTCCCTTGGCAAAGGCCTTACTGCATCGTCCCTCGGACGCCTCTTGCGCTCGCGCGGACTGCGCGTGACGATGCAGAAGCTCGATCCCTACCTGAATGTGGATCCGGGCACCATGAACCCCTTCCAGCACGGCGAGGTCTTCGTCACCGACGACGGCGCCGAGACCGACCTCGACATCGGCCACTACGAGCGGTTCCTGGACGTCAAGCTGTCCGCGAGCTCCAACGTCACCACCGGCCAGGTGTACTCGCAGGTGATCGCCAAGGAGCGGCGCGGCGAGTATCTGGGCGACACGGTCCAGGTCATCCCGCACATCACCGACGAGATCAAGCGCCGCATGCGTGACCAGGCCGGTCCCGAGTACGACGTCATCATCACCGAGGTGGGCGGCACCGTCGGCGACATCGAGTCGCAGCCCTTCCTCGAGGCCGCGCGCCAGATCCGCCACGACGTGGGCCGCGACAACGTGTTCTTCCTGCACGTGTCCCTGGTGCCGTACATCGGCCCGTCCGGCGAGCTCAAGACCAAGCCCACCCAGCACTCCGTCGCGGCGCTGCGCTCGATCGGCATCCAGCCCGATGCCATCGTGTGCCGCGCGGACCGCGAGATCCCGCAGGCGATGAAGAACAAGATCGCGCTGATGTGCGACGTGGAGGGCGAGGCGGTCGTCACCGCCAAGGACGCCCCCAGCATCTACGACATCCCGCGCGTGCTGCACTCCGAGGGCCTCGACGCCTACGTGGTGCGCCGACTCAACCTGCCGTTCCACGACGTCGAGTGGGGAGCGTGGCAGAAGGTCCTGGACCGCGTGCACCGCCCCGCGCACGAGGTCGAGGTCGCGCTGGTCGGCAAGTACATCGACCTGCCCGACGCCTACCTGTCCGTGGGGGAGGCGCTGCGTGCCGGCGGCTTCCACCACAACGCCAAGGTGAGCATCCGGTGGGTCGCGTCCGACACGTGCCAGACGCCCGAGGGCGCCGAGAAGGCGCTGGGCGGCGTGGACGCCGTGCTCGTGCCCGGCGGCTTCGGCGTGCGCGGCGTGGACGGCAAGATCGGCGCGCTGCGCTGGGCCCGCGAGAACCGCGTCCCCACGCTCGGCATCTGCCTGGGTCTGCAGACCATGGTGATGGAGTACGCGCGCAACGTGCTGGGTCTCGCGGGGGCCTCGAGCTCCGAGTTCGACCCCGGCACGCCTCACCCCGTGGTCGCCACGATGGAGGAGCAGCACGAATTCATTGACGGCGCGGGCGACATGGGCGGCACCATGCGCCTGGGCGAGTACCAGGCCGTCCTCAAGGAGGGCTCGGTCGCCGCGCAGACGTACGGCGACACGGCTGTGGGGGAGCGTCACCGGCACCGCTACGAGGTCAACAACGCCTACCGCCAGCAGCTCGAGGACGCGGGTCTCGTGGTCTCGGGGGAGTCTCCCGACCGTGAGCTCGTCGAGTTCGTCGAGCTCCCGCGCGAGACTCACCCGTACTACATCTCCACGCAGGCCCACCCCGAGTTCCTGTCGCGGCCCACGAAGGCGCACCCGTTGTTCGCCGGGCTCATCGGCGCGGTCCTCGAGGTGCGCGAGGAGGCGTCCGCGACGGCCGCCGAGCCCGCGACCGCCTGATGGCGGACGAGCCTCTCGCGGACCAGCCCGGGGTGCGCCCCGTTCTCGCGACCCATGAGCGCTTTCAGGGCCACGTGTGGGACGTCGCGAGCGACGAGGTGGACCTAGGGGAGTCCGGGGTCGTCACTCGCGACTACCTGCGCCACACGGGCGCGGTGGTGATCATCGCCCTGGACGATCAGGACCGCGTCTATCTGGTGCGGCAGTACCGGCACCCTGTGGGCGCCGAGTGCTGGGAGCCGCCCGCAGGGCTGCTCGACGTCGGCGGCGAGGCCCCGGTCGACGCTGCCAGACGTGAGCTGCACGAAGAGGCGGACCTCACCGCCACCGAGTGGCACACGCTCGTGGACTACTGCCCGTCCGGCGGGTCCAGCTCCGAGACCGTGCGGGTCTTCCTGGCCCGCGGCATCGCGCAGGTTCCCGAGGGGGAGCGCCACGAGCGCCGTGACGAGGAGCGCGACATGATCGGCGCGTGGGTGTCGCTGGACGATGCTGTCGAGGCCGTCATGGACGGCCGCGTGCGCGCCTCGTCCGCGGTGGTAGGTCTGCTCAGCGCGGATCGCGCGCGCCGCGACGGCTTCGCGACGCTCCGCGCCGCCGATGCGGCCTGGATGCGCCCTGAGGCGACGCGCCTTCAGAGGTGAGCCGGTACTAGCGGGGAGCGATGGGCGAGCTGCGCGAACTCAGCAGGTAGTGCGCCGCCGAGTGCGCGGCCGTGAAGACGCCGATCCCCAGCAGATGGAACCCGACGATCACCTCGGGCAGGCCCGTGAAGTACTGCACGTAACCGATGGCACCCTGCGCCAGCGTGACCACGAGTAGCACCACCCACGCGCGGCGCACCTCGTCGCGGTCACCCTCGGAGACGTCCTTGCGCACGCGCCAGATGATCCACGCGAGGCACGCGACAAAGGCCCAGACCGTAAGGGCGTGGGCGCGCGCAATCGCGGCGGGGTCGAGCGCGAGGCGCTCGGTCGCGTTGATGTCGCCCGAGTGGGGTCCGGCACCGGTGGTGAGGGCGCCGAGGATGAGCAGCACCACGACCAGGAGGGACGACAGGCGGAGCGACCACTGCATCGGCCGTCCTGCGCGCCGGGGCGCGCGGCGGTATTGCAGCGCAAGCCAGACGGAGTACCAGACCAGCAGCGCGGAGAGCAGCAGGTGCGGGGCGACCACGAGCGGGTGCAGCTCCACCAACACGGTGATTCCGCCCACGACCGCTTGAACGATCACGCCGATGCCGGGGACGAGCCCCAGCCACTTCAGGTCAGGACGGTTCCGCCACACGGCTATCGCGACGCCGAGCGCCACGATCACCAGCACGAAGGTGAGGAGCCGGTTGCCGAACTCGACGGCCGGATGGAGCCAATTCTCGGGGTGGAACTCGGGGGTGAAGCTGCCCGGTTCGCATTGCGGCCATGTCGAGCAGCCAAGGCCCGAGCCGGTGAGGCGCACCACGCCGCCCGTGACGATGATCCCCGCCTGGGTGAAGATGTTCGCGATGGTGAGGCCGCGACCGTGCCGCGCGACGAAGTCGAGAAGGCGGGTGAGCACAGAACCATCCTAGATCGCGTGTCGCGGCGGGTCTGCCATCCCTGCCGCACCGGACGGGCCGACCGGGTCACGCCCTCGTTGGGGCGCTCATAACCGAGGACGCGGCTAGGCTCGGTGAATTACGCAACGCTCTAGTTAGGTATCCCTTGCTTGCCGGGAACGAATTCGGCAACAAGACTGTTCACTGGACGGAAGGAGTGACACTTGGGCAACGACACCACCCGGGACCGCGTGCTGGGCCTCATCGCCTCCGCCGGTCCCATCACCGCCTCGACCCTCGCGGTCGAGCTCGGCGTGACGCCTGCCGGCGTGCGTCGGCACCTGGGCGCGCTCTCCGACTCCGGCCTGATCGAGGAGCACGAGCCCCCCGGTCAGCACGTGCGCGGCCGCGGCCGTCCCGCCAAGTCCTACGTCGCGACGACGGAAGGCCAGCAGTCGCTTGCGACCGCGTACACGTCCGTCGCCGTCGACGCGATGACGTTCATGCGCGAGCACGGCCAGCTCGAGGAGTTCGTGGAGGCCAAGTCGCTCGAACTCGAGCATGCGCTCGCCGCCGTCGTCCCGGCCGATGCGCCCATGTCGGAGAGGGTCGCCGCCTTGTCGAGCGCGCTCGCGGACAGGGGCTTCGCCACCTCGGTGCGGCCCGGTCCCGGCGGTTACACCGTCCAGTTGTGTCAGGGGCACTGCCCCATCCAGTCCATCGCGGAAGAAGCACCCGAGTGGTGCGAGGCCGAGACCCGTGCCTTCTCCCGCGTCCTCGACGTCCACGTCCAACGCCTGTCCACCCTGGCAGGCGGCGCCCACGTGTGCACCACGACCATCCCCGTCGCGTCAGCGGCGGCTAAGGAAGGATGACTATGAGCACTCCCACCGACAAGGCTCCCGCGCAGACCGATGAGGAGATCATCGACTCGATCGGCTCTTACGAGTTCGGGTGGCACGACTCCGACGCGGCGGGCGCCATCGCGGCCCGCGGCCTCTCCGAGGACGTCGTCCGCAACATCTCCGCGCTGAAGGACGAGCCCGAGTGGATGCTGAACCAGCGTCTCAAGGGCCTCAAACTGTTCGGCAAGAAGCCGATGCCGCACTGGGGCTCCGACCTCTCGGGCATCCACTTCGACAACATCAAGTACTTCGTGCGCTCGACCGAGAAGCAGGCCACCAGCTGGGAGGACCTGCCCGAGGACATCAAGCGCACGTACGACAAGCTGGGCATCCCCGAGGCGGAGAAGCAGCGCCTGGTCTCCGGCGTCGCGGCTCAGTACGAGTCCGAGGTCGTGTACCACCAGATCCGCGAGGACCTGGAGGAGCAGGGCGTCATCTTCATGGACACCGACACCGCGCTCAAGGAGCACCCGGAGCTGTTCGAGCAGTACTTCGGCACCGTGATCCCGGCCGGCGACAACAAGTTCGCCGCACTGAACACGTCCGTGTGGTCCGGCGGATCGTTCGTCTACGTCCCCCCGGGCGTGCACGTCGACATCCCGCTGCAGGCCTACTTCCGCATCAACACGGAGAACATGGGCCAGTTCGAGCGCACGCTGATCATCGCGGACGAGGGCT
Organism: Demequina pilifera; assembly: GCF_048814985.1. Lineage (NCBI taxonomy): Bacteria > Bacillati > Actinomycetota > Actinomycetes > Micrococcales > Demequinaceae > Demequina > Demequina pilifera. The sequence goes on from NZ_JBMDTW010000004.1 coordinate 59,060, forward strand.
CCTACGTGCACTACGTCGAGGGCTGCACCGCGCCGATCTACACGTCGGACTCGCTGCACTCCGCGGTCGTCGAGATCATCGTCAAGAAGAACGCCCGCGTGCGCTACACGACCATCCAGAACTGGTCGAACAACGTGTACAACCTGGTCACCAAGCGCGCCACGGCCGCCGAGGGCGCCACCATGGAGTGGGTCGACGGCAACATCGGCTCGAAGGTCACCATGAAGTACCCGGCGATCTGGCTCCTCGGCGAGCACGCTCGCGGCGAGACCCTGTCGATCGCCTTCGCCGGCGAGGGCCAGCACCAGGACGCGGGCGCCAAGATGGTGCACGCCGCGCCCAACACGTCGAGCTCGATCGTCTCCAAGTCGGTCGCGCGCGGCGGCGGTCGCACCAGCTACCGCGGGCTCGTGCAAGTGCTCGAGGGCGCCAAGAACTCGAAGTCCAACGTGCTGTGCGACGCGCTGCTCGTGGACCAGATCAGCCGCTCCGACACGTACCCCTACGTGGACGTGCGCGAGGACGACGTCCAGATGGGCCACGAGGCCTCCGTCTCGAAGGTGTCCGAGGACCAGCTGTTCTACCTCATGTCCCGAGGCATGACCGAGACCGAGGCCATGGCCATGATCGTGCGCGGGTTCGTCGAGCCCATCGCGCGCGAGCTGCCCATGGAGTACGCGCTCGAGCTGAATCGCCTCATCGAACTGCAGATGGAAGGATCCGTCGGTTGACCGTCACTGATCACACCCGAGCCACGTCCGACGCCGCGCACTCGCACGGCCTCGCCGCTCCCACCCCCGACGCGTCGCGCGCGGACCGTCCCACGTCCTTCGACGTGGACGCGTTCGCGATGCCGACCGGACGCGAGGAGGACTGGCGGTTCTCCGCCGTCCGCGACCTCGCTCCCGTCCTCAAGGACGTCGAGGCCGGCGGCGCCCTGAACTGGGACGTCCCCGACCTCCCTGACGGCGTCACGCTGACCGACCTGGACGTGGCGAGGGGGGTTGGGAGCT
>NZ_JBMDTW010000004.1:60120-297695 GCF_048814985.1 Demequina pilifera
CACGCTGACCGACCTGGACGTGGCGAGCGCTCGCGAGCGCTCCGTCCGCGCCCCGGGCGACCGCGCATCGGCCGTCGCCGCCGCCCACTCCGGTGGGGCGAAGGTGCTGGCGATCGCGCCCGGCACGGTCGTCGAGGCGCCCATCACCATCACGGTGACCGGGAACGGCGCCGACGCCCGCGGCCACCTGCTGGTCGAGGCCGGCACCAACTCCGAGGCCTCCGTCGTCATCGAGCGCAAGGGCACCGCCACATACTCCGAGTTCGTCTCGGTGGACCTGGCGGCCAACGCCGGACTCAACCTGGTCCTTCTCCAGATGTGGGAGGCCGACGCGGTCCACGCCGGAGAGGTCGTCGCCCGCCTGGGTCGCGACTCGCGCCTGCGCGGATCCGTCGTCACTCTGGGCGGCAAGGTGGTCCGCCTCAACACTTCGGTGGCGTTCGCCGGCGAGGGAGCACGGGTCGACCTGTTCGGCCTGTACTTCGCCGATTCGGGCCAGCACCAGGAGCACCAGCTGTTCGTGGACCACGCGGTTCCGAACTGCACCTCGCGGGTCACCTACAAGGGTGCGCTGGCGGGAGCCACGGCCCGCACCGTGTGGATCGGCGACGTGCTGATCCGCAAGGAGGCCGAGGGCACCGACACCTACGAGCTCAACCGCAACCTGGTGCTCTCCGACGGCGCTCGCGCCGATTCGGTGCCGAACCTCGAGATCGAGACGGGTGAGATCGCGGGAGCGGGACACGCCTCCGCGACCGGCCGGTTCGACGACGAGCAGATGTTCTACCTGCGCTCGCGCGGAATCTCGGAGGACCTCGCCCGCAAGCTCGTGGTGCGCGGCTTCTTCGCGGACCTCGTGCAGGAGATCGGCGTCCCCGAGGTCGAGCAGGGCCTCATGGACGCGATCGAGCTCGAGCTCGAGCACGTCAACGAGGAGCTGTCGGAGGACTCGAATGGCTGAGCAGTTCGCATGCGCGGTCACCGACCTCGAGCCGGGCGCGGCCCTGCAGACCGAACTCACCCTTGCTGACGGCACGGACACGCCGGTGGCGATCGCGCGCTCCAGCGACGGCGAGTACTACGCCATCGGCGGCATGTGCACGCACGGTGAGGTGCCGCTCGGAGAGGGCGACGTCGACGGCACTCACGTCGAGTGCTGGGCGCACGGCAGCCGCTTCGACCTCCGCACGGGCGTGCCGGATGAGCTGCCCGCGACCGAGCCCGTCCCGACATACCCCGTCCGCATCGACGGCGAGCGAGTGCTCGTCGACGTCGACAACCCCCTGACTTCTTAAAGATTCGGAGAATCATGAGCACCCTGGAAATCAAGAACCTCCACGTGAGCGTGGACACCCCTGAGGGCACCACGGAGATCCTCAAGGGCGTGAACCTCACCATCAACTCCGGTGAGACCCACGCCATCATGGGCCCCAACGGGTCCGGCAAGTCCACGCTGGCCTACTCGGTCGCGGGACACCCCAAGTACGACATCACCGAGGGCGAAGTGCTGCTCGACGGCGTCAACGTGCTCGACATGAGCGTCGATGAGCGCGCCAAGGCCGGCCTGTTCCTCGCGATGCAGTACCCGGTCGAGGTGCCCGGCGTCTCGGTGTCGAACTTCCTGCGCACCGCCAAGACGGCGCTGGACGGCGAGGCGCCCAAGCTGCGGCACTGGGTCAAGGACGTGAAGTCCTCGATGGAGGCGCTGCGCATGGACCCCGCGTTCGCCGAGCGCAACGTCAACGAGGGCTTCTCCGGCGGCGAGAAGAAGCGCCACGAGATCCTCCAGATGGAGCTGCTGCAGCCCAAGATCGCGATCCTCGACGAGACGGACTCCGGCCTGGACGTGGACGCGCTGCGGATCGTGTCCGAGGGCGTGAACCGCGTCAAGGAGAGCACCGGCCTGGGCGTCATGATGATCACGCACTACACGCGGATCCTGCGCTACATCAAGCCCGACTTCGTGCACGTGTTCGTGGACGGACGCATCGCCGAGGAGGGCGGCCCCGAGCTCGCCGACCAGCTCGAGGCCGAGGGCTACGACCGGTTCCTGGCGAGCGCTTAAGGACATCTCCATGCTGCTGCCCGATCTGCGTGACGACTTCCCGCTCCTGACCCGGACGGTCAGGAACGGGAAGCCGCTCGTGTACCTGGATTCGGGGGCGACGTCGCAGAAGCCGCGAGCGGTGCTGGACGCCGAGCGGGACTTCTACGAGAACCACAACGGCGCGGTGGCGCGTGGGGCGCACCTGCTGGCCGAGGAGGCGACCGACCTCTTCGAGGGCGCACGCGCCGACGTCGCGACTCTCGTGGGCGCCTCCCCGGACGAGATCGTGTGGGCGGAGAACGCCACCGCCGCTCTCAACCTGGTGGCCAGCGGGATCGGCAACGCGTCCGTAGGCATCGGCGGTGCGGAGGCCGAGAGGTTCCGGATCGGACCCGGTGACGAGATCTGCGTCACCGAGACCGAGCACCACGCGAACCTGGTGCCGTGGCAGGCTCTCGCGACCCGCACGGGCGCGACCCTGAGGTGGATTCCGGTCGACGACGACGGCCGGATGATCCTCGGTTCTCTGGACGAGGTCGTGAACGAGCGCACCAAGGTGCTCGCGTTCACCCACGTGTCGAACATCACGGGCGTCATCTCGCCGGTCTCCGCACTGGTGGCGCGCGCCAAGGCCGTGGGTGCGCTCACGGTGCTCGACGCCTGCCAGTCCGTGCCGCACCTTCCCGTGGACGTCGCGGCGCTCGACGTGGACTTCATGGCGCTGAGCAGCCACAAGATGCTGGGTCCCACCGGCATCGGCGCCCTGTACGGCCGCAAGGAACTGCTCGACGCACTGCCGCCGAGCATCTTCGGCGGTGGGGCGGTGAAGACCGTGACCATGGAGGAGACCTCCTGGCTCGAGTCGCCGATGCGCTTCGAGGCGGGCACGCAGCCCGTCGCCCAGGCGGTGGGCATGGGGGCAGCGGCCCGGTACCTGATGAACATCGGCATGGACCGGGTCGAGGCGCACGAGCGCGAGATCGCCGCCATTCTGCGCAGCGAGGTCGCCGACATCCCCGGCGTGCGCCTGCTCGGCCCGGTCGGCGACGCCGACGCCAGGGACGTCATCGCCGTCGCGGCGGTCGCGGTCGACGGCGTGCACACCCACGATGTGGGCCAGGTGCTCGACGACGCCGGCATCGCCGTGCGCGTGGGGCACCACTGCGGTCAGCCCCTGCACCGGCGGTTCGGGCTCACCGGCTCGACCCGCGCCAGCGCCCACGTGTACACGACCCCGGACGACGCCCGCGCCTTCATCGAGGCGCTCGCGACCGTCCCCGCATTCTTTGGAGTGAGAGCATGAGCACCACCAGCGGCTCCAGTGGACTGGAGCAGATGTACCAGCAGGTCATCATGGACCACGCGCGCGCGCCGCACGGCCGCGGGCTGGTGGACCTCGACCTGCCGGCCACGGGGGAGTCCCACCAGGTCAACACCACCTGCGGCGACGAGATCCGGCTGCGCGTGGGCCTCGACGGCGACCGCATCTCCTCGCTGTCGTGGGAGGGCCAGGGCTGCTCGATCTCCCAGGCCTCGGTCTCCGTGCTGCACGAGCTCGTCGAGGGGGAGAGCCTGTCAGAGGCCGACCTCACCATGGACGCCTTCCGGGAGCTCATGCAGTCCAAGGGCGAGCCCCTGGACGACGAGAAGGAAGACCTGCTCGGCGACGCCACGGCGTTCGTCGGAGTGGGCAAGTATCCGGCACGCATCAAATGCGCCATGCTGGGATGGATGGCGTTCAAGGACGCCGTGATCCAGGCACGAAAGGACGAATCATGACCGAGACCAAGACTCCCGCGAACGCGGCAGACGTCGAAGAGGCCATGCGCGACGTGATCGATCCCGAGCTGGGGATCAACGTCGTCGATCTGGGCCTCGTCTACGGCGTCTCGCTCGACGAGAACCAGCACGCCGTCATCGACATGACGCTCACCTCGGCGGCCTGCCCGCTGACGGACGTGCTCGAGGACCAGACCGGCCAGGCACTCGAGGGGATCGTCGACGGCTACCGCATCAACTGGGTGTGGATGCCGCCGTGGGGCCCCGACAAGATCACCGACGACGGCCGCGAGCAGCTCCGCGCTCTCGGCTTCAACGTCTAAGCACCACGTCACACCCCTCGGGCCCTGCGCGTCACGTACGCGCGGGGCCCTTGGTGTGCGTCTCGCCGGCGTGTGCGTCGTCGTGCGACGACGACAGCAGGTCGAAGGCCTCAGTGCTTGAGAGCTCCTCGGCGGCCGATGCGGTGGCCCGGTTGCGACGGCGCGCTCGCTTGTCCTTGCGAGTGCGCCGGGACTCCCGCGCCTCCTCGCCGATGCCGCGCGCGTGCAGGGCCTGGCCCAGCTGCAGCGAGAATCCGACCGTGCGGGTCGTGGTGGGGAACACGACAGCCCGGATCGACCGGTCCAGACCGCGCGCGCGGGCGGCCTGGCGGGACTCCAGGTACATGCGTGCCACCTCGGGCAGCGCGCGTAGCATCAGCGCGAACATCAGCCCCAGGGTCTCCGGCGGCAGCAGGAACCGGAGGGGCCTCGCCGCCCACGACACGAAGTCGAGCATGGCCTCCATCGAGGTGGAGCTGGTCACCGCGAGCGCGAGCGCCACGATGCCGATGAGGTCCGCGGAGATGTCGATGGCCCGGGTGTAGTCGCCCCGCCACAGGTGCAGCGACGAGCTCAATCCGGCGACGATCACGGTGCCCATCAGCGCCAGGAGCGTGGCGCGCGGAGGCGGCTCGGTGCTGACCAGCAGCAGCACGCACGCGAACATGATCCCCACGGACGTGATCGGGTCCCCGATCGCGATCGTGACGACCGCGAACGTGATCAGCATCAGCACCTTGAACCACGCCGGTGCGGAGTGGAGTGGCGTGCGGCGCGGCCGGTACAGGCCGAGCATCGTGATCACGCGGAGTCCCTCCGCACACGGCCGAACATCAGGTCGCGGTAGTACGCGACGGCCTCCACCGGCGAGCCGTCGAACGCGACGGCGCCGTCGTCGATCACCAGGGTGCGTTCGGCGCGGGCGGCGGAGTCGAGGTCGTGAGTGACCTCGATGAGCTGCACCGGCAGCGAGCGCAGCAGCGAGCCGATGTGCGCGCGCCAGCGCAGATCCAGAAGAGTGGTCGGCTCGTCGGCGACGAGCACGCGCGGCGTGACCGCGAGCACCCCCGCCATCGCGAGCAGCTGACGCTGGCCGCCCGAGAGCGCGCTGACGGACACGTCCGCGCGATCGCCGAGGCCGATCTCCTCGAGAGCGGCCAGGGCGGCCGCCGTGCGCTCGTGGCGGTTCTTGATGGTGCGCCGCAGCGACAGCATCACGTCCTCGATCGCGGTGGGCATGATGAGTTGCGCGGAGGGGTCGGTGAACAGGAACCCGACCATGCGGCGCACGCGGGGGCCGTCCTTCGCAACATCGAGCCCCTCGACCTCCACCGAGCCCTCCGACGGCAGCACCAGCCCATTGATGAGCCGCACCAGCGTGGACTTGCCGCCGCCGTTGGCGCCGACGATGGAGATGTGCTGCTCAGTGAGCGTCAGATTCGTGGGGGCGAGGATCGGCACACCGGAATCGGGGGCGACGACGGCCGCTCCCTTGAATTCGATCATGCGTCAAGGCTAAGCGGTCGCGGCCGATTCGCGCGTCACGGCATCGGCGCGCAGGGCCGGGGCCGGCAACAGCTGAGGGTAGGCGCGGTGAATCACGGCCGCGGCGAGCGCTGCGAGCAGCACCTTGATGATGTCCCCGGGCAGGAACGGCACCACGCCCACCGTCAGCGCGTTGACGCACTCCTCCGAGACGGTCCAGAGGTTCGTGCAGCCCGCCGGGGGCAGGACGGGCAGCCCCGTGCGCGCCGCGAGCCACGGGACGCCGATCGCGTAGATGACGGGGATCGACACGAGGCCGGGCCCGAGCAGCGAGAGGAACGTGAGGGGTCCGCGACGGCGGCGCCACGCCACCAGCGCGCCGACGACGACGGTCGCGACGAGCATGCCGATCAGGTAGCCACCGGTGGGCCCCGCGAACACACTCGGGCCGCCCCGGAAGTTGGCGAAGATGGGCGCGCCGGCCAGGCCCACGACGAGGTACAGGGACATCGCGGCGGCCGCGCGCCATGGGCCGAGCGACAGCGCGGCGAGCACCACCGCGAACGTCTGCAGCGACAGCGGGACGCCGAAGGCGAGCGTGACCTCGGGCACTGCGGTGGACGCCGCGATGAACGCGGCGAAGACGGCGACCACCGCGATGGTCGGGCCGTTCAGGTGGCGGTGCATGAGGTTCCCCTCCTCTGGGACAATGGTTTCCAAGCGCACACGCTACTGGCGGGGACATCCGTGTCTCGCCGTGTGCAGAATCTCTGTGGACACCCCACAACAATCGCGTCACCACCCGGAGGGACATTCGTTGATCGCCGCCCAGGAACTCGAGATGCGCATCGGCGCCAGGGTGCTGCTGCACCCCACGTCGTTCCATGTGAACGCCGGCGACCGCATCGGCCTCGTGGGCCGCAACGGAGCCGGAAAGACCACCCTCACCAAGATCCTGGCGGGGGAGGGCCTGCCGTCCGCCGGCAAGGTCGTCACCAAGGGGCTCATCGGCTACCTGCCGCAGGACCCCCGCACCGGCGACCTCGAGCAGCTCGCCATGGACCGGATCCTCGCCGCGCGCGACCTTGCGGGCCTCGCGGGCAAGATGCGCGAGGGCGAGCAGGCGATGGCCAGCGAGGATGACGCCGTGCGGGACAAGGCGATGGACCGCTATCCCAAGCTGGAGGAGCGGTTCCGCGCTGCGGGCGGCTACGCGGCAGAGGCCGAGGCGTCCCGCATCGCCGCCAACCTGGGGCTCGACGAGCGCGTGCTCGCTCAAGAGGTGGGGGTGCTGTCAGGCGGCCAGCGCCGCCGCGTCGAGCTCGCCCGCGTGCTGTTCTCCGGAGCGGAGACCCTGCTGCTCGACGAGCCCACCAACCACCTCGACGCGGACTCCATCGCCTGGCTGCGCGACTTCCTGGTGCAGTACTCCGGCGGGCTGATCGTGATCTCTCACGACGTGACCCTGGTCCGGGCCACCGTGAACAAGGTGTTCCACATGGACGCCAACCGCGGACTGCTCGAGCAGTACGCGATGGGCTGGGACCTCTACCTCCAGCAGCGCGAGGACGACGAGAAGCGCCGTCACCGCGAGCGCCGCAACGCGGAGAAGAAGGCGGGGGAGCTGCTCGCGCAGGCGGACAAGATGCGCGCCAAGGCCTCCAAGGCGGTCGCCGCGCAGAACATGGCCAAGCGAGCCGAGCGGCTGCTGTCCGAGACCTCGGAGTCGCGCCAGAGCGACAAGGTCGCCTCGCTGCGCTTCCCCACGCCCGCGCCGTGCGGCAAGACGCCGCTGCGCGCGTACGAGCTGTCCAAGTACTACGGCTCTCTCGAGGTCTTCACCGACGTCGAGCTCGCGATCGATCGCGGCTCCAAGGTGGTGGTGCTCGGGCTGAACGGCGCCGGCAAGACCACGCTGCTGCGGCTGCTGAGCGGCGTCGAGACGCCCGACACTGGCTACATCGAGGCCGGTCACGGCCTCAAGCTCGGGTACTACGCGCAGGAGCACGACATGCTCGACATGGACGCGACCGTGGGCCAGAACATGGCGCACGCGGCGCCCGACCTCGGCGAGACCGAGGTGCGCAAGGTGCTCGGCTCGTTCCTGTTCAGCGGCGACGACGCGGACAAGCCCGCGCGGGTGCTGTCCGGCGGTGAGAAGACGCGCCTGGCGCTCGCGACGCTCGTGGTCAGCCAGGCCAACGTGCTGCTGCTCGACGAGCCCACCAACAACCTCGATCCGGCCTCGCGTGCGGAGATCCTCAACGCCCTTCACTCCTATGAGGGCGCCGTGGTGCTGGTGACGCACGACGAGGGCGCGGCGGAGGCGCTCGAGCCCGAGCGCGTGCTGCTGCTTCCGGATGCGGACGAGGACCTGTGGAACGACTCCTACCGGGACCTCATCGCGCTGGCCTGATCCGACCGCGCGCTACAGCGCGTCCTCGATCTCCTCGTCGGATGGCGCCTTGCGGCGCCTGCGACCGGCCGATGCGCGGGCGGGCTCGGGCGGCGCAGTCCCGTCGTGAGGTGCGGGGCCGGGCTCGTCTCCGCCGGCGCCGACCTGCATGTCCCGGCGCAGCAGCAGCACCCCTCCGGCGGGCGCCATCGCCGCGAACAGCCACCACTGCCATGCGTACGACAGGTGCGGGCCCACGGTCAGGCCGGGCAGCGGCACGGGGTCGCCCACCGGCGTCTCGGCGCAGCCGTCGTCTCCGCAGATCTCCCGCAGCATCCCGTAGCCCGGGACCGGATCGCCGGCGGGCGCGGGCAGCTGCTCGGGAGTGATGCGGGTGATGCTGTCGCCGGCCCCCTTGCCGTCGTCGGGTTCCCACTCGCGCAGCACCGCGGTGACGGTCACCTGCTCGCCGGCGTCGAGGGAGGGCACCGCCGGGTCCTCCGTGGGGCCCGGCTGGCGGATCCATCCCAGGTCGATCAGAAACGAGGCGCCGTCGTCGGCGTCGAGCCACGCGAGGTACTGCCACGCCGGGGTGCCGTCGACGGGCCGGGTGCGCAGCACCGTCAGCGAGTCGGGGTCGAATGCGCCTGTCGCGGTGACCATCCGCCACTGCGCATCCTCCGGCAGGGTGGCCCGCTCCGCGGGGGCCACCTCGCTCACCCGCACCGGATCGAGGTGCGCGGCCGCCTCGAACTCCGCGACCGCATCGGCCCGCTCCACGTGGCGGTCGTACTGCCAGAAGCCCAGTATCACGGCCACGCCCGCGACGGCCAGCGCGACGACCATCGTCAGGGCGATGCGCGGGGCGCTGGGACGGCGGGCAGGTGGCACCCCACGATGCTAACCGCCCGTGGCGCGCGCTCAGGTGCCCCGCCGGCTGGGCCATTCGCGCTACCGTGGCGCCCATGACTCGACACGTCCTCGTGACCGGGGCGAACCGCGGCATCGGCCGCGCGATCGCCGAATTCTTCGTCTCCGCCGGCTACACGGTGAGCTCGATCCACCGCAGCGGCGAGCTGCCCGACGGGGTGGACGGCGAAAAGGCGGACATCACCGACACGGACGCCGTGAACGCCGCGTTCGACGCGCTCGAGGAGCGCCACGGCCGCGTCGAGGTGCTGGTCGCCAACGCCGGCATCACTCGCGACGGACTGCTGATGCGCATGTCCGACGACGACTTCGAGGCGGTGCTGAACACCAACCTCACGGGCACCTTCCGGTGCGTGCGCCGCGCGACCCAGTCGATGGTGCGCCAGCGGTTCGGCCGGATCGTGCTCGTCGGCTCCGTGGTGGGCCTCATGGGCAACCCCGGCCAGGTCAACTACTCGGCGTCCAAGTCCGCCCTCGTGGGGATGGCGCGGTCCATCACCCGCGAGGTCGGGGCGCGCGGCATCACCGCGAACGTCATCGCCCCGGGCTTCATCACCACCGACATGACGGACGAGCTGGGCGAGGATCTCGTGAAGCAGTACGAGGCGAGCATCCCCGCCAAGCGGTTCGGGACCACCGAGGACGTCGCGGCCGCGGCACTGTACCTGGCGTCCGACGCCGCGGGCTACGTCTCCGGAGCCGTGATCCCCGTGGACGGCGGCCTGGGGATGGGTCACTAGTCCGACCCGCTGAGTCGCGACCCGACGCGGGGACACAGCCGCTAGGCTTCCTGTCCAGGAGGAAACACATACATGGGCATGCTCGATGGCAAGAACATTCTGGTGACCGGCGTCCTCACCGAGGGCTCGATCGCCTTCGAGGTGGCACGGCTGTGCCAGGACCAGGGCGCGACAGTCGTCCTGTCCGGGATGGGCCGCACCCTCAAGATCACTCAGGCGATGGGGCGCCGGCTCCCCGTCACCGCGCAGGTGGTGGAGCTTGACGTCACCGACCCCGAGCACCTCGCGAGCCTCGCGGACCAGGTGCGCGAGCACGTGCCGCACCTCGACGGCGTGGTGCACTCGATCGGATTCGCACCGCAGTCCGTCATGGGCGGCAACTTCATGTCGGGGGAGTGGGACGACGTCGCGACCGCGATGCACATCTCCGCGTACTCGCTCAAGGCTCTCGCGCAGGCGGCGCTGCCGCTCATGACCCAGGGCGGCTCGATCGTGGGGCTGACCTTCGACGGCCGCTTCGCGTGGCCCGTGTACGACTGGATGGGCGTCGCGAAGGCGTCCTTCGAAGCAGTGAGCCGCTACCTCGCTCGCGACCTCGGCCCGCAGGGGATCCGCTGCAACCTGGTCTCCGCGGGACCGCTCAAGACCACGGCCGCCCGCAACATCCCCGGATTCGACCAGATGGAGGGCGTGTGGTCCGACCGCGCGCCCCTGGGATGGGACTCCGAGGCCACCGAACCGACGGCTCGCGCCGTCACCGCGCTGCTCAGCGACTGGTTCCCCGCCACCACCGGCGAGATGATCCACGTCGACGGCGGCGTCCACGCGATGGGACAGTAGAGATATGCCCACACTGATCATTGCCCGCCACGCGAAGGCCGAGGCCCCGGCGCCCGGTCTCCAGGACATGGACCGCACGCTGGCCCTCATCGGTCGCAAGGCATCCACGAAGCTGGGCGAGGAGATCGCCGCCGCCGGGCTCAAGCCCGAGCTCGCCCTGGTCTCTCCCGCGACGCGCACCCAGCAGACGTGGAAGCTCATGTCGGCGTCGCTCGAAGGGTGCGAGAGCCGCGCTGTCGACGACCTGTACGACACGGACACCGAGGGCCTCGTGGGAGTCGTGAACTCGATCGAGGGAGTGGACACCGCGATCCTCGTGGGCCACGAGCCCACGTCGTCCGCGGCGTGTGCCTTCCTCGCGGGGCATGGCTCGGACACGGGTGCTCTCAAGCGGATCGCGCATGGCCTGCCGACCGGCACCGCAGCCGTCCTCGAGTTCGACGGGTCGTGGGCCGAGCTCGGGTCGCGTCAGGCGCGACTCACCGTGGTGCTGTCCGGCCGGGACGTCTGAGGCCACGCCTCACGACTCGGGCGTGCGCAGTCGCCGCGGCCCGCGCGCGTCCTGCGGTATTTTGCTCGCATGGCTACTGAGCACGCGTCCCTCGACGGCTTCATCGGCGACTTCATCACGCGTCAGCCGATGTTCTTCGTGGCGACGGCGGCAGCGGACGGGCTGGTGAACGTGTCGCCGAAGGGTGGCGACGGGACCCTTGTGGTGTTGGACGACCGCCGCATCGCCTACCTGGACCTGACCGGATCGGGATCCGAGACCATCGCCCACGTCCGCGCGCAGAACCGGATCACGTTGATGTGGTGCGCCTTCGAAGGGCCTCCCATGATCGCGCGCGTGCATGGCACGGCGCAGGTCGTGACCCGCGATCAGCCGCAGTGGGACGAGATGGCGGCGCTCTTTCCTGCCAAGCCGGGCGCGCGAGCCATCTTGGTGGTGACCGCGCAGCGGATCAGCGACTCGTGCGGCATGTCAGTTCCGCTCATGGACTACGAGCGCGACCGTGACCAGCTCGACCGGTGGGCACGCGGCAAGGGAGACGAGGGCCTGCGCGACTACTGGGAGCGCAAGAACGCCACGAGCCTCGACGGGCTGCCAGCACTCGCGCCGCACGAGCGCGTCTGACGCGCTCGTCAGCGCTCGATGGCGTCCAGCACGGCGTCGAGCCGTTCGGCGTTGATCGCGACGTCCGCCTGCTCCTGCACCACGGGCTTGGCGTTGAAGGCGATGCCGAGGCCTGCCGCAGCCATCATGTCCAGGTCGTTCGCGCCGTCGCCGACGGCGACGGCATCGGCGGGTGAGATGCCCAGATCGGCGCAGAACTCGCGCAACGCGTGAGCCTTGGCCGCCCGGTCGATCACTGGTCCCGTCGTGCGCCCGGTGAGGCGCGCATCGGCCACCTCCAGGCTGTTCGCCCGGAACCGCTCGATGCCCAGCCGCGCCGCGAGCGGTGCGACCACCTCGACGAATCCGCCGGAGACGAGCGCGGTCGTCCAGCCCTCGCGCTGCAGTGTGCCCACCAGGTTCTCCGCGCCGGGGGTGAATTCCACCTCGTCGAGCACCTCCGCGAACACCGTGTCCGGCACGCCCGCGAGGGTCGCGACTCGTTGGCGCAGCGACTCGGCGAAGTCGAGCTCGCCGCGCATGGCCGCCTCCGTGACCGCGGCGACCTCCGCCTCCGTGCCCGCGCGCTTGGCGATGAGCTCGATGACCTCGGCGGTGATCAGGGTGGAGTCGACGTCCAGGACGATGAGCCGACCCGTCATGCGGTGGCCGTCACGCCTTGATCACGGTGCCCTTGGCCACGACGGTGATGCCCGTCTCGGTGACGGTGTAGCCGCGCTCGATGTCGGCCTGGCGGTCGATGCCCACGCGCGCACCCTCCTCCACGATGACGTTCTTGTCGAGGATCGCGCGGTGGACCTGAGCGTGCCGGTTCACGATGACGTGGTCGAGCAGGACGGAGTCCGAGACGGTGGACCACGAGTGCAGGCGCACGCCAGGGGACAGCACCGAACCGGTGACCGTCGCGCCGGACACGATCACGCCCGGGGAGACCACCGAATCGGCGGCGTGGCCCAGGCGGCCCTCCTCGGAGTGGATGAACTTGGCGGGCGGCTCGGTGATGAGCCCCTGGTGCAGCGGCCACTCATGGTTGTAGACGTTGAAGATGGGCTGGACCGCGATGAGGTCCATGTGCGCGTCGTAGTACGAGTCGACGGTTCCCACGTCGCGCCAGTAGTCGCGGTCGCGGTCCGTCGAGCCCGGCACGTCGTTCTCGACGAAGTCGTAGAAGCCGCACGTGCCCTTGTCCACGAAGTAGGGCACGATGTCGCCGCCCATGTCGTGCTTCGAGTCCTCGTTCTCGGCATCCGCCTTGAGCGCCTCGAGCAGCGGCTCGACGGACGCGACGTAGTTGCCCATCGACGCGAGCACCTCGCCGGGAGAGTCCGGCAGGCCCTCGGGGTCGGTGGGCTTCTCGAGGAAGGCCTTGATCATGCCGGGGTTGTCCTTGTCGACGTCGATCACGCCGAACTGGTCCGCCAGCTCCTTGGGCTGGCGGATCCCGGCCACGGAGAAGTCCGCGCCGGTCTCGATGTGCTTGTCGACCATCTGCGAGAAGTCCATGCGGTACACGTGGTCCGCGCCCACGATCACCACGATGTCGGGCTGCTCGTCCTCGATGATGTTGACGGTCTGGTAGATCGCGTCGGCGCTGCCGAGGTACCAGTGCTTGCCGCGGCGCTGCTGCGCAGGAACGGGAGCCACGTAGTTGCCGAGCAGTGGGGACATCCGCCACGTGCGGGCGATGTGCCGGTCCATGGAGTGCGACTTGTACTGCGTGAGCACGACGATGTGCAGGTATCGCGAGTTGACCAGGTTGGACAAGGCGAAGTCGACAAGCCGATATGTGCCGCCGAACGGCACGGCGGGCTTGGCGCGGGCTGCGGTGAGGGGCATCAACCGCTTGCCCTCACCCCCAGCGAGGACGATGGCAAGTACTTTCGGCGCTGACATATGTCCAGCATAATCGCCAAGTACGAGGAGGGTGGGGCGGCGCGGCCGGGAGACCCGGACTACCGTGGGGGCATGAGAGCAGACATCCTCACCCGCGAGTACCCTCCCCACATCTACGGCGGCGCCGGCGTGCACGTCACCGAGCTGGCCGCGGTGCTGCGCGAGCACATCGACGTCGAGGTGCGCGCCTTCGATGGCCCGCGCGAGGCCGCGAACGTGACCGGCTACGACGCGCTGGGCGGAGGCGTGGGGGACTCGTCGCTCGACGTGCTCGCGCACAACCTGCCCATGGCGAAGGACTGCGAGGGCGCCGATCTGGTGCACTCGCACACCTGGTACGCCAACATGGCCGGTCACCTCGCGGCGAAGCTGCACGGCATCCCGCACATCCTCAGCGCCCACTCGCTCGAGCCGCTGCGGCCGTGGAAGGCCGAGCAGCTGGGCGGCGGGTACCGCGTGTCGTCCTGGATCGAGCAGACGGCCTACGAAGGCGCCGACGCCGTGATCGCCGTCTCGGGAGGCATGCGCGACGACATCCTGCGGTGCTACCCGAGCATCGACCCGGACAAGGTGCAGGTCATCCACAACGGGATCGACGTGGACGCCTGGGCGGCACCGTCCACTGACGAGGAGCGCGCGGCCGCGGACGAGGTGGTGGCACGGTGGGGCATCGACCGATCCCGGCCCGCCGTCGTGTTCGTGGGCCGGATCACGCGTCAGAAGGGGCTGCCGCACTTCCTGCGCGCAGTCGAGCAGCTCCCTCCCGAGGTGCAGATCGTGCTGTGTGCGGGCGCACCCGACACCAAGGACATCGCGGCCGAGGTCTCGGGGCTGGTGTCGAAGCTCCAGGAGCGCCGCGACGGCGTCATCTGGATCGAGGAGCACCTGCCGCGGCCGCAGCTGGTCGCCGTGCTCGACGCGTGCACTGCATTCGCGTGCCCCAGCGTCTACGAGCCGCTGGGCATCGTGAACCTGGAGGCCATGGCCGTGGGGCTGCCCGTGGTGGCGACCGCGACCGGCGGCATCCCCGAGGTGGTCGTGCCCGGCGAGACCGGCACGCTGGTGCCCATCGACCAGGTGCAGGACGGCACGGGCACACCCACCGATCCAGAGGCGTTCATCGACGACCTGTCGGCCGCGCTCGCGGACATGGTGTCGGACGCCGACCGTGCCCGACGCATGGGCGCCGCGGGGCGGGAGCGGGCCGCCGAGCACTTCTCGTGGGGGACCATCGGGGAGCGCACCCTGGCGCTGTATCAGGACATCCTCAGATAGGGTCGAGACATGACTGAGGTGCTGACTCTCGAGGGTGTGAGCCTGCGCCGCGACGGCAACGCGATCCTGTCCCAGATCGACTGGACAGTGAATGCCGACGAGCGCTGGGTCGTGCTTGGCCCCAACGGTGCGGGCAAGACGTCGCTGGTGACCATCGCATCGGCCCGCATGCACCCCACCGACGGAACAGTGCGCGTGCTGGGGGAGCTGCTGGGCGAGGCCGACACCCAGGACCTGCGCACGCGCGTGGGCCTGTCGAGCGCCGCCCTGGCCGACCGCATCCCGGACGACGAGACGGTCCGCGACGTGGTGATGACCGCCGCCCACGGCGTCACGGGTCGCTGGCGCGAGGAGTACGACCCGATCGACGAGGAGCGGGCCGATGCGCTGCTCGCGGCCTTCGGTATGAGCGGCTTCGCGGAACGCGAGTTCTGGACGCTGTCCGAGGGCGAGCGCAAGCGCGTGCAGATCGGCCGCGCGCTCATGACCGACCCCGAGCTGCTGCTGCTCGACGAGCCGGCGGCGGGCCTCGACCTGGCCGGCCGCGAGGAGCTGCTGGCCGCGCTGTCGGAGCTCGCGGGGGACCGCCGATCGCCCGCGATGGTGATGGTCACGCACCACGTCGAGGAGATTCCCACGAACTTCACGCACGCGATGCTGCTGCGCGACGGCGCCGTGGTCGCGAGCGGTCCGCTGCGAGACACGCTGTCGTCCGCGAACCTCACCGAGGCGTACGGCATGCCGGTGCGCCTGCACGCATACGAAGGACGCTGGACCGCACGACGGGGTTGAACCGGCCGTGCGGTGGAACGGCCGGTGCGGTTGAACCGCACGCTGCGATCGACCGTCCTCACGAACGATCTCTGTGCCGGCGGATTTCATCCCGGAGGACGATCCCGCGTGCGAGCCGTCCCTGTTACCTTCGCAATCAGGAGGTGAGCCGTGGATTCTCTGTGGTGGTTCGTAGGAGCGATGGTGCTGGGCATCGTCGAGGTCTTCACGCTTGACCTGACCTTCGCGATGCTCGCGGGCGGAGCGATCGCGGGTGGCGCAGCGGCGTTGCTGGGTCTGCCGTGGTGGGTGTGCGTGATCATCGCATGCGCGGTGTCCGCGCTGCTGCTGTTCTCGCTCAGGCCCTACCTGCTCAAGTCCATCCGTGCGAGGGGCTCCGTCATCGAGACCAACGCTGCCGCCCTCGCGGGCGCCGCAGGGCGCACCCTTGACGAGATCACCGAGTTCACCGGCCGCGTCAAGCTGGCCGGAGAGGTGTGGTCCGCGAGAACCAGGGACGATGCGCCCGTGATCCCCGAGGGGGCCGAGGTCGTCGTGCTCGAGATCAGAGGAGCGACGGCCATCGTCGCCCCCGAGGAGGAGAAGTAGACATGGAACCAGTCCAGATCGCGATCGCCATCGCGGCGATCGTCCTCGCGGTGTTCGTCATCTCGGCGATCGCCCGTGCGATCCAGATCGTCCCGCAGGCGGAGACCCGTGTGGTCGAGCGGCTCGGCCGCTATTCGCGCACCATGCAGGCCGGCATGCACCTGCTCGTGCCCTTCATCGACAAGGTGCGCCAGAAGGTCGACATGCGCGAGCAGGTCGTGTCCTTCCCGCCGCAGTCCGTCATCACCTCCGACAACCTCGTCGTCGAGATCGACACCGTCATCTACTTCCAGGTCACCGAAGCCCGCGCGGCGGTCTACGAGATCGCCAACTACATCGTCGGCATGCAGCAGCTCACGGTCACGACGATCCGTAACGTCATCGGCACGATGGACCTCGAGCAGACGCTGACCAGCCGTGACCAGATCAACGGCCAGCTCCGTGCGGTCCTCGATGAGGCGACCGGCAAGTGGGGCATTCGCGTGGGCCGCGTCGAGCTCAAGGCGATCGACCCGCCCGCCTCGGTCAAGGACTCGATGGAGAAGCAGATGCGCGCCGAGCGTGACCGCCGCGCCGCGATCCTCACGGCCGAGGGCGTCAAGCAGTCGCAGATCCTCACCGCCGAGGGGCAGAAGCAGTCGGCGATCCTGAAGGCCGAGGGTGACGCGCAGGCCGCGATCCTCACGGCCGAGGGTGAGGCGCGCGCCATCCTTCAGGTCTTCGACGCCATCCACGAGGGCGACGCCGACTCGAAGCTGCTGGCGTACCAGTACCTGCAGATGCTTCCCGAGATCGCCAAGAACGAGTCGAACAAAGTGTGGTTCGTGCCCACCGAGTTCACCGGCGCGCTCAAGTCGATCTCCGCCGCCTTCGGCGAGGAGCAGGCCTCCGAGCCGCTCACCCGCGACCCGAACCGCAGCACGGAGCGAAAGTCCAAGATCACGTCGGCGCTCGCAGACCCGGCCGAGGCGCTGCGCCTGGCCAAGCAGGAGGTCGAGGACGCCACGTCCGACGCCACCGACGCCGGCACCACCTCGGGCCGCCCGTTCAACCCGGACGCCGAGAAGGGCCAGAACTAGCCCCCTCCTGTCCGGCACTCATGGTCGCCTAGCGGCGGTCCGAGCGCCCTGTCCGGCACTCATTGACGTGGGGTGCCGGACAGGGCGCTCTGCTGTGCTGGAGGCGACAATGAGTGCCGGACAGAGGGCCGCGTCCCGCCCCGCTCCCCGCCTTAGCGCGCCAGTGGAGCGTCAGTGTCGCCCGAGAGCCGTCGCGTGATCCTGGCGGACACTCAGTGTCGGACACAATGGGTCCGTGATCACCGACCCCGCCGACCCGCGTCTCGACGACTACCGGGGACTGACCGACGTGGCCCTGCGCCGCCGCATCGAGCCCGAGCGCGGCCTCTACATGGCCGAGGGCGCCAAGGTCATCGAGCGGGCCCTGGCCGCCGGGCATCGGCCGCGGTCCGTGCTCACGAGCGAGCGCTGGCTGCCGGGCATCGAGAGCGCCCTGACGGCCGCCGGCATCGACGCCCCCGTGCACGTCGCCCCCGAGTCCGTCATGGAGTCCGTCACCGGCTACCAGGTGCACCGCGGCGCCCTCGCCGCGATGGAGCGTCCCACCCTCCCCTCGCTGGACGAGATCGCCCGCGACGCCCGCCGCATCGTCGTGCTCGAGGGGATCGTCGACCACACGAACGTGGGCGCGATCTTCCGCTCGGCCGCCGGGATCGGCGCGGACGCGATCGTCGTGGCCCCCACGTGCGCGGACCCGCTGTACCGGCGCAGCGTCAAGGTGTCGATGGGCACCGTCTTTCAGGTGCCGTGGACCAGGGCCGACGAATGGCCCGGCGCGCTGGATCAGCTGCGCGACCACGGATTCACCGTCGCGGCGCTCGCCCTCACGGACGATGCGGTGGGCCTGGACGAGTTCGCGGCGGAGAGTCACGAGCGGGTCGCGATCGTCATGGGCGCCGAGGGCGACGGGTTGTCCCGCGCGGCCCTGCAGGCGGCCGATGCCGTCGTCACCATCCCCATGGCCGGGGGAGTGGACTCTCTCAACGTGGCCGCCGCATCGGCCGTCGCGCTGTGGGCGCTGCGCACTCCCGCCTGAGCCTCGCGCACTGAGCGCTGAGAGAAGGCCGGCCCGCGCATCGGCCGGATTGACAGCAGCTCAGATTGACGCGGCACCGATGTCGGCGTTGAATGCGATAATCGAACATATGTTCGAACGCGAGGACTTCTCGCGGTGATCGCAGGAGCGCCATGTCGACCGAGACTGACCCGGATGCCTCGCAGCAGCAGCGGCTGAGCCGCGCGCGTGCGGCGCTCAAGGGCGTCGAGGCGCGCATCGGCGCGGGACGGCCCGCGGAGGACAGGCCGGCGCTGCCGCTCGCCCCCGAGCTCGAGCCGCTGCTGCCGGAGGGGCTCGGTCGCGGCCAGGTGATCTCCGTGACGGGAGCCACCTCGCTGATGCTGATGCTCGCTGCGCAGGCGTCGGCGGCCGGGTCCTGGACCGCGGCGATCGGCATGCCCACCGTGGGGGTGGTGGCGGCGGCCCGGCGCGGCATCGCCCTCGAGAGATTCGCCCTCATTCCTCATCCCGGGGCGCAGGCGGCGCAGGCCGCGGGCGCCTGTGTGGATGGGATGGACGTGGTGCTGCTGGGGGAACGGCTCGCGCTGTCCGACGCCGATCGCCGCCGGCTGGCCTCGCGCGCCAAGGAGCGCGGCGGGCTGATCGTGGCCGCGGGGCAGTGGCCGGGCGCGCACGTGACGCTCACGGTCGAACGCTCCTCGTGGGACGGGCTGGGCGCGGGCGACGGCAGGCTCATCGAGCGTGAGCTCACCGTCGCGGTCGGCGGTCGCCGGCAGGGGCCGCTGCGGCGCGTGCGCCTCACCATCGACGCCGCCCCCGGACTGCGGTTCGCGCGCCCGGGCGCCCGGGTAGATGTGGACCGCGTCAATACAAACGGGGAGGTCGCATGAGCGAGATGGTGTCGCGACGCGCGGCAGGCGACGGCGCCCCGCGGGCCGATGCGCGGGCTGGGTCGGGTGCTTCGGCGCGGCCTGGTGCGGCACAGCCTGATTCGACGCGGTCGGGTCCGGTGGCGACGGTGCGCAGGGCGGTGCTGTGGGTGCCGGACTGGCCGGTGGTCGCCGCGATGTCTCAGGCGGGGATCGGTGCGGACGTCCCGGCGGCGGTGCTGCACGGCCGCGGCATGATGGCGGTCTCGGCGGCGGCACGGGCGGCGGGCGTCAGGCGCGGCATGCGCAAGCGGCTCGCGCAACGGGCGTGCCCCGACCTGGTGATCCTGCCTCACGACGAGGGCCGGGACTCGCGCGTGTTCGAGACCGTGGCGGCGGCGGCCGAGGACGTGGTGTCCGGCGTGGAGATCTCGCGGCCGGGGCTGCTGATGATCCCGGCCGACGGCGCCGCCCGCTTTCATGGCTCCGAGGCCGCGCTCGCGGAGGCGCTGGTGGGCTCCGTTGCGGAACTCGCGGGCTGCGAGAGCGCCGTGGGCGCCGCGGATGGGCTGCTCGCCGCCATCCTCGCTGCGCGCGCCTCCGAACTGGTGCCGCCTGGCACGTCGCGCGAGTATCTGGCGGACGCCCCCGTGGGAGTGCTGCCGCTGGCTGCCATGGAGCGGCGCCAGCGCGAGCAGGTCGAGGACCTCGTGGGGGTGCTGGTGCGGCTCGGCCTCACCTCGGTGTCCGACTTCACGTCGCTGCCGGCGGGCGATGTGCTCGCGCGGTTCGGCCCCGTGGGGAGGTGGGCCCACCGGATCGGCCGTGGGGAGGACGTGCGCCCGCCGGTGCTGCGCCGCTCCGAGGAGGACATCGCCGTCTCCTACGCCTTCGAGGAGCCGGCGGAGCGCGTGGAGCAGCTCGCCCTCGTCGCCGGTCACATCGCCCAGCAGCTGGACGCCGCCCTGAGAGACGCGGGGGTCAGATGCGGCAAGGTGCGCATCTCGGCGACCACCGAGCGGGGGGATGCGCTTGAGCGGGTGTGGCGCACCGACGTGGGCTCACGCTCGGGTGCGTTCTCCCAGCACATGACGGACCGGGTGCGGTGGCAGCTCGAGGGGTGGCTGTCGGACACCTCGACGGGACCCGAGCCCGCACCGCTGACCTCTTTGGGGCTGACGGCCGAGGACGTGGTGCCGCTCGGCAGCGAGCAGGCGTATCTGTGGGGAGGAGTGTCGGGCGCGGACTCGCGTGCCCAGCGCACCCTCGAGCGGGTGCAGTCGCTGCTGGGGGCCGATGCCGTGATCGCCGTTCGTGAGCAGGGCGGCAGGTCCCCGCGGGACCGGGTGCTGGCGCTGCCGTGGGGCCAAGAAGTCACGCCCGCTCGCCGCATCGAACACCCGTGGCCGGGACGCATTCCCGACCCCGCGCCCGCGACCGTGCTGCCGCTGCCGGAGCCGCTGCAGGTGCTGGACGCCGGGGGAGCGCCCGTGCGGATCGACCGACGGCTCGCGATGAGCGCGCCCCCCACGTGGGTGCGACTGCAGGTGGACCCACGGGACGAGCGCGCGGCCGCGGCCCGGCGTCATCCCTCCTCCGGTCACGTGGGCCGTGGCGAGGACGGGCCGTCGTGGGGGCTGGCGCAGCCGGTCGAGGCGTGGGCGGGACCGTGGCCCGTGGTCGAGCGGTGGTGGTCCCCCGACTCCTCGCGCCGCGCATGCCTGCAGATCGCGTTGAGGCGGCCGGACGGCAGCCCGGGTCAGGCGGTGCTGGCGTCCTTCACCGCAGGGGAATGGGTGCTGGAGGCGGTCTATGACTGACGGTGCCCGATGACTGACTGTGTCGAATATGCGGAGCTGCACGCCCACAGCGCCTTCAGCTTCCTGGACGGAGCCAGCCACCCCGAGGAGATGGCCGCCGAGGCCGGGCGGCTGGGGCTCAGCGCGCTCGCGATCACCGACCACGACGGCCTCTACGGAGCGGTGAGGTTCGCGAACGCGGCCCGCGCGATCGACCTGCCCACGGTCTTCGGCGCGGAGCTGCACATGGGAGCGCCCGAGACTCCCGGCGGCCCACCCGTGCTGGACCCGCCCACAGGGGTGCCCGACCCGCGCGGCAGCCACCTGCTCGCGTTGGCGCGCGGGCCCGAGGGGTACTCGCGGCTGTCGCACGCGATCGGCATGGCGCACCTGGCGACGGGGGAGAAGGGGCTGGCGCGCTACACGCTCGAGGACCTGGCTGAGACGGGCGCGGGGCAGTTCCTGATCCTCACGGGCTGCCGCAAGGGCAGCGTGCGGCGCGCGCTGTCCGGGGTGGGGGTCGCGGGGGCGAATGCGCTCTCCGGTGGCGTCACTCCTGCGGGGTTCGCCGCGGCGCGCCGGGAGCTCGACAGGCTGACGGCGCTGTTCGGCCGCGACAACGTGGCGGTCGAGCTCACGGACACCGGCGATCCCTTCGACTCGGAGCGCAACGCCGCCCTGGCCGACTTGGCCTTCGACGCCTCACTGCCGCTGGTCGCCACCTCGAACGCGCACTACGCGCGGCCGCGAGACGCGGACCTCGCGGGATCGCTCGCGGCGGTGCGCGCGCGGTCCTCCCTGGACGACATGGACGGATGGCTGCCCGGAAGTGCGGGAGGGCACCTGCGCTCGGCGGCAGAAATGCTGCACCGGCATCGGCGTCATCCCCAGGCCGTCACGACGGCCGCGCGGCTGGCCGCCGAATGCGCCTTCGACCTGAACCTCGTGGCGCCCAATCTGCCGCCGTACCCGGTGCCGCAGGGGCACACCGAGGCCTCGTGGCTGCGCGAGCTGGTGCTCCGCGGCGCTCACGCCCGGTACGGACCTCCTCACGACGAGCGGGTGCCGGGCGCGTGGAGGCAGATCGAGCACGAGTTGAACGTGATCGAGGCGCTCGACTTCCCCGGCTACTTCCTGATCGTCCACGACATCGTGAGCTTCTGCCGGGATCAGGACATCCTGTGTCAGGGGCGCGGCTCGGCGGCGAATTCTGCCGTGTGCTTCGCGCTCGGCGTGACCGCGGTCGACGCCGTCACTCACGGGCTGCTGTTCGAGAGGTTCCTCGCCCCCGAGCGCGACGGGCCGCCCGACATCGACGTGGACATCGAGTCGGATCGCCGCGAGGAGGTCATCCAGTACGTCTTTCAGAGGTTCGGCCGCATCAACGCCGCGATGGTCGCGAACGTGATTCAGTACCGGCCGCGCTCGGCCGTGCGCGACGCCGCGAAGGCGCTCGGCTTCGACGTGGGACAGCAGGACGCGTGGTCCAAGAGCATCGACCGGTGGGGGTCGCTGCGCGTGCCGGTCGAGAGCCAAGAGCAGTGGGCCGCCAAGCAGCGCGACGCGATGTGGCCCGAGCCGGCGCCCACGCACGACCTCGACCACATCCCGGAGCCGGTGCTCGACCTCGCGGACCGGTTCATGCGGCTGCCGCGACATCTGGGCATCCACCCGGGCGGCATGGTGCTGTGCGACCGGCCAGTCATCGACGTGTGTCCCGTGGAGTGGGCGCGCATGCCCGGGCGCACGGTGCTGCAGTGGGACAAGGACGACTGCGCCGATGCCGGGCTCGTGAAGTTCGACCTGCTGGGGCTGGGCATGCTCTCGGCGCTGCGATACGCGTTCGGGTTCGTGCGCGACGTCGAATCCCAGGAGATCGGGCTGCATACGCTCCCTCAAGAGGACCCGGAGGTATACGACCTGCTGTGCGCCGCGGACACCGTGGGGGTGTTCCAAGTGGAGTCGCGCGCACAGATGGCGACCCTGCCGCGGCTGCGGCCGCGCCGCTTCTACGACATCGTGATCGAGGTCGCGCTCATTCGCCCCGGCCCCATCCAGGGCGGGTCGGTGCACCCGTACATCAGCCGCGCCCGGGGCCGGGAGCCCGTGACATTCCTCCACCCGCTGCTGGAGAAGTCGCTCGGCAAGACCCTGGGGGTGCCGCTGTTTCAGGAGCAGCTGATGCAGATGGCGATGGACTGCGCCGGCTTCGACGGTGCCCTCGCGGACCAGTTGCGCCGCGCGATGGGCTCCAAGCGGTCGCCGGAGCGCATGGAGGCGCTGCGCGCACGCTTCATGGTGGGCGCCCACGAACGCGGAATCACCGCTGACGTCGCCGATCAGATCTTCGACAAGCTCAAGGCCTTCTCCGACTTCGGCTTCCCGGAGTCGCACTCGTTCTCGTTCGCGTACCTGGTGTACGCGTCGAGCTGGCTCAAGGTGCACAAGCCCGCCGCGTTCTACGCGGGCCTGCTCGCGGCACAGCCCATGGGCTTCTACAGTCCGCAGTCGCTGACCGCCGATGCCCGCAGGCACGGACAGGTGGTGCTGCGCCCGTGCGTGAGCCGCTCGGAGGTTCTCGCTCGGGTCGAGCGGCTCGACGATGCGTTCGCGACTCCCGACGAGGCGCGAGAGGACATGTCGGTGTTGACGCACGTGGACCGGACCCTGGCGGTGCGCATGGGACTGGCGGCCGTGCGCGGTCTCGGCGAGGACGCCGCACAGGCGATCGTCGACGCGCGCGCCGCGGGGCCCTTCGTCTCCGTGACGGACATGGCGCGCCGCGTGCGGGTGCGGCCCGCGGGAGTGAAGGGGGAGTCGGGACTGGCTCCCGAGAAGGGGCTGACGACCGCCCAGTGGGAGGCGCTCGCGACCGCCGGTGCGCTCGAGTCGTTGGGCGTGACGCGGCGCGAGGGGCTGTGGGCGTCCGGCGCGCTGGCGCGCGAGGGTCCCGACACGCTGCCCGACCTCTCGACCGACGTCACCGCGCCCATGCTGCCGGGCATGAGCGCTGTCGAAGAGGCCGTCGCCGATGTCTGGGCCTCGGGGGTCTCGACCGACAGCTACCCCACGGTGTTCGTGCGCGACGGGCTGACGGAGCAGGGCGTGCTCACGGTGGCGGGCGTGCTCGCACACGAGGCGGAGCGGCGGGTCACCGTCGCCGGCGTCGTGACTCATCGTCAGCGCCCCGGCACGGCCAAGGGGGTGACCTTCATTTCGCTCGAGGACGAGACCGGCTTTCTCAACGTCATCTGCTCGGTGGGGGTGTGGCGGCGCTTCCAGGCGGTGGCGAGGCGATCCGCGGCGCTGGTGATCCGTGGGCGCATCGAGAGGGCCGACGGCGCGACCAACATGGTCGCCGAGCACATCTCCCCGCTGTCGCTGAAGGTGCCCGCCAAGAGCAGGGACTTCCAGTGACAGCGCCGGTCGGCATGGTCCGGGAGCGTTTCAACCGGCGGTGCGCCCCATGCTACGATTGCCGTCGCGCTGAAGGGCCGATGAGGCACTTCAGACACCCTGTCCGGGTGGCGGAAATGGCAGACGCGCTAGCTTGAGGTGCTAGTGCCCGTATTAGGGCGTAGGGGTTCAAGTCCCCTCTCGGACACCATCGGGGCCGGAAGCGACAAGCTTCCGGCCCTTTGTCGTTCCTGCCGAGAGCGCTCCGACGGGATCCGCACCCCATTCTTGTCGTTCTCCACAATGAGAATAAACGCGCCTGAACACCGATTCTCGCCTCATGGTCCGGCGCCGATCACGAAACGATCACGATCCGGGAATGTCCAGGCGTTTCGTGGGGTTGTCGATGGCGTCAGAAGCAGTAGTGACATGAATCAAAGGAGACCGCCATGTTGAGCACCATTCTGTGGATCATCGGTGTCGTCCTCATCATCGTGGGCATCGTACGAATTATTCAGAAGGATTTCCTGTGGGGTGCGATCCTGCTCGTGGTCGGTCTGTTGATCGGTCCTGGTGGTGGCATCCTCTCGGGGGGTTGACCAACTTCCGCCCGCACATCCGGTCGTGACCGGATGATCCGCCCGCGCGCCCCGCTCGTTGTTCTTCGACGAGCAGGAGGCGACGCGGGCGGTGGCGTGTCCGGGGGCTAGCCTGAGGACATGAACGCACCCGTCGACGTCGTCCAGATCTGCCAAGACCTCATCCGCATCGATACGTCGAATTACGGCGACGAGCCGGGACCAGGCGAACGTGCTGCCGCCGAGTACGTGGCGGCGTTCCTCTCGGACCTGGGCCTCGATCCCGTGATCCGGGAGTCCGAGCCGGGGCGCGCGAGCGTCACGTGCCTGTGGGAGGGATCCGATCCCGATCGCGACGCGCTGGTCGTGCACGGGCACCTGGACGTGGTCCCCGCGTTCGCGGAGGACTGGTCCGTCGATCCGTTCGCGGCAGAGATCCGGGACGGCATGATCTACGGCCGCGGTGCGGTCGACATGAAGAACATGGACGCGATGATCCTCGCGACGGTCGCGAGCATGATCCACGCCGGCGACAAGCCGCCCCGCGACATCGTTCTCGCGTTCTTCGCGGACGAGGAGCACGGTGGCGCGCGCGGC
Organism: Demequina pilifera; assembly: GCF_048814985.1. NCBI lineage: Bacteria > Bacillati > Actinomycetota > Actinomycetes > Micrococcales > Demequinaceae > Demequina > Demequina pilifera. Next base: position 85,679 of record NZ_JBMDTW010000004.1, read on the forward strand.
GCGAAGTGGATGGTCGCGAACCATCCGGAGGACTTTCACGGGGCCACCGAGGCGATCAGTGAGGTCGGCGGGTTCAGCGCCTACATCAACGGCCAGCGCGCCTACCTGATCCAGACGGCGGAGAAGGGCATCCAGTGGCTCAAGCTGATCTCTCACGGCAAGCAGGGCCACGGATCGCTGGTGCACCGTGACAACGCGGTCGCCCACCTCGCAGGCGCACTCACTCGCATCGGCGCTCACGAGTGGCCCGTCGAGCTCACACCGACGGCCGAGCGGCTGCTCCAGGGCGTCGCCGAGCTCGAGGGGATCGAGTACGAGCCCACTCCCGAGTGCATCGACCGACTGGTCGCGGGACTGGGGGCCATGGCACCCATGATCGAGGCCTCGGTCCGCAACACGTCGAATCCGACCATGCTCGAGGCCGGGTATAAGACCAACGTGATTCCGGACACGGCCGTGGGCTACGTCGACAGCCGGTACCTGCACGGACAGCAGGAGCAGGCGCTTCGACAGATCGAGGAGCTCGCCGGAACCCACGTGAAGGTCGAGCCCTACATCACGGAGAACAGTCTCGAGGTGCCCTTCGAGGGGGCGCTGGTCGACAAGATGATCGCGGCGCTCGGGTCCGAGGATCCCGGCGCGCCCGTGCTCCCGTACTCGCTCATGGGCGGCACCGACAACAAGCACCTCGCCGCGCTGGGCATCACCGGCTATGGCTTCGCTCCGCTGCAGCTCCCGCCGGACCTCGACTTCCCGTCGCTGTTCCACGGGATCGACGAGCGGATCCCCGTCGACAGCCTGCACTTCGGCACCAGGGTGCTGGGGCGGTTCCTGCGCGACTGCTGAGTGCCGGACAGGGGGAGAGTCAGGCGGCGTCGGTGCGCTGCACGCGCATCACGCGACGGCGCAGCCACACCCGCCGAGCGCCCCCGTAGAGGATCTGGGAGCGCGCGAGCTCCCACCGCCCGTACTCGGCCTTCTCGGTGAGCATGGAGCGCGTGTCCGAGCGTGACACGCCGCGGGGGATGTCGATCACGCGCCACTCGACGCGACTCGAACCGGGAGCCCGGCCGCGCGACGGCGTGACCACGTGGGCGGAGTCGGGGGCGATTTCCTTCATCATCTCTCCCATTCAATACGATCCGCGAGTACCGTCGTGACCATGAGCGCAGAGGCGACAGAGGCACTGAGACGGCTGATGGCCGCCCTTGAGGAGCACCTCGAGGCGGTGGCCATGCGACGAGGCGACGAGGACGCCGCCGTCGACGACGCGTACGAGGCGGTCGCCACGGAGTTCGAGCGGTACGAGGAGAAGCTCGACTCCGAGTACGGCGAGACCCTCCCGATCGTGCTCGACGACTCGGAGGGCGACGACGAGTACGACGACGAAGACGACCCGTCGGCGGAGGGCGAGGGCGACGGGGACGACCCCCTTGACCCGCACGCCGTCGAGGACGACGACGACATGGACGACGACATCGACGAGTTCGATCTGCGATAGCGCGTCGCGCTCCGCACCGTCATCGCCCTACCGGCGCTCGGGGTAGCCGATGCCGGGGGCCGAGACCTCGTCGAGCGCATCGGCGATCGTCGGGGGCAGGTCGAGCGCGGACGCCGTCAACGAGGGCGTGAGCTGTGCGGCGGTCCGCGCCCCCACGATCGCCGAGCTGATGCCTGGCCGTCCCAGCACCCACGCGAGCGCGACCGCGAGCGGCGGCTCGTCCAGCCCTTGGGCGGCGGTGTGCAGCGCGTCGACGATGCCGGCGGCGCGGTCGTCCAGGTACGGCGACACGAAGCCCGCCAGATGCTCGGAGGCCGCCCGCGAATCGGCCGGGATGGCCTCGCGGTACTTTCCGGTGAGGACGCCCCTGCCGAGGGGCGACCACGCGAGCGCTCCCATGCCCAGCGCATCGGCCGCCGGAAGCACCTCGCGCTCGACCCCGCGCTGCAACAGGGAGTATTCGACCTGCGTGGCGGTGATGGCGGGCCTGGAGGCGAGCGCGGAGATCTGCGCGGTCGCCCAGCCGGGGTAGTTCGAGACGCCCACGTAGCGCGCGCGCCCGGAGTTCACCGCGATCTCGAGCGCATGCAGCGTCTCCTCGACGGGCGCCACCGGGTCGTAGGCGTGCACGAGCCACAGGTCCACGTGGTCCGTTCCCATGCGAGCGAGGGACTCGTCGAGAGTGTCGAGCAGCGTGTCGCGCGAGGCATCGATGACGCCGCCATCGCCGGTGCGCCGGATCCCCGCCTTGGTGCACAGCTGCACGTCGGAGCGGGAGATGGTGCCGCCGAGCATCGTGCCGATGAGCGACTCGGCGCCGCCGCCGGCATAGGAGGCCGCCGTGTCGACGAGAGTGCCCCCGGCGTCGAGGAAGGCGTCGAGCTGAGCGCCGGCCTCGTCCGGATTCGTGTCGCGGCTCCACGTCATGGTGCCGAGGCCCAGCGAGGACACCGTCAGACCGCTCGTGCCGACCCGTCTGCGCTGCATGCACGCGACGCTACCCGTCGACGCGCGACGTCCGTGGGCGCGACGCGCTGACGCTAGCCTTGCCGACATGAACTGGTGGGAAGCGATTGTTCTCGGCGTGGTGCAGGGACTGACGGAGTTCCTGCCGATCTCCTCGAGCGCGCACGTGCGTGTGGTGGGTCCGCTGCTGCCCAGCGGGGGCGACCCGGGAGCCGCATTCACGGCGATCATTCAGATCGGCACCGAGGCCGCGGTGCTGCTGTACTTCTGGAAGGACATCGTGCGCATCCTGTCCTCGTGGGGCCGCGCGCTCGCGGGCAAGGACGGGACAGACCGCGCGGCGCGGCTCGGCGCTCACAACGCCGATGCGCGCATGGGGTGGTGGGTCATCATCGGCACCATCCCGATCGTGGTCCTCGGACTCCTGTTCCAGGACTTCATCGAGAACCAACTGCGACACCTGTATCTCACCGCCGCTGGGCTGGCGATCTTCGCGCTCGTACTGGGATTCGCCGACAAGATGGGGGCGAAGAAGCGCGAGCTGACCACCCTCCGGGGCAAGGACGCCATCCTGCTCGGCTTCGCGCAGGCCATGGCGCTCGTCCCCGGCGTGTCGCGCTCGGGCGGCACCATCTCGATGGGCCTCCTGCTGGGCCTCACTCGAGAGGCCGCGGCGCGCTACTCGTTCCTGCTCGCGATCCCGGCCGTGCTCGGATCGGGGCTGTTCCAGGCACTGTCCAACTCGGATGAGCTCACGGCCGTCGGCGGTCCCGGCATCGTCAACACCATCATCGCGTCGATCGCCGCCTTCGCCGTCGGCTACGTCGTGATCGTATGGTTCCTGAGGCTCATCACCCACCACACCTACTGGCCGTTCGTCTGGTATCGCATCGCGCTCGCGCTTGCGATCGTGGTGTTGGTCGTCGCTGGCGTCATCCCCGCGCTGGAGTGATCCTCACGCGCTGATCAATCGGGACGCCGATCAGTCGGGCCGCTTGGGCCCCCCGCCGTCTCGGCGGCGCAGGAACTTCTCGAACTCCTCGGCGATCGCCTCGCCCGACGCCTCGGGCAGGCTGGTCTCGTCCATGAGCGACTCGAGCTGCTCCACGTGCGCGGCGATCTCCTCGTCGTCCTCCGTAAGCTCGTCGGCGCCGCGCTGCCAGGCCTCCGCCTCGTCGGGGAGGTCGCCGAGGTCGATCGGGGCGCCGAGCAGTCGCTCGAGCTGTCCCAGCAGCGTCACGGTCGCCTTGGGGCTCGGCGGGTGTGCGATGTAGTGCGGCACGCCGACCCACAGGCTCAGCACCGTGATCCCGCGCAGCTGGGCCTCGTGCCCGAGCACGCCCACGATCCCGGTGGGGCCCTCGTACTCGGACGATTCGAGCCCGTAGCGTGCCCGTGCCGCCTCGTCGTCGCTCGTCACGAAGGTCGGCAGCGGCCGCGTATGAGGAACGTCGAGCAGCAGCGCTCCGCACGTCACGAGAGTCGTGACGCCGAGCTCCTCGGCGGCATCGAGGACCTCGGCGCAGAAGGTCCTCCACCTCATCGATGGCTCGATGCCGCGTGCGAGCGCCACCCGTGCCGCCTCCTCCGGCGGCCCGGGGGTCGTCGACACGATGGTGCCCGGCCACGACACCACGCGGTCGCCCGACGGCATGCGCGCGATCGACGGGCGCGCGACCTGGAAGTCGTGGTACTCCTCGGGATCGAGAGTGGTGTGCTCGGTCGAGCCCCACGTCTGTGCGATGTGGTCGAGAGCGGCGGAAGCGGACGAGCCGGCGTCGTTCCAGCCCTCGAAGGCCGCGACCATGACGGTCTCGTCGGCAGGGATCGCCGAGTCGGTCTGGTCCATGTCCATCACGCCAGCCTAGACTCATGCCACGTGAATGCACATACGCCCCTGCCGGCCGCGATCCTGTGGGATATGGACGGCACGCTCATCGACTCCGAGCCCGATTGGATCGGGGCCGAGACGGCCCTCGCCGCGCGGTTCGGCATCGACTGGACGCACGCCGATGGGCTCGAGCTGGTGGGGCGCCCCATCGTCGACAGCGGCCGGATCCTGCAGGAGCGGGGCGTCGCGCTCGAGGTCGATGAGATCGCCGCGACCCTCGTGTCCGCGGTCGCGCAGAGCGTGCGCCGCCACGTCCCGTGGCAGCCGGACGCGCGGTCGCTGCTGGAGAAGGTGCTGGCGGCGGGCATCCCTTGCGCGCTGGTGACCATGTCCTACGCGCGGCTCGCGGACGCGTTCCTCGCGCAGGTGCCCGACGCCTTTGCCGCGGTGGTCACCGGGGACCAGGTCGCGCGCGGCAAGCCCGACCCGGAGGCATACCTGACGGCGGCCACGCTCCTTGGTGTGGACGTCTCTCGCTGCGTCGCGATCGAGGATTCGCCCGCCGGGATCGGCTCCGCTCTCGCGTCGGGCGCCCACACCATCGCCGTGGAGCGTCTGGTGCCGGTCGAGCCACGCCCGGGACTGTCGCGCGTGCGCTCACTGGATGGCGTCAGCGTGGAGACCCTTCGCGAGATCGCCGCGGGACGTCACATCGACGAGCTCGCCGCCGGCGACTGAGCCCCGCCCGGCGCGACCCCGAACGCGCGCTCCACGGCGGCGGGCTCCAGCGGGGGAGTCACGCCGTCGAACTCGGGGCACAACGCCTGGAAGCTGCACCACCCGCACAGCTTCGAGGGAGACGGGCGAAAGCTCCCGGACCGTGCGGCGTGCAGGATGTCGTCCCACAGTTCGCGAATCTCGTGCTCGACCTGCTCCAGGTCCTGCGCCGTGGGGTGCATGACCACGGTGCCCCCGTCGCGCAGGTACAGCAGCTGCAGCAGCGCGGGCCGCCGCCCGCGCAGCCGCTCGACCAGCAGCGCGTAGAACCGCATCTGGAACTTCGCGGCCTGGCCGTACTGCGGGCGTGGCGCCTTTCCCGACTTGTAGTCCACGATCCGGATCGAGCCGTCCGGAGCGACGTCCACGCGGTCGATGACCCCGCGCAGCGACGGCCCATCCTCCAGTTGGAGCTCGACGTACTCCTCCCTGGCGGCGGGCTCGAGGCGCTGCGGGTTCTCGAGCCTGAAGTAGCGGTCCACCCGTTCGCGAGCGTCGTCGAGCCACATCCGTTCCGCGGTGGCATCCGCGTGGAGCGCGGCGAGCTCGGGATCCTTGTCGAGCATGGCGCGCCACTCGGGCTCGACCATGGCGGCGGCCGCGCTGGGGGTGCGGTCCATCGCCGGCAGGTCGTAGAGATGCTCGAGCACCGTGTGCACGAGCGTCCCGAGCGTCGCGGCGGGCGACGGGGGTTCGGGGATGCGGTCCACGACGCGCAGGCGGAACATCAGCGGGCACTGGCGGAAGTCTGATGCGCGCGAGGGTGAGATGCCGGGGGCGGAGGCCATGCCCACCAGGGTAGGCGGGGCGACCGACACGGTCGGTCGCGCCGGGCCCGCCGCGGCGAGCAACTACCGTGGAGCCATGACTGACGCCCCCACTCCCACCCGGGGACTGTCCCTCGGCCGTGCGTTCGGAGGCCGGATCGTCGTCCAGCCGTCCACGCTGCTGATGCTCGTGCTGCTGGCGTTCCTGTTCGCGACGAACGGCGGCGGGGATCTGGACCGACGCTCGTTCACCGTCGGACTGGTGCTGGCGCTGCTGCTGTTCGCATCCGTGCTGGTCCACGAGATCGCCCACGCCGCGGCGGCGCGCGCCTACGGCCGGCAGGTGCATGAGGTGGTCCTCACCCTGTGGGGCGGCCACACGACCTTCGACGCGCGAGCGATGACGCCCATGGTCAGCGGGGCCACCGCGCTCGCGGGCCCGCTCGCCAACGTGGCGTTGGCGGCGCTGGGCGGCGTCGCGCTCGCCTCGGGTGCGCTGGACATCACGCTGTTCTCGCTGCTCGAGGGCGACCTGACTGTGGCCGGCATCGTCCGCTACCTGGTCTACGCCAACGTGATCCTGGCGGTGTTCAACGCCCTGCCGGGCATCCCCATGGACGGGGGCAGAGTGCTCGAGGCGGTCGTGTGGGGCGTGACCGGGGACAGGTACCGCGGCGTCAGGGTCGCCGCCTGGGCGGGACGCGTCATCGCGATCGTCGTCGTGCTGGTGGCGCTGGGCTATCCGCTCGCGCAGGGGAGGGCGCCCGGGCTGTTCGAGCTCGCGTGGGCGGGACTCATCTTCGCGATCCTCTGGCCCGCCGCGTCGGCCGCGCTGCGCACCGCGCAGGTGCTCGGTCGTCGCCAGGGAGTGACGGCGGGAACCATCATGGTGCCGGCGGTGGCGGTTCGGTTCGACGAGACGGTCGCCGCGGCTCGCGAGCAGGCGCAGTCGGCGGCAGCCCAGGAGGTCGTGGTGGTCACCTCCGACGGAGTCCCGGCCGGCCACTTCCCGGTGGCGCTCACGGACGCCGTGCCGGCCGAGCAGCGGCCCACCGCGAGCATGCAGAGCGTCACCATGCCGCTCCCGCGCGGCGCGGCGGTCCCGTCCGGGCTCACGGGCGAGGATCTGGAGACCGCGCTGCGGGAGTGGTGGGGCCGCACGGACGTGTGGACGGTCGCCGAGGAGGGGCGGATCGTGGGAGTCGTGAGGCTGGGCGACGTCATGAAGGCGCTCTAATAGCGCGCCCTAGACTGGAGGCATGACTGCCCCCACCCTTCCTGCAGGCGCCGACGCGCGTCGCGGCCCGCTCCGCGCAGGCGACCGCATCCAGCTCACCGACGCGAAGGGCCGCCACCACACGATCGTGCTGGAGGCGGGGAAGACGTTCCACACCCACCGCGGCCAGTTCGAGCACGACGAGATCATCGGCCGCCCTGAGGGCGTGGTGGTCACCAACACCGCGGGCTACGACTACCTGGTGCTGCGTCCGCTGCTGAGCGATTTCGTGATGTCGATGCCGCGCGGTGCGGCGGTGATCTACCCCAAGGACTCGGGGCAGATCATCCAGATGGCCGACATCTACCCCGGCGCCACGGTCGTCGAGGCTGGGGTGGGTTCCGGCGCGCTCACGATGTCGCTGCTGCGCGCGGTGGGCGACCACGGTCGCCTGATCTCGGTCGAGCGCCGCGAGGACTTCGCCGACATCGCCCGCGCGAACGTCGAGAGCCACTTCCATGGCCCGCACCCGGCGTGGAGACTGGAGATCGGCGACTTCGCGGATCGCGTGCGCGAGCTGGAGCCCGGCACGGTCGACCGCGTCGTGCTCGACATGCTCGCGCCCTGGGAGAACCTCGAGGCGGCGGCCGATGCGCTGGCTCCGGGCGGCGTCTTCCTCGCCTACGTCGCGACGGCTACGCAGTTGTCTCGGGTCGCCGAGGAGCTGCGCTCTCACGGCGGCTACACGGAGCCGCAGGCGTGGGAGTCGATGGTGAGGACGTGGCACCTCGAGGGCCTCGCCGTGCGCCCCGATCACCGCATGATCGGCCACACCGGGTTCCTGATCACCTCGCGCCGGCTGGCGCCTGGCCAGACGGCGCCCATCCGGACCCGGCGCCCCTCGAAGGGCGCCTACCCCACCGACGCCGACTGGACGCCGGAGGACCTGGGCGAACGGTCGGTGAGCGACAAGAAGGTGCGCCGCGTGCGTCGCGACGCCGAGCGCACGCGCGACGTGGAGATGGGCGTGGGCCTCGACACGGGCGAGGACATCGACAACGGCGGCGGTGCGGACACCGACACCGGCGCCGAGGACGGAGGGCGCTGATGGTCGTCGACGGACAGGACAAGATCGCCGCGCTGCAGGCGCGCAACACCGAGCTGCAGCGTCTCCTGGAGGCCGCGCGGGAGTCGCTGGGCGAGATGCGCGACAAGCTCGCGGAGGCGCAGCAGCCGCCGCACACCTTCGCCACGTTCGTGAAGCGCGAAGGGTCGTTGGCCGACGTGGTGAGCAACGGCCGCCGCATGCGCGTCGCGATGCTTCCCGAGGTGGGGCCGGACCTCTCCGCCGGTGACGAGGTGCTCCTGAACGCCATGAGCGTGGTGGTCGGGGTCGCCGACGCCGAGCGCTCGGGACAGGCCGCGATCGTGCGCGAGGTCCTCGATGACGACAGGGTACTCGTGGTGTCCCGTGGAGAGGATGAGCGCGTGGTGGTGCTCGTGGGTGGGAGCGCCTACGAGCGGCTCCACGAGGGGGACACGGTCGTCATCGACCCGCGCACCGGCTTCGCGACGGAACGCGTCGAGCGCACGGGCGTCGAGGCCCTGCTGCTCGAGGAGGTGCCGGACGTCGACTACGCGTCGATCGGCGGTCTCGCCGCGCAGATCGAGCGCATTCGCGACGCGATCGAGCTGCCGCTGCGCCACCCGGACCTGTACCGCGAGCACGCGTTGACCCCGCCGCGGGGGCTGCTGCTGTACGGCCCACCCGGATGCGGGAAGACCCTGATCGCGAAGGCGGTCGCGCATTCCCTCGCCGATGCGGTGGGAGCGGACCGCTCGTACTTCCTGTCCGTCAAGGGCCCCGAGCTGCTCAACAAGTACGTGGGCGAGACCGAGCGGTACATCCGCACCATCTTCGAGCGCGCACGGGCCAAGGCGTCCGAGGGCTCACCCGTGGTGGTGTTCTTCGACGAGATGGAGGCGCTGTTCCGCTCGCGCGGCTCCGGCGTGAGCTCGGACATGGAGACGACGATCGTGCCGCAGCTGCTGACGGAGCTCGACGGCATCGAGCAGCTCGGGAACGTGATCGTGATCGGCGCCTCGAACCGCGAGGACATGCTCGACCCCGCGATCCTGCGTCCCGGACGGCTCGACGTGAAGATCGAGATCAGCAGGCCGGACGCGGTGTCGGCTCGCGACATCTTCTCCAAGTACCTCACGACCGACCTGCCGCTCGCCGGTTCGGCGGTGGACGCGGCCGGCGGCGACCGCGACCGCGCGGTGGAGGCGCTGATCGAGCGCGGCGTGGATCGCCTCTATGCGGACCCCGCCAACGGCAAGTACATGTCCGGGGCACTCGTGCGCAACGCCGTTGACCGTGCGAAGACGCGGGCGATCAAGTCCGTGATCGGCGGCGGCGATCGCGGCATCTCCGCAGAGCACATGGACGCGGCGTGCGAGCAGGAACTGGCCGAGGCCAAGGCGGTCGCCTCGAGCTCGCTGCGCGAGGACTGAGCGTGCACATCGCGGGAATCGAGACCGAGTACGGGATCGTGGATCCGGCGCGAGAGACGGCCAACCCCATTCTGCTGTCCTCCCGCCTGGTCAACGCGTGCCGGCTGTGGGCGGACGGTCGCAGCGCCCCGTGGGACTACGGAGGCGAGGATCCGCTGCAAGACCAGCGCGGGCATCGGCGCGACAGAGCGACCGCCGGAGCCGACATGCTGACGGACGCTCACGAGTGGAACCCCCAGCACGGCCTGGTGTCGCTGCGCCGGCGCCGCGGGACCTGGGAGGATCCGGCCCACCTGAACGCGGTGCTCGGCAATGGCGCGCGCTTCTACGTCGATCACGCGCACCCCGAGTACTCGGGGCCGGAGGTGGCGACCGCGCGCGAGGCCGTGGTGTGGGATCGCGCCGGCGACGCGATCGCCCTCGCGGCGGCCGCGCGCTACGCGCAGGAGGAGGACTCCACGGTCGCGCTGTACAAGAACAACGTGGATGGCAAGGGTGCGAGCTACGGCACGCACGAGAACTTCCTGGTGAGGCGCGACGTCGACTTTCACCGGCTCGCTCAGCTCGTCACGAGCCACCTGGTGACCCGGACCATCGTGGTGGGAGCCGGACGGGTCGGACTGGGCCAGCGGGGCGAGGAGTCCGGGTTCCAGATCTCCCAGCGCGCGGACTACATCGAGACCGAGATCGGCCTCGAGACCACCCTGCGCCGCCCCATCGTGAACACCCGCGACGAGCCGCACGCCGACCGTCGCCGCTGGCGTCGCCTGCACGTGATCGTGGGGGACGCCAACTGCTTCGACGTGCCCGTGTACCTGAAGGTGGGAGCGACGTCGCTGGTGCTGTCCGCGATCGAGGCGGACGACGAACGGCTCGAGGCGCTGCTGCTCGCGGAGCCCGTCGCCGCGGTGCGCACGGTGTCGCGCGACCTGTCGCTCGGCGTCGCCCTGCCCTTGGCCTCGGGGGAGTCCGCGACCGCGCTGGAGATCCAGCGCGCGCTGCTCGAGATCTGCCGCGACTACGTCGCCGACGCCGACGATGCCCAGGTGATCGCGCGCTGGGAGAGCGTGCTCGACGCGCTCGGCCGCGACATCTTCGAGGCCGCCCGGGACGTCGAATGGGTCGCCAAGCTGCAGCTGCTGGGCAGGCTGCGCGACAAGCACGCGCAGCCCGACACGGAAGGCATCGCGGTGCCGATGCCCTGGTCGGACGCGCGCCTCGCGGCGCTCGACCTGCAGTGGGGCCGGCTCGGCGACGGCTGGGCGAGGCGACTGGCCGATGCGGGCGCCGCCACGCGCCTGGCGGACGAAGCCGAGGTGGAACGGGCCATGCGCACGCCCCCCGCATCGACGCGCGCCGCGGTGCGCGGTGCGTTCGTGGGCACCTATCCGCAGCTCGTCGACGCGGCGGGATGGGCATCGGTCGTGCTCGACCGCGAGAACGCCCACGGCAAGCTCGAGGTGCTCCACCTGGACGATCCGTTCGCGACCACTCACCCCATGCTCGACGAGCTCGCGCGGGGATAGGATCGAGTCATGCCTCAGACCCATGCCTCCGGACAGCCCTACGAGGACGACGCGCCCGATCCGGCGCCGCCGTCCGCTCCCGCCAAGGCGGAGAGCACCAGCGCCGTCGACAGCCTCCTGGACGAGATCGACGGCTCGCTGCAGACCAACGCGGAGCAGTTCGTCCGCTCCTTCGTGCAAAAGGGCGGGCAGTAGCCGCGGCCGCGTTCCCAGACGGGGTGTCCGCCGAGGTCCCGCCGCCGCTCGAGGTTCCCGCCGAGCGCCGCATCTTCGGACTGGAGACCGAGTTCGGACTGCACCTGGACGCGCCGAACGCTCGCGCCGTCACGCCCGAGGAGGTCGCCGGCCACCTGTTTCACTCGGTGGTCAAGTGGGGGCGCTCGTCCAACGTGTTCCTGCCCAACGCGTCCCGCCTGTACATCGACGTGGGCGCGCACCCGGAGTACGCGACCGCCGAGTGCGACTCGCTGACGGACCTCATCGCCTCGGACAAGGCGGGGGAGCGGATCGTGCACGACCTCGTCGCCGACGGGGAGCGACGGCTGGCCGACGCGGGCGTCGAGGGCACGATCCACCTGTACAAGAACAACACCGATTCGGCCGGCAACTCGTACGGATGCCACGAGAACTACCTGGTGAGGCGGCGCGCGGACTTCCGAGCCTTCGCATCGGCGCTGCTGCCCTTCCTGGTGACGCGGCAGATCGTGACCGGGGCGGGCGCCATCACGCGCACCCAGGCGGGCGCCGCCTACAGCTTCTCCCCGCGGGCCGACCACATGTGGGAGGGCATGAGCTCGGCGACCACGAGGTCCCGGCCCATGATCAACACCCGCGACGAACCCCACGCGAATGCCGAGCTGTATCGCCGCATGCACGTGATCGTGGGCGACTCGTCCATGTCCGAGACCACCACGCTGCTCAAGATGGGCGCCACCGACCTGCTCTTGAGGCTCATGGAGGCGCACGTCCGGCTGCCGGACCTGACGCTCGCCAATGAGATGCAGGCGATCCGCGACGTGGCGCACGACCTGAGCGGCACCGCGACCTTCGAGCTCGCGGACGGCCGCCGGCTCACCGCGGTGCAGGTGCAGCAGGAGTACCTCGACGCGGTCCGCTCTCAGCTCGGCGCGGTCATCACGCCCACGGCCGAGGTGGACAGGATCCTCGACCTGTGGGATCGCGGAATCCGCGCGGTCCGGGATCAGGACCCGGGGCTGGTGGACACCGAGATCGACTGGGCCATCAAGCGGCGCCTGCTCGAGCGCTACCGCGACCGCCTCTCCTGCGCGTGGGACGATCCCCGCCTGGCGCGACTCGAACTCGCCTACCACGACGTCTCCCCGGAGCGGGGGCTGTTCCCAAAACTGGTCCGGGACGGCCTCGCCCAGACGGTCGTGGACGACGCGCGCATCGAGCGCGCCAAGGCGGTGGCGCCGGAGACCACCCGTGCCCACCTGCGCGGCAGATTCGTCACCGCGGCGCTGGCGGCCCGGCAGGACTTCACGGTCGACTGGGTCCACCTCAAGATCGCCGGCGGCGCCAAGAGCACTGTGCTGCTGAAGGACCCGTTCCGGAACACGGACGAGCGCGTCGACGTTCTCCTCGAGGCGCTGGCCACCGCCTCCGCGCCGGTAGAATGACGTCCTCCCACCTCGTCCTGAAAGGGGCCTTCCATGCGCTCGACCGTCCTGACCGCAGGGGCGTGCGCCCTCGTGCTGTCGCTGACGGCGTGCTCGGCCACGGAGGGCGAGGCTGACGCGAGTCCCTCGGCATCGGGCGACATCTCGCAGGTGACGGTGGTGCAGTCCGAGACGCTCGCGCCCGACATCGAGTTCGTGCCTGACCAGACCTACCTCGACGAACAGACCGAGGTGCTGTGGGAGGGCGAGGGCGATCCGCTCGTCGAAGGACAGCCGCTGCTGCTCGACATCTATGGCGAGTCGCTGGTCGACGGCTCGGTGGTGATGAACACGTTCGACGGCCTGCCTGAGTCCTTCCTGATGGCACCGGAGATCGTGGGAGAGGGCATCTACGAGGCCCTCCAGGACGTAAACGTCGGCGGTCGCGTGCTCGCGGTGTCGCCGCCTGGCAACGGCGCCGACGCCCGAGAGCCGGTGGCGCTGGTGGTGGACGTGCTCCCCACGAGCGCTCAGGGCGAGCAGCAGCAGCCGGTCGAGGGAATGCCTGAGGTGTCGCTGGGAGTCGACGGCGAGCCCGTGGTCAAGGTCGACCCCGATCGCGAGGCCAGTGCGGACCTCGAGGTGGCCACCCTGATCAACGGCGGGGGCACGCAGGTGCGCTCGAACTCGCTCGTGCTCGCCAACTACACGATGGTGCACCACGACCCGAGCCCCGAGGACTCCGAGGAGCAGTGGGAGCCCGGCGACGTCTTCGACTCGTCCTGGGAGAACGAGCGGGAACCGTTGCTGATCGAGATGGACCAGGTGTCCGCGGTGCCCGGCCTCCAGCAGGGGCTGCTCGACCAGACCGCGCGCTCGCGGGTGCTGATGGTCGTGCCCCCGACCCTTGGCTACCCCGAGCGCGGCAGCATGATCATCGTCGTGGACATCCTCGACGTGTGGAATCCGGAGGATCTGTGAGCACTTCAGTGCGCGTCATCCCATGCCTGGACGTCGACGCGGGTCGGGTGGTCAAGGGCGTGAACTTCGTGGACCTGCGCGACGCGGGCGACCCCGTGGAGCTGGCGCGCGCCTACGGCGCTGCCGGAGCCGACGAGGTCACCTTCCTCGACGTCACCGCATCCTCCGCCAACCGCGACACGACCTTCGACGTCGTGGGGCGGACGGCCGACCAGGTGTTCGTGCCGCTGACCGTCGGCGGGGGAGTGCGCTCGACAGACGACGTGGACCGGCTGCTGCGTGCAGGCGCCGACAAGGTCGGCGTGAACACGGCCGCGATCGCCCGTCCCGCGCTGGTGTCGGAGATCGCGGAGCGGTTCGGCAGCCAGGTGCTCGTGCTCTCGGTGGACGCCCGGCGCTGCCAAGGCGAGACCACCACCCCGTCGGGCTTCGAGGTCACGACTCACGGCGGCAGGCGAGGCACCGGCATCGACGCCGTCGAGTGGTCCCGCAGGGGCGCCGAGCTCGGCGCGGGCGAGATTCTGCTCAACTCGATGGACGCGGACGGCACCACCTCGGGGTTCGACCTCGAGCTGATCGCTCAGGTGCGGGCAGTGGTGACCGTGCCGCTCATCGCCTCCGGCGGAGCGGGAACGGCGGAGCACTTCGTGCAGGCCGCCCGCGCGGGGGCCGATGCGGTCCTGGCCGCCAGCGTGTTCCACTTCGGCGCCCTGTCGGTCGCCCAGGTGAAGGCCGCGATGCGCGACGCCGGCATCGAGGTGAGGTGACGCCCTCGAACCGCCACGCGGCCGACTATCGCCTGTCGGGAACGTTCAACCGCAAGGCGCTGCAATTGCTGCGCCACGGCGTGCGCACGGAGCCCAAGCGGTTCGCCTTCGCCATCACCGCGGCGGCCCTGTTCTCGCTGCTGACCGTCGCGTTCGGCACGCTGCTGGGACAGATCACCGACGAGATCGTGGTGCCCGGCGTCGCGGGCGAGCCGATCGGCGGCCCGTGGGGCGAGATCACCCAGGACCCCGTCCACGCGATCCTGCTCGCCGGTGCGGTGTTCCTCGGGATCGGGGTCGTCAACGCCGTATTGGTCGGTCTGCGCCGCGGCGTGCAGGGGATCGCGGTCGCCGGCGTGGGTGCGCGTCACCGGCGCGTGGTCGCGGATGCGCTGGCGAGCCTGCCGCTCGGCTGGCACCGCGCCAACCCGTCGGGCCGCATGCTGTCGGCCATGTCCTCCGACTCCGAGAGCGCGACCAACACGCTGCACCCGTTCGCGTTCACCGTCGGGTCCTTCGTGATGATGTTCGCGGCCGGCTTCTCGATGTGGCGCATGGACCCATGGCTGGCCGTCACCGGACTCGCCGTCGTGCCCGTCATCTTCGCGATCAACCTCGCATACGAGAAGGTGATCACTCCGCGCTGGGACCTGGGTCAGACGCTCCGGGCGGACGTGTCGACCATCGCGCACGAGAGCTTCGAGGGCGGCACCGTGGTGAAGGCGCTGGGCGCCGAGGAGCGTGAGACGCAGCGCTTCGCGGCCGCCGCCCGCGGCCTGCAGGACGCCGACATCAAGGTGGGTCGGACGAGCGCGTGGTTCGAGCCGCTGATGGACCTCATTGTGCCGCTGGGCTCAGTCGCCCTGATGATCGTGGGCGCCATCCGCGCCGATGCCGGGGCTGTCTCGGTCGGAAACGTCGTGTCCGCGATCTACCTGGTGACGCTCATGGCGGTGCCGATTCGCGGACTCGGCTGGGTGCTCGGCCAGATGCCGCAGGCGCTCGTCGCGTTCCGGCGTGTGGGGGAGATCGCGCAGGCCGCCACCGAGGTCGACGATCCGGGCGACGCCCCTCTTCCCAAGGACGGCGCGGGAGCCATGCGGTTCGACGCCGCCGACATCGGCGCCGACGACGGCGACGGCAACCTCGCGGTGATTCTGCGCGACGTGTCGCTCCAGTTGTCGCCCGGGACCGTCACGGCGCTGGTGGGCGCCACCGGCTCGGGCAAGTCGACGGTGGCGCTCGCCGCGTCGCGGCTCGCGCGCCCGATCACGGGCTCGGTGACGCTCGACCAGGTTGATCTCGGCACGATCGAGGGCCTGGGCGAGCACGTCGCCCTCGCGCCGCAGACCGCATTCGTGTTCGCGGGCACGGTGCGCGACAACGTGACCCTCGGCGAGCCCTTCACCGACGATCAGGTATGGGACGCGCTGCGCCGTGCCAACGTCATGGACGTGATGGAAGTGCTCGGCTCGGGAGAGCACGCGGGGCTCGACGCGCGCTTGGCGGAGCGCGGCATGAATCTGTCCGGGGGACAGCGCCAGCGGCTCGCCCTCGCACGCGCCCTGGTGCGTCACCCGCGGGTGCTGGTGCTCGACGACGCGACGTCCGCCGTCGACCCCCGTGTCGAGCAGGAGATCCTGAGGGGCCTCAGCGCCGACGGCGCCGGACCGACGGTGCTGATCATCGCGTACCGGCTCGCATCGATCCTGCTCGCGGACCATGTGGTGCATGTCGACGCCGGCCGGGTGGTGGACGCGGGCTCGCACCTCGAGCTGGTCGCGCGCGACCCCGGCTACCGCGAGCTGGTGATGGCGTACGAGGAGGACTCGAAGCGCCAGGCGGATGAAGAGGCGGGATACGTCGGATGAACGAGAACTCGAGCGTCATCCACATGTTCCGGCGCGGCCTTCAGGTGAGCCCCGAGTTCCGCGTGGGTCTCGTGGTGACGTTGGTGCTCGCCACGTTCGCGGCCATGGGCCGAGCGGCCGTGCCCTTCCTGACCCAGCGCGTGACGGACGAGGGGCTGCTCGCCGACGGCGGCGTGGATGTCGAGACGGTGGTGATGTACGCGTCCGGGGGAGCGGTCGTGCTGGTGATCGCCGCGGTGCTCGCGTGGCGCGTGCGCGTGCGCATGGTCACCGCCGCGGAGCAGGGTCTGGCCACGCTGCGCATTCGGGCGTTCGGCAAGGTTCACGAGCTCTCCGTGCTCACTCAGAACGAGGAGCAGCGCGGTCGCTACGTGTCTCGCGTCACGGGAGACGTCGAGACCATGCGCGACCTCATGCAGTGGACCGGCGCCGCCATGATCATCTCCGCGCTCGAGGCGACCGTCGTGTTCATGGTGATGCTCGCGTACTCGTGGCAGCTGTCGCTGCTGGTGCTGGTCGCGTTCCTGCCCATGGTGGGGTCGCTGTTGTGGATTCAGCCGCGCGTGCGGCGCGCCTTCCAGGTGGTGCGCTCCAAGATGGCGGACCTGATGGGCCGCACGTCCGAGCAGATCGTCGGCGTCGCCACGATCCGGTCCTACGGCGTGCAGCAGCGCATGCGCGACCAGCTCCACGGCGAAATCGACGACATCCTCGCGGCCGAGCGCAAGGCCTCGATCCTGGCCTCCGCGAACTTCTCCTCGACGGTCGTGGGCCAGTCGCTCGCGACGGGATTGGCGCTCATCGGCGGCACGGTCCTCGCGATCGACGGCGCAATCACGGTGGGCACCGTGGTCGCGTTCGCCTTCCTCGTCTACATGTTCGCCGGACCCCTCATGTGGATCATCGAGATGCTCGCCGAGATGCAGCGCGCGGTGGTGGGCTGGAAGCGCGTGCTCGAGCTCGTCGACCAGGAGGTCACGGTGGCGGATCCGGGAGAGGACGGCACCCCGATCCCGCACGGGCACGGGGACCTGTCCGTCGAGGGGGTGCGCCTCACCTACTCCGACGGTCCCGAGGTGCTCAAGGGCGTCGACCTCAACGTGCCCGCGGGAAGGCGCATCGCGCTGGTGGGTCAGACCGGATCGGGCAAGACCTCGCTGGCGAGGCTGATGTCGCGGTTCTTCGATCCCACGGACGGCGTGGTGCGGGTGGGCGGAGTCGACCTGCGCGAGGTGCCGATGCGGTCGCTGCGCCGGTCAGTCGCGGTCGTCCCGCAGGAGGGCTTCCTGTTCGACGGAACGGTCCGTTCGAATCTGGCCTATGCGCTGCCGGAGGCCTCCGAGGCTGACCTCGAGCGCCGCGCGCTCGCCGCGTTCGAGTCTCTCGGCCTCGACGCCTGGGTGGCGGGTCTTCCCCTCGGTCTCGACACGCCGGTGGGGCCGCGCGGCGAGCTGCTGAGCGCCGGCGAGCGGCAGCTCGTGTCGATCGCCCGGGCCTACCTGCGCGATCCGGACCTGCTGATCCTGGACGAGGCCACCAGCGCCGTCGACCCGGCCACCGAGGTGCGCATCTCGCGCGCGCTCGAGGGGCTGATGCAGGGGCGCACCGCCGTGGTCATCGCGCACCGGCTGTCGACCGCGGAGCGCGCGGACGTGGTCGCGGTGATGGAGCAGGGCGAGCTGGTCGAGGTGGGGCCGCACCGCGAACTCGTCGACGCGGGCGGCATCTATGCCAGCCTCTACGGCGCCTGGGTGTCGCAGACGCGCGACTGAACCCCCGCATCGGCCGCCTGGCCTTTCACTACGAACCACTTCGTGCCCGATGCGCGGGCGCGCCGGGCAGGCGCGCCGCCTCACGGCAGCGTGTCGCGCGCGAAAGTGGTTCGCAGTGAAGGGTGCGCTGGGTGGGATCTGGAAGGATGGGCGCATGCCTCTCGACGTCGACATCGCCTCGCGCCTCAAGCGCACCGACGACGGGCTCGTCTGCGCCGTCGTGCAGGAACGATCCACGCGCGACGTGCTCATGGTCGCGTGGATGAACGACGATGCCCTCCACGAGACCCTCACGACCGGCCGCGCCGTCTATTGGAGCCGCTCGCGCGGAGAGCTGTGGCGCAAGGGGGACACCTCGGGCCACGTCCAGGTCGTGCACCGCGTCGAGCTGGACTGCGACGGTGATGCGCTGCTGGTGACGGTGACCCAGGAGGGGCCCGCATGCCATACGGGCGCCACCCGCTGCTTCGACGCCGGGGGAGACCTCGGTGCTGTGGATGGACACGGCGCTGTCGATGGAGACGGCGCTGTTGACGGTGGGTCGCTGTGAGCGCTCCGGTGCGCGTCGAGTGGGGTGAGACGTGGCCGTCGCTCGACGAGTTCGTCTCGCTGGGCACCACTCATCGCGTGGTGCCCGTGGTGCGGCGCGTGCTCGCGGATGGCCTCACGCCGGTGGCGGTGTATCGCGCTCTCGCCGCGGAACGACCGAACACCTTCATCCTGGAGTCGGCGGAGCCGGATGGGACCCGCGGCCGCTACTCGTTCGTGGGCGTCCACTCCCGCGCTGCGCTCACTGTCGACGGAGACGACGCGCGCTGGTCCGGGGACGTGCCCGTGGGCCTCGCGGACGGCGCACCGCTCGAGGTGATCCGGGCCGCCCTGAGCGAGCTCCGTTCCGAGGCGATCCCGGGCCTGCCGCCGCTCACGGGCGGTCTCGTGGGCGTGATGGGCTGGGACATCGTGCGCCAATGGGAGCCGACCCTGCCGCAGAAGGCGCCCCGGGACATCGACGTGCCCGACGCCCACCTGCTGCTCGCGACCGACGTCGCCGCGATCGACCACCACGACGGCTCGGTATGGCTGATCGCCAACGCGGTGAACGCGAACGCCCAGGAGGCCGGGATCGAGCAGGCGCACGCCGACGCTCTGAGGCGCCTGGACGCCATGGAGCGCGCCCTGGTGGACGCGCCCGCGGGCGAGGTGTCGGTGCTCAGTGACGATGCGGCCGAGCCGCGCGTGAGCCACCGCAGCGGCCCAGGCGAGTACGAGCACATGGTGAAGTTCGCGAAGGAGGCCATTCGCGACGGCGAGGTGTTCCAGATGGTGCCCGCGCAGCGATTCGACGTCGACTGCGACGCCTCGGCCCTCGACGTGTACCGCGTGCTGCGCACGCTGAATCCCAGCCCGTACATGTACTACTTCCAGCTTCAGGACGATGCGGGGCGCGAGTTCGCGGTCGTGGGTGCGAGCCCCGAGTCGCTGGCCGCCGTCCACCGCGGCCGAGTCTCGACGTTCCCCATCGCGGGTTCGCGCCGGCGCGGCGCGACCGTGGAGGAGGACCGTCGCCTCGAGGAGGACCTGCTCGCGGACCCGAAGGAACGCGCCGAGCACGTGATGCTCGTGGACCTCGCCCGCAACGATCTCGTGAAGGTGTGCGAGCCCACCTCGGTGGAGGTCGCGGAGTTCATGCGCGTGAACCGCTACTCGCACATCATGCACATCTGCTCGACGGTCGAGGGCGACCTCGAGCCCGCGTACGGGCCCGTGGACGTGTTCGCGGCGACCTTCCCAGCCGGAACGCTGTCCGGGGCGCCCAAGCCGCGGGCGATCGCGCTCATCGACGAGATCGAGCCCGCGCGGCGCGCGTTCTACGGCGGCGCGGTCGGGTACTTCGACTTCGCGGGCGACATGGATATGGCGATCGCGATCCGCACCGCGCTGATCGAGTCCGGCGTCGCGCACGTGCAGGCGGGCGCCGGGGTGGTCGCCGACTCGGTGCCCGCGAGCGAGGACCAGGAGACCAAGGACAAGGCCGCCGCGATGATGCGGGCCATCGCGCTCGCGTCGCGCCTGGGCGCGGCAGGGCGTGGCTAGACTGGCCCCACGACTGGCAAGGAGAAGGTATGTCGAGCATTGAGATCGCCCCGGAGAACCTCCCCGAGGAGGCCCACCCCAACCACGGCAAGACCACTGCCGGGTGGGTGACGAACATCGGGCTGATCGTGGCGGCGCTGGTAGCTGCGGTGGGGATCGCGTTCCCCATTTGGCCCGTGGTGTGGGTCGGAGTCGGCCTCGCAGTAGTCGCGCTCGCCGCCGGAGCCGCGCTGCGCGCTCTCGGTCACGGCCAGCCGCTGCAGTAGCGTTCGAGTACGTCGATCGCGCTAATCAAAGGAGAGAAGCATGACGGACGTCCCCCCGCCCCCACCACCCGCGGCCGGGCAGCCCCCGATGCCGGGCGCTGGCGGCAATGAGTCGAAGAACAACCTCGGCACGATCTCCCTCGTGCTCGGCATCATCGGCATCCTGTGCTGTGGGCTGTTCACGGGCATCCCGGCGATCATCGTCGGCAAGAACTCCAAGAAGGCACAGGAGCAGGGACTCGCGACCAACGGCAACCTCGGACAGGTCGGCTTCATCCTGGGCATCATCGCCACCGTGCTGTCGGTGATCGGCCTGTTGGTCTGGGGCGGCCTGATCGCCACGGGCAACGCGATCGACTGGACCACCACCGTTTGACCCCCGTGAGCACGGCCGATGCGCGCGTCGACGACGCCGCGACACTGCGGCGCCGCCGGTTGGCGACACCCCTGGTGGCATCGGCCGTGCTCGCGACGGCCACTCTGTACACGGCGCTCGCCGATCCTTACAGATCAGGCTTCTTCCCCTCGTGCATCTTCCTTGCCAGCTCAGGCCACTGGTGTCCGGGATGTGGCGGGCTGCGCGCCGTCCATGAGTTGGCGCGCGGCGACATTGGGGCCGCCCTGGGTATGAACCCCCTGGTGGTGCTGCTCATCATCCCGCTGGGCATCGCGTTCCTCCTCGCCTGGCTGCAAGCCGCATGGCGCGGCAGGCCCGTTCCTTCCGTTCCGACCTGGCTGGCCATCGGCCTCCCCGCGCTGCTGTTCGTCTTCTGGATCGTTCGCAACGTCCCGGCTCTCGAGCCCTACCTCGCGCCCTGAACACGACCTGACCCAGCACGGTCATGGAATGGCGTGCCCGGCGGTAGCATGGGGGCGACGGAAAGGGGGAAGCGAATGAGCGTGCTGGAGAGCATCGTCGCAGGCGTGAGGGAGGACCTCGCGCAGCGAGAGTCGGCCACATCGATGGACCAGTTGAAGGAGCGCGCCGCGCGCCTGCCGTGCGCGATCGACGCGCGTGCCCTGCTCGCGTCGGATGAGGTCTCGGTCATCGCCGAGGTCAAGCGCTCGAGCCCCTCGAAGGGCGATCTCGCCGCGATCGCCGACCCCGCATCTCTCGCGACCGAGTACGAGGCCGGGGGAGCGACCGTCATCTCGGTGCTGACCGAGCAGCG
The DNA here is from genome assembly GCF_048814985.1 of Demequina pilifera. Taxonomy (NCBI): domain Bacteria; kingdom Bacillati; phylum Actinomycetota; class Actinomycetes; order Micrococcales; family Demequinaceae; genus Demequina; species Demequina pilifera. The sequence continues at coordinate 107,322 of NZ_JBMDTW010000004.1, forward strand.
CCGCTTCGGCGGCTCGCTGGCCGATCTGGACGCGGTCCGCGCCAAGGTGGACATCCCCATTCTCCGCAAGGACTTTATCGTCACGCCGTATCAGGTGTGGGAGGCCCGCGCTCATGGAGCCGACCTCGTGCTCCTGATCGTCGCGGCACTCGACCAGATGGCCCTCGAGAGCCTCGTCGAGCGCGCGCACTCTCTCGGCATGTGCGCGCTGGTGGAGGTGCACGACGAGGAGGAGCTGTCGCGCGCCGTCGACGCCGGCGCCCGCGTGATCGGCGTGAACGCCCGCAACCTCAAGACGCTCGAGGTGGACCGCCACACGTTCGCCCGGCTCGCTCCCGCCATCCCGGAGGGGATCGTGCGCGTGGCAGAGTCCGGCATTCGCGACGGGCACGACGTGGTCGAGTACGCCCGCATGGGGGCCGACGCCGTGCTGGTGGGCGAGGCCCTCGTCAAGGACAAGGACCCGCGTACCGCCGTGGCCGAGATGGTCGCCGCAGGCGCACACCCCGCGCTGCGAGCGGTGCGTCCGTGAATCCATCCCTGCAGTCGGCTCCCGGGCCGTTCTTCGGCGACTTCGGCGGCAGGTACGTCCCCGAGGCGCTGACCGCGGCTCTCGACGAACTGACCGACGCCTACGAGAAGGCCCGCATCGACCCCCAGTTCACGGAGGAGCTCACGCGGCTCGCTCGTGACTACACGGGCCGGCCCTCGATCATCACCGAGGTGCCGCGGTTCGCTCGCCACGCGGGCGGCGCGACGGTGATCCTCAAGCGCGAGGACCTGAACCACACCGGTTCGCACAAGATCAACAACGTGCTGGGCCAAGCGCTGCTCACCAAGCGCATCGGCAAGTCTCGCGTGATCGCGGAGACCGGCGCGGGACAGCACGGCGTCGCCACCGCCACCGCAGCCGCGCTGATGGACCTCGAGTGCGTGATCTACATGGGCGAGGAGGACACCGAGCGTCAGGCGCTCAACGTCGCTCGCATGCGGCTGCTCGGCGCGGAGGTGATCCCGGTCACCACCGGCACCCGCACGCTGCGGGACGCCATCAACGAGGCCTTCCGCGACTGGGTCGCGAACGTCGAGACCACCAACTACGTGTTCGGCACGGCGGCGGGACCGCACCCGTTCCCCGCGATGGTGCGGGACTTCCAGCGCGTCATCGGAGTCGAGGCCCGCGCCCAGATGCTCGAGCGAGGCGGCCTGCCCGATGCGGTCCTCGCCTGCGTGGGCGGCGGCTCCAATGCGATTGGCGCCTTCGACGCCTTCCTGGATGACGAAGGCGTGCGGCTCATCGGCTGCGAGGCGGCCGGCGACGGCGTGGACACGGATCGCCACGCCTCGACCATCACGGGCGGGCGGCCGGGCGTTCTCCACGGCTCGAAGTCGTACATCCTTCAGGACGAGGACGGCCAGACCAACCCGTCGCACTCGATCTCGGCGGGCCTCGACTACCCGGGAGTGGGGCCGCAGCACTCCTGGCTCGCAGACCTGGGTCGCGCCGAGTACTGGCCCGTGACCGATGCTCAGGCGATGGACGCCTTCCGACTGCTGAGCCGCACCGAGGGGATCATGCCTGCGATCGAATCGGCCCATGCGCTGGCAGGGGCCATGAGGCTCGGCCAGGAGCTGGGCCCCGACGCCACCCTGCTGGTCAACCTCTCCGGCCGCGGCGACAAGGACGTGGAACAGGCCGCACGCTGGTTCGAGATGCTGCCGGGAGAGGGCGAGTGAGCGCGCTCACCGACCGCCTCGACGAGATCAAGGGCGAGGGCCGCGCCGCGCTGATCGGCTACCTCCCCGTCGGGTACCCCGACGTCGACACCTCCATCCGCGCCATGGTCGCGATGGTCGAGTCCGGGGTCGACATCGTCGAGGTGGGACCGCCCTATTCGGACCCCGTGCTCGATGGCTCGGTGATCCAGCTCGCGGTCGCGCAGGCTCTCGAGCGCGGCGTCAGGCTCAGGGACGTGTTCCGCGCGGTCACCGCGATCGCGGACGCCGGAGCGCAGCCGGTCGTGATGTCCTACTTCAATCCGATGCTGCAGTACGGGCTCGAGCGGTTCGCCGCCGACCTCGTCGCGGCGGGTGGCACGGGCGTGATCACCCCCGACCTGACGCCGGACGTCGGCGAGGAGTGGATCGCGGCCGCGCGCGCCCACGACCTCGACACCGTCTTCCTCGTGGCTCCCTCGACTACCCGTGAGCGTATGCACATGACCGTGGCCGCGTCGCGCGGCTTCGTCTACGCCACCCCGCTCATGGGCGTCACCGGGGAGCGCGCATCGGTGGGCGACGCTGCGGAACGCGTGGTGTCCCAGGCGCGCGAGGCCGGCGCCGAGCGGGTGTGCGTCGGAGTGGGCGTATCGACCGGCGAGCAGGCCGCACAGATCGCTGGCTTCGCGGATGGCGTGATCGTCGGAACCGCGCTGGTGCGGTGCCTCGCCGAGGCCGCCGACCCTGACGACGGAATCGCCGCCCTGCGCGTCAAGGTGGCCGAGCTGGCCGACGGCGTGAGGAGCGCGCGATGATCCCCACCTCGATTCCCGCCCCGCCGGACGGCTGGCAGAGCTTCGCCATCGGGCCCGTGACGATCCACGCGTACGCGCTGTGCATCCTCGCCGGCATCTTCGTCGCCGTGTGGCTGACGACACGGCGCTGGGTCGAGCGCGGCGGCGACGCAGAGAAGGTCGGCGACATCGTGCTGTGGGCGATCCCCTTCGGGATCATCGGCGGTCGCATCTATCACGTGATCTCCACTCCCGGGCCGTACTTCGGCGAGAACGGGGACCCGTGGGCGGCCCTCGAGATCTGGAATGGCGGCCTCGGCATCTGGGGGGCGGTCGCGCTGGGCGCCGTCGGCGCCTTCATCGGTGCTCGCCGACACGGCGTGTCCTTCACCGCCTTCGCCGATGCGGCCGCTCCGGCGGTGCTCATCGCCCAGGCCATCGGCAGGCTGGGAAACTACCTGAATCAGGAGCTGTTCGGCGCTCCGACGACGCTGCCGTGGGCCCTCGAGGTCGACCCCGCATTCCGTCCTGAGGGCTACGCGGAGTTCGCCACCTTCCACCCGACCTTCCTGTACGAGATGGTGTGGAACCTCGCGGGAGCCGCCCTCATCATCTGGCTCGACCGGCGGTTCGACCTGCGCGGTGGGCGCGCCTTCTGGCTCTACGTGATGGTGTACGTGAGCGGCCGGCTGTGGATCGAGATGGTGCGGATCGACACTGCTGTCACGGTCGGCGGACTGCGCATCAACGTGTGGGTGTCCATCGTGGTGCTGGCTCTGGCCGTGGCCATGTTCGTGATCCTCGGCAGGCGCACTCCGAGCCCGGCCGAGCGCGTCCCGCGCCACCGCCTGGCCGCACCCGCAGACGACCCCTCGGACGCATCGGCCGATCCGGCCGACGAGCCCGAACCCGACGACCCGGCCACAAGCCAGGGGAAGTCATAGACGAGTCTTTACCTTGACCATGTTCGCGGTAGGCTGTTCACCCGTGTGTTCCCCGGGCCGACGGCGCCCCGCAATCGATCAAGTCCTCGGCCTGCGCCGACGACGGCTAAGGACGGTGTGATGGCCGCGACGACCCGCGTCACCCAGCCCGCTACTGGGCTCTACGACCCCGCATACGAGCATGATGCGTGCGGTGTCGCCTTCGTGGCGACGCTGCGTGGCACGCCCGGCCGCGACATCGTGGACGCAGGCCTCACGGCCCTCAAGAACCTCGAGCACCGCGGCGCCGTGGGCGCCGAGACGGAGACCGGTGACGGAGCCGGCCTGCTCACTCAGATCCCGGACGCCTTCCTGCGGTCCGTGGTCGACTTCGACCTTCCCGCACAGGGCGAGTACGCCGTGGGCATCGCCTTCCTCACCCCAGGGGACGAGGATGCCGAGGTCCGTGCCTTTGAGGACGCGGCCCGCACCGAGCGGGTGAGCGTGCTCGGCTGGCGGGACGTGCCGGCGAACCCGGAGCCGCTCGGCCCGTCAGCGCGCGCGGCGATGCCGGTCTTCCGTCAGGTGTACGTCGCCGCCGACGGCCTCGAGGGCATCGACCTCGACCGCCGTGCGTACCGCGTGCGCAAGAGGGCGGAGAAGTCGGGTGGGCCGTTCTTCGCGTCGCTGTCGAGCCGCACGCTCACCTACAAGGGCATGCTCACCACGTACCAGCTCGAGCAGGTCTTCCCCGACGTCACGCACGAACTCTTCACGTCGCAGCTCGCGCTGGTGCACTCGCGGTTCTCCACTAACACCTTCCCCTCGTGGTCTCTCGCGCAGCCGCTGCGAGGCATCGCTCACAACGGCGAGATCAACACGGTGCAGGGCAACCGCAACTGGATCACGGCGCGCGAGGGCACGATGAGCTCCGGGCTGCTGGGCGAGATGGACGCCCTGAAGCCAGTGTGCACCCCGTCCTCGTCCGACACCGCCTCGTTCGACGAGGTGCTCGAGCTGCTCCACCTGGCTGGCCGGTCCATGCCGCACGCCGTGCTGATGATGATGCCCGAGGCGTGGCAGAACAACGACGAGATGGCGCCCGATCGGCGCGCGTTCTACGAGTACCACTCAGCGCTGATGGAGCCGTGGGACGGTCCCGCCGCTCTGCACTTCACCGATGGCAGCCTGATCGGCGCGACGCTCGACCGCAACGGCCTGCGTCCGGGCCGCTTCTGGGTCACCGACGACGGCCTGGTGGTCGCGGGTTCCGAGGCCGGTCTGCTGGACATCGACCCCGCCAAGGTGGTGCGCAAGGGCCGCCTGCAGCCGGGTCGCATGCTGCTGGTGGACACCGCCGCCGGGCGGATCATCGAGGACGAGGAGATCAAGTCTCAGCTCGCGGCGGAGCACCCCTACGAGCAGTGGGTAGGGGACCACGCGGTGCGACTCGCCGACGTGCCCGACCGTGAGCACGTGGTGCACTCTCGGGCGTCGGTGAAGCGCCGCCAGCGCGCGTTCGGCTACACGGAGGAGGAGCTCAAGAGGCTGCTGACCCCGATGTCGCTCACCGGGCTCGAGCCGATCGGAGCCATGGGCTCGGACACGCCCATCGCGGTGCTGTCGGACCGTCCCCGGCTGCTGTTCGACTACTTCACCCAGATGTTCGCCCAGGTGACGAACCCGCCGCTGGACTCGATCCGTGAAGAGATCGTGACCGCCATCGGCGGCGCGATCGGCCCCGAGCCGAACCTCCTCGAGGCGACTCCCGAGCACGCCCGCAAGGTGCTGCTCGACTTCCCGGTGATCGACAACGACGAGCTGGCGAAGATCCTCCACATCGATGCCGACCCGAACCTCGAGGGCGTGTTCTCCGCGCGCCGCATTCGTGGCCTGTATCGCGTCGCCGGAGGCCACGAGGCGCTCGAGCGCCGGCTCACGGACATCTTCGACGAGGTCGACACCGCGATCGGTGAGGGAGTGTCGTTCATCGTGCTCTCGGACCGCGACTCCAACCAGGACTTCGCACCGATCCCGTCGCTGCTGCTCACGTCCGCGGTGCATCACCACCTGGTGCGCAACCACACCCGCACCCGCGCCTCGCTGGTGATCGAGGCCGGCGACGTCCGCGAGGTGCATCACGTCGCGCTGCTCGTCGGATACGGCGGAGCGGCCGTCAACCCGTACCTCGCCATGGAGACCGTCGAGGACCTTGCGAGGCGGGGCTATCTGGGCGACACCGCACCGTCCGTCGCCGTCTCGAACCTGATCAAGGCGCTCGGCAAGGGCGTGCTGAAGATCATGTCGAAGATGGGCATCTCGACCATCGCCTCGTACCGGGGCGCCCAGGTGTTCGAGGCGGTGGGGCTGGCGCGCGCCTTCGTCGACCGCCACTTCGTGGGCACCCCCAGCCAGATCGACGGCGTCGGCATCGACGTGATCGCCGAGGAGGTGGCGCGTCGCCACGCCGATGCGTATCCGCCCTCGGGGGAGCTGCCGCCTCACCGCCGCCTCAACACCGGGGGCGAATACCAGTGGCGTCGCGACGGCGAGGCCCACCTGTTCGATCCCCACACCGTCTTCACGCTCCAGCACGCGACGCGCACCCGCAAGTACGACGTCTTCCGTCAGTACACGGACCGCGTGGACGACCAGTCCAAGCGGCTGATGACGCTGCGTGGCCTGTTCGAGTTCGCGTCGGACCGCCCGTCGATCCCGATCGACGAGGTGGAGCCCGCCAGCGAGATCGTCAAGCGCTTCAACACGGGGGCGATGTCCTACGGGTCGATCTCCTCCGAGGCGCACGAGACCCTCGCGATCGCGATGAACCGCCTTGGCGGCCGGTCGAACACCGGCGAAGGCGGCGAATCCCCGGACCGCCTGTACGACCCCGAGCGTCGCAGCGCGATCAAGCAGGTCGCATCGGGCCGTTTCGGCGTCACGAGCGAGTACCTCGTGAACGCGGACGACATCCAGATCAAGCTCGCCCAGGGCGCCAAGCCAGGCGAGGGCGGTCAGCTGCCCGGCACGAAGGTCTACCCGTGGGTCGCGGAGACCCGTCATTCGACGCCTGGAGTGGGACTCATCTCCCCTCCGCCGCACCACGACATCTACTCGATCGAGGACCTCAAGCAGCTGATCCACGATCTGAAGAACGCCAACCCGCAGGCCCGCATCCACACCAAGCTGGTGTCCGAGGTGGGGGTCGGGACCATCGCGGCCGGAGTGGCCAAGTGCAAGTCCGACGTGGTGCTGATCTCGGGCCAGGACGGCGGCACCGGTGCGAGCCCGCTGAACTCCCTCAAGCACGCGGGTGCGCCGTGGGAGATCGGTCTTGCGGACACCCAGCAGACGCTCGTGCTGAACGACCTGCGCGACCGGATCGTGGTCCAGGTCGACGGCCAGATGAAGACGGGCCGCGACGTCGTCGTCGCAGCGCTGCTGGGCGCCGAGGAGTTCGGCTTCGCGACCGCACCTCTGGTGGTCGAGGGCTGCATCATGATGCGTGTGTGCCACCTCGACACCTGCCCGGTGGGCGTCGCGACGCAGAACCCGGAGCTGCGTTCGCGGTTCACGGGCAAGGCCGAGTACGTGGTCACCTTCTTCGAGTTCATCGCGGAGCAGGTGCGTGAGCACCTCGCGGCGCTGGGATTCCGCAGCGTCGCGGAGGCGGTGGGCCACGTCGAGGCGCTCGACACGCGCACGGCGATCGACCACTGGAAGGCCAAGGGTCTGGACCTGTCGCCGGTGCTCGCGCGCCCCGAGCCGGGCCGCGCCATCACCAGCTCGACCACCCAGGACCACGGCCTCGATGTCGCACTGGATCGTCGCCTCATCGAACTGGCCGCGCCCGCCCTCGAGAGGGGAGAGCCGGTCTCGATCGACATGCCGATCCGCAACGTGAACCGCACCGTCGGCACCATGCTCGGTCACGAGGTCACGAAGCGCTACCGTGGCGCCGGCCTGCCGGACGACACGATCGACATCACGTTCACCGGCTCCGCGGGCCAGTCGTTCGGAGCGTTCGTGCCCAAGGGCATCACCCTGCGCCTGCTCGGAGACGCCAACGACTATGTCGCGAAGGGACTGTCCGGGGGCCGCGTCATCGTGAGGCCGCATCGCGAGTCGATGATGGACGACTCGAAGGACGTGATCGCCGGCAACGTGATCGGCTATGGCGCCACCGGCGGCGAGATCTTCCTGCGTGGCCAGGTGGGCGAGCGGTTCCTGGTGCGCAACTCCGGGGCATCCGCCGTCGTCGCGGGCGTGGGCGACCACGCCCTCGAATACATGACGGGCGGCACCGCGGTCATCCTCGGTCGCACCGGACGCAACCTCGGCGCGGGCATGTCGGGAGGCACGGCGTACGTGCTCGACCTGCGCCGCGAACGCGTCAACCGCCAAGCGCTCGCCTCCGGCGAGCTCACCCTGAGCGGGCTCGACGCCGAGGACGAGACCATCGTGAGGACCATGATCGAGCGCCACCTCGAGCTCACCGAGTCGCCGCGGGCGCGCGACATTCTCACCCATTGGGACGAGTATGCGCCCCGGTTCACTCGCGTGCTGCCCGCTCAGTACGCTCGAGTGCGTGACGCCCTTGCCGAGCTCGAGGCCAGTGGGGGTGACCTGCGCGCTCCGGGCGCGTGGGCCGAGTTCTTGGAGGTGACCAGTGGCTGATCCGCGTGGATTTCTGAAGGTTCGGGAGAGGGAGCTGCCGGCGTCCCGCCCCGTTCCCGTGCGACTGCTCGATTGGAAAGAGGTGCGCGACGAGCTGTCGCGCGACGAGCCGACGCTGCGCCGCCAGGCGTCGCGCTGCATGGACTGCGGCATCCCGTTCTGTCACCAAGGGTGCCCTTTGGGCAACATCATCCCCGAGTGGAACGACCTGGTGCGTGACGGTCACTGGAAGGACGCGATCGATCGCCTCCATGCGACCAACAACTTCCCCGAGTTCACGGGTCGCATCTGCCCGGCGCCGTGCGAGACCTCGTGCGTGCTCGGCATCAACCAGCCCGCGGTGACGATCAAGAACATCGAGGTCGAGATCATCGACCACGCGTTCGAAGACGGCAACGTCGCGCCCATCGTGCCTCAGCGCCAGACGGGGAGGACCATCGCGGTGGTCGGCTCGGGACCCGGCGGCCTCGCCGCCGCACAGCAGCTGACTCGTGCGGGGCACACGGTGCGCGTGTACGAGAAGGATGATCGCCTGGGCGGACTGCTCCGTTACGGCGTTCCCGACTTCAAGCTCGACAAGGTCCACATCGACCGACGCATCGCGCAGATGGAGGCGGAGGGCACGCGTTTCCGCACCGGCACGGCGATCGGCACCGACATCGCCTGGGACGAGCTGCGCGCGCGCTACGACGCCGTGCTCGTCGCGACCGGGGCGCCCAAGCCGCGCGATCTGCCGATTCCCGGGCGCGACCTCGACGGCATCCACTACGCGATGCCCTACCTGCACCAGGGCAACCAGGCGGTGGCGGGCGACGAGGTCCCGGACCAGATTCACGCCGAGGGCAAGCACGTCATCGTCATCGGCGGCGGCGACACCGGTTCCGACTGCATCGGCACCGCCCTGCGCCAGGGGGCCGCCTCCGTCACGACGCTCGCGATCGGCAAGAAGCCCCCGGAGACCCGTCCCGAGACGGAGCCGTGGCCCACCGACCCCCGCATCTTCGAGGTCTCCTCGAGCCACGAGGAAGGCGGATCGCGCGAGTACCTCGCGTCGACCGTCGAGTTCGTCGGCGAAGGCGGGCACGTCACGGCGTTGAAGGTGGCCGAGACTCAGTACAACGCGGACGGATCGCGCACGCCCATCGCGGGCACCGAGCGGGACATCCCCGCGGACCTGGTGCTGATCGCCATGGGCTTCACCGGCCCCGAGACCACCGACCTGTCCGCACAGGGCGGGATCGCGACCACGGATCGCGGCGCCATTCAGCGCGGCGACGACTACTCCACGAACGTCGACGGCGTGTTCGTCGCCGGCGACGCGGGCCGTGGCGCCTCGCTCGTGGTGTGGGCCATCGCCGAGGGCCGCGCGGCGGCCGCCGAGATCGATCAATACCTGCTGGGGAGCACCGAGCTCCCTGCTCCGGTGACGGCCCATTCAGCCGCCATCCGGGCCTGAAGAACTATGAGGTTGGAGAACATGCGAAACGCGAAGATCGTCTGCACCATTGGCCCCGCCACGTCCGCCATCGAGGACATGCGCGAGTTGGTGGGCGCCGGCATGGATGTGGCCCGGATCAACCGCTCCCACGGCAGTGCCGAGGAGCACGAGCAGGTCTACAGGAACGTGCGCCAGGCCGCCGAGGAGGCGGGACGCAACGTCGCCGTGCTCGTCGACCTCCAGGGTCCCAAGATCCGCCTGGGCCGCTTCTCCGACGGACCGCACGACCTCGAGGTCGGTGACACGTTCACGATCACCACGCGCGACATCGAGGGAACCAAGGACATCTGCAGCACGACCTTCGAGGGTCTCCCCGCCGACTGCTCGGTCGGCGACTCGCTGCTCATCGACGACGGCAAGGTCCGCCTGGAGGTCACTGAGGTCACGGACACCGACGTGGTGACCACCGTGGTCGTTCCGGGACCGGTCTCGAACAACAAGGGCATCAACCTGCCTGGCGTCGCCGTCTCGGTTCCCGCGCTGTCCGAGAAGGACGAGGACGACCTGCGCTGGGGCCTCAAGCTGGGCGCCGACTTCATCGCGCTGTCGTTCGTGCGCTCCGCCAAGGACTACGACGACGTCGCACGCATCATGGCCGAAGAGGGCATCACGGTTCCCGTGGTGGCCAAGGTCGAGAAGCCGCAGGCCGTCGACAACCTCGAGGAGATCGTCGGCGCCTTCGACGGCATCATGGTCGCCCGTGGCGACCTGGGCGTGGAGCTGCCGCTCGAGGACGTGCCGCTGGTTCAGAAGCGCGCGATCGAGCTGTGCCGCGCTCACGCCAAGCCGGTCATCGTCGCCACCCAGGTGCTCGAGTCGATGACCCACGCACCCGTGCCGACCCGCGCCGAGACCTCGGACTGCGCGAACGCCATCCTCGACGGCACCGACGCGGTCATGCTGTCGGGTGAGACGTCCGTGGGCGACTTCCCGATCGTGACTGTCGAGACGATGGCCCGCATCGTCAAGAACACCGAGGAGAAGGGGTTCACGAGGATCGCGCCGTTCCTCACGACCCCGAAGACGCGCGGCGGTGCGGTGACCCACGCCGCGGCGGAGATCGCCGATGTACTCGACATCAAGTACATCGTGACCTTCACGCAGTCGGGTGACTCGGCGCTGCGCATGGCGCGCCTGCGCCCGAGCGTGCCGATGCTGGCCTTCACTCCCGAGCCCAAGACCCAGAAGCGTCTCGCGCTCACGTGGGGAGTGCGCGCCGCGCTCGTCAAGCGAGTGGACTCGACCGACGAGATGGTCGCCCTCGTGGACGGCTATCTCAAGGACAACGAGATGGCCAACGACGGGGACTACGTCGTGGTCGTGTCCGGCACGCCGGTGGGCATCCCCGGCACCACGAACTCGATCTTCGTGCACAAGGTCGGACAGGTGCGCAAGTAGCGCCCAGCGCTCAGACGCGACTTCGGCCCGCTCTCTCCACGGAGGGCGGGCCGAAGTGCGTTCAGGGGTGTCTCAGGCGGTGCCCGAGAACTCCGTGTAGTCGCGCGGGCCGAACGGCGGCACCGCGCGCTCATACTCCTCATGGAACAGGGGAGAGGAGATCAAGAAGTCTGCGGTGGCGACGTTGCTCGCCATGGGGATGTTCCACACGGTGCACAGCCGCAGCAGCGCTCTCACGTCCGGGTCGTGGGGCTGCGACTCCAGGGGATCCCAGAAGAAGATCAGCATGTCGATGCCGCCCTCGGCGATGCGTGCGCCGATCTGCTGGTCGCCCCCGACGGGCCCCGAGAGGAACCGCTGCACGTGCATGCCGAGCTCGTGCTCGAGCATGTTCCCCGTCGTGCCGGTGGCGTACAGGTGGTGCTTCTTCAGCGATCCGGCGTTGAAGCTCGCCCACTCGAGCAGCTCCGCCTTCTTGTTGTCGTGAGCGACGAGCGCGATATGGCGGGCCGCCGCAGGTTCAGGTGTGGTGTCCATGCTTGCAGTATGGCGCGTCGCCGACGTTTCGACTCGGGCGGCGGGCCAGGCGTGGCACATGGACGTTGGTCCCGGATTCGGCGCTGAGCCGCGCCGTACGCTTCAAATGTGACTGCATCAATGGGCGTTGAACTGTCGGAGCCCGGCACGCATGAGCGCGTGGGGCTGCTCGAGGCCGCCGCAGACCCCGTGCGGTGGGCGGTCCTCGATGTGCTGTCGCAGGGGTCGCGATGCGTGTGCGAGCTGCAGGAGCTGGTGCCCGTGGCCGGCAACCTGATGAGCTATCACCTCAAGGTGCTCCGGGAGTCCGGGCTGGTGACGACCACGCGGCGAGGGCGATGGGTCGACTACGCGGTCAGGGCGGACACGTTCGACCGCCTGGTCGCTGCCCTTCCGGGTGGCGGGAGCCGAGACGGGCCATGAACGCCGCTGCCAGGCTCGCGAGCGGCACCCGCGGTGCGACGCTGAGGCTCGTGCTCGTGCTCGTGGGACTGGCCGCGCTGTGGGCGGCCGTGTTCGCCCTCAACGAGGTCGCGTGGGACGTGGCGCTGGGGGACTGGCTGGGTCTGGATCTCGGTCGACGGGCGGAGGGCGCGCTGCACTTCCTGCTGTACGACACCACCAAGATCCTCCTCCTGCTGGTCGGCATGATCTTCCTGATCGGCCTGCTCCGCACGACCCTCAGACCCGAGCGGGTGAGGGCCTTCCTCGAGGGCAAGCCGCTCGCACTGTCCCTCGCGATGGCCGCCGTGCTCGGCGCACTGACGCCGTTCTGCTCGTGCTCGTCGATTCCGATCTTCATCGGTTTCGTCGCGGCGGGCGTGCCGCTCGGCGTCACCTTCGCCTTCCTGATCGCCTCGCCTCTGGTGAACGAGGTGGCGGTCGTGATGCTTGCCGACATGTTCGGCTGGCAGGTCACCGGCGCGTACGTCGCCGCAGGCCTGGGGCTCGCCGTGGGGGCCGGCTGGGTCTTCTCCCGCATGAACCTCGAGCGCTGGGTCGAGGACTTCGTCTTCGCCGCTCCCGTGGCCACGCTCGGCGCCGACGGACACCGTCCGGTTCTGGCCGAACGCGTCGCGGCGGCCTGGGAGGAGACCCGCGACATCGTGGGACGCGTGTGGAAGTGGGTGATCCTCGGAGTCGCGGTCGGCGCCGCCGTGCATGGGTGGGTGCCTGCGGAGTTCTTCGCGACCTACGCAGGGCCGGGCAATCCGCTGGCCGTGGTCGTCGCCACGCTGGCCGGCATCCCGCTGTACTCGAATGCCGCGGGCGTCATCCCGATCGCGGAGGCGCTGTGGGTCAAGGGGATGGCGACGGGCACCGTGATGGCCTTCATGATGGGCACCGTCGCGTTGTCCATCCCCGAGTTCATCCTGCTCAAGCGCGTGCTCAAGGGGCCGTTGCTCGGGCTGTTCTTCGGCACGGTGGCCGCGGGCATCATGATCGTCGGCTTCCTCATCAACGCCGTGTTCTAGCGGCGCCTCATCCACACTCACCAACCACCACCAACGGAGGTCACCATGAACATCAAGATCCTCGGCCCGGGATGCCGGAACTGCCTCGCCCTCGAGAAGGTCACGCGCGAGGCGGTCGCCGAGCTGGGGCTGACTGCTGACATCGAGAAGGTCACCGACTACGCCGCCATCGCGGGCTACGGAGTGATGACCACTCCGGGGCTGGTGGTGGACGATGAGGTGGTCATGGCCGGCCGCGTCCCCACCGTGTCTCGGGTGCGGGAGCTTCTCGAGACCCGCAACGGCTGACCCGCGAGTGGTGCGATGACCTGCGCGCGGTGCGAGAGCACTCCGCGTGCCCCGAGTGGGATTCGAACCCACACTGGAACGGGTTTGAGCCGTTTGCCTCTGCCGGTTGGGCTATCGGGGCCAGCGGATAACAGGCTAGCGCCTGAGCCGGCACGATCCGTCCAGAGGCGCGTGTCCGCGTCGCCAATCCGGCCGTCACGCCGCGCCGGTTGGGTCAAAGGACCCCGCAGATATTAGGCTGGGCACCGTGACTGAAACCCATGACACCGCAGACCAGCCCGAGGCGCAGGCCAAGAAGCGCCGCGCCGTCGTCGCAGAGGACGAGGCGCTGATCCGCATGGACATCGTCGAGACCCTCACCGAGGGCGGATACGACGTCGTCGGCGAGGCCGCCAACGGCGAAGAGGGGGTCGCCCTCGCGCTCGAGCACAAGCCCGACGTCGTGGTCATGGACATCAAGATGCCCGTGATGGACGGCATCACCGCAGCGGAGAAGATCGCCGCCGCGCGGGTGGCGCCGGTGGTGCTCCTCACCGCCTTCAGCCAGACCGAGCTCGTCGAGCGCGCCCGCGACGCCGGCGCGATGGCCTACGTCGTCAAGCCCTTCACTCCGGCGGATCTGCTGCCGGCCGTCGAGATCGCCGCCTCGCGCTTCGTGGAGATCCGCGCGCTCGAGTCCGAGATCGCGGACATCAACGAGCGCATGGACACGCGCAAGAAGGTCGAGCGCGCCAAGGGGCTGCTCATGGAGAAGATGAGGCTCAACGAGCCCGAGGCCTTCCGCTGGATCCAGAAGACGTCGATGGACCGTCGCCTCACCATGCGCGAGGTTGCAGAGGCCGTCATCGATCAGATGGGCGACTCCAAGGGCTAGAGTCGCCGCCTGACCCGCCCCGGCGGCCGGCGCACGAAAGTCGCGCGGTCCCTCCACCGGATGCCGAATACCTGGCGTGTCAATCGTCCTATGTCACAAAATCGTGATGCATGGGACCCCCATCTGAAACCTCCTGGCGCTACCGTGAGGTTAATGCCGCGAGGGACCGTCCCTGGCGGGATGTTCTGGCGGACCCCCGCCAGTGTGGAGGGAACACAACATGGCTCGATGGAACACCATCGCGCGGGGCGCGGCCTTTGCCGCCGCAGCCTCTCTGGCCCTTGCGGCCTGCGCGAGCGAATCCGACCCTGAGACCTCGGCGACCGATGGCGGCGGGGGCTCTGAAGGCTCCGGCGAGGCGCTGAAGATCGGCTCACTGCTGCCGCTGACCGGCAGCCTCGCCTTTCTCGGCCCGCCCGAGGTCGCAGGCGTCGACCTCGCACAGACCGAGATCAACGAGGCCGGCGGGGTCTGGGGCGAGGACGTGGAGATCATCCACACCGACTCGTCCGACACCGACAACCCGCAGATCGCCTCGCAGTCAGTGACCGAACTCATCTCGGAGGACGTCGCCGCCATCGTCGGTGCCGCCTCTTCCGCAGTGACGCTGAACGTCGTCGACGACGTCACCGCGGCCGGGATCGTGCAGATCTCCCCCGCGAACACCTCGACGGCGCTGTCGGGCTATTCGCCGCTGTTCTTCCGCACCGCTCCGCCGGACACCGTGCAGGGCGACGCTCTCGGCAACCTGATCCTCGAGGACGGCATCGAAGACCTCGGCATCCTGCTGTTCGCCGACGACTACGCCACCTCGCTGCGCGACGTGGTGCAGGGCGTCATCGAAGACAACGGTGGCACCATCACGTACGGAACGTCGGGCGACGAGTTCCAGACGGACGCCTCGAACTTCGAGTCCATCGTTCAGGATGTCCTCGCGACGGATCCCGACGGCATCCTGGTGATCGCCTTCGACCAGACCAAGGCCATCATCCCGGCGCTGATCGGCGCGGGCTTCCCGTCCGACAAGCTGTACCTCACGGACGGCAACACCGCGGACTACTCGGCCGACTTCGAAGACGGCGCGATGACCGGCGCTCAGGGCACCATTCCCGGTGCCAACGCGGCGGACGACTTCAAGGCGCTGCTCGACGAGGAGAACGGCAGCCCGCTCGACTCCTACGCCTACGGTGCGGAGTCGTACGACGCCACCATGCTGGTCGCTCTCGCGGCCCTCAAGGGTGGAGCAGGCGACGGCCAGACGGTCGCCGACAACCTGCCCGCCGTGTCCGGCGCGGACGGTGGCACGGAGTGCACCGGCTGGGTCGAGTGCGCGGACCTGATCGAGGCTGGCGAGGACATCATCTACCAGGCCGTGTCCGGTGTGGGTCCGTTCAACGCGGACAACGACCCCTCGAGCGCCTACGTGGGCGTCTACGAGTACGGCGATGACAACGTGCAGACCTGGGTCGAGGCGGTGTTCGGCGAGGCGTAAGCCTTCACTGACACGCAGCGAGAGGGCTCCCGGCTTCAGCCGGGGGCCCTCTTCGCGTGTGGGCGGCCGATGCGGTCGCTGGGTCGCCCTCCTTCGTCACGTACGCAGTGGGAGCGGTGCGTCGCTGCGGCGGATCCTGACCTTCGCCACGCACGACTTCCACGGTCATGAGTGCGGACGGTCGATGCGGGCGTGCCCCAAGAACGCCCCCACGTTGGCGCCACGCGGATCGACCGGCCCCCGCATCGGCCGCAGTGCGCCTCACCACCCCAAGCGAAAGGGCCCGTCAGCATCGCTGCTGACGGGCCCTGAAGCGGGGGAGCGGGGCGCCGCTAGGCGCCCAGCGTTCCCAGGTACAGTTCGATCACCTTGGGATCCTTGAGGAGCTCCTGGCCCGTCGCGGTGTAGGCCGACGTGCCCTGGTCGAGCACGTAACCGCGGTCGCAGATCTGCAGGCAGCGCCGCGCATTCTGCTCGACCATGATGATGGTCACGCCCGACTTGTTGATCTCGCGGGTGCGCACGAAGGTCTCGTCCTGACGGACCGGGGACAGCCCCGCGGACGGCTCGTCGAGGAGCAGCACCTTGGGATCCATCATCAGGGCCCGGGCCATCGCCACCATCTGTCGCTCTCCGCCGGACAGCGACCCCGCGCGCTGGTGGTCGCGGGAGGCGAGGTCGGGGAACAGGTCCATCACGCGGGTGTACTGGGCCTTGAAGCCCTTCGCGTTCTGGTACGCGCCCATCTCGAGGTTCTCGCGGATAGTGAGCGACGGAAAGACGTTGTTGGACTGGGGGACGAATCCCACGCCCATCTGCACCAACTGGTCCGCACGCTTGTTGGAGATGTCCTCGCCGCCGAGGGTGGCGGTGCCGGACGTGATGGTCACCAGGCCGAACAGGGCCTTGAGGAACGTCGACTTCCCGGCACCGTTGGGTCCGATGATGCCGATCAGCTCGCCCTGGTCGACTCTCATCGAGCAGCCGTTGAGGATGTCGACCCCCGGGACGTAGCCGGCGATGATGTCATCGGCGATCAGCAGCGGTGCTGTGTCGGTCATTCGGAGCCCTCCTTGGTGATCTCGTCGATGCTGGGAAGGTCCGAGAGGTCCTCGTCCATGTGCGCACCCAGGTAGGCCTCTTGAACCTGCGGGTTCTGCATCACGGTGTCGGGCGGGCCCTCGGCGATGATCTGGCCCTGGGCCATCACCACCACCCAGTCCGAGATGCGGCGCACCATGTGCATGTCGTGCTCGACGAACAGCACGGTGACGCCCTCGTTCTTGAGCTTGACGATGTGGTCGAGCAGCGATTCGGTGAGAGCCGGGTTCACGCCGGCCATCGGCTCGTCGAGCATGACCATCTCCGGGTCGGACATCAGCGCACGCGCCATCTCGAGGAGCTTGCGCTGGCCGCCGGACAGCGAGCCCGCGAACTCGTCCTTCTTCTCGTAGAGTTTGAAGCGCTTGAGGAGCACGTGCGCCTTGGCCGTGATCTCGTCCTCACGCTTCTTCCACAGCGCCGGCACGAAGGCGACGAAGAAGTTCTCGCCGCTCTGATCCGCCGCCCCCAGGCGCATGTTCTCGATCACCGTCATGCGGCTGAGCGCCTTGGTGAGCTGGAACGTGCGCACCTTGCCGGCGCGCGCGACCTTGGCGGGAGATACGCCCTTGAGCGAGTTGCCGTTGAAGAGCCAGTCGCCCCTCTGCGGCTTGTCGAAACCGGTGAGCAGATTGAAGAAGGTCGACTTGCCGGCCCCGTTGGGGCCGATCAGCGCGGTGATGGCGCCGCGCTGAACCTCGAAATGGTCCACATCGACGGCCGTGAGCCCGCCGAAGTGTCGGTGAACCTTGTCGGCGATCACGATGGGGTCGGGCTTGGGCGCCCCGGGCTCCCGCGCGACATCGGCGAATACGTCGTCAGTCATGGAAAGCCAGCTCCTTCTTGTCGCCCAGCACTCCTTGGGGTCTGAAGATCACCAGGCACATCAGCGTCACGCCCACGAGGGTGAGGGAGAAGGGCTCGAGCTGCTGCGTGTTCAGGACCGTGTCCGGGATGAACGCGGACGCCAAGCCCTTCACCAGCACGAGGGAGCACCAGAACAGAATCGAGCCGAGCACCGGTCCGAACACGGTCGCCGCGCCGCCGAGCAGCAGCAGCGTCCAGATCCAGAACGTGGTGGGCCGGCCCATGGAGTCGGGTTGCACCGAGGCCCCGAGAGCCCAGACGATCCCCCCGAGGGCGCCGATCGCGCCCCCGATGATCAGCGCCTGCATCTTGTAGGAGTACACGTTCTTGCCGAGCGAGCGCACGGCGTCCTCGTCCTCGCGGATCCCCTTGAGGACGCGCCCCCAGGGCGAGCGCGACAGGCGCCAGAACAGCAGCGCCATCAGCGCGACGACCGCCCACCCCACGAGCGCGAGCCACCAGCTGGTGGACCGCGTGCCGTGGAGCGCGAGCGGGCCGAACTCCACCATCCGGTCCGGGAACGGAGAGAGCATCTCGAAGGAGCCCTTGAACTCGTTGCCGCGGATTCCGGTGGACGCTCCGGTGAGGGAATTGAGGTTCTGGGAGCGGCCGACGTATCTGATCATCTCGGCGGCCGCGATGGTGACGATGGCCAGGTAGTCGCCGCGCAGCTTCAGCGTGGGCCAGCCCAGCACCACGGCGAACACCACCGCGAGCGCCAGCGCCACGAGGATTCCCAGCCAGATCGGGCCGCCCTCGCGAGCGGTGATGGCGTAGCCGTACATGCCGAGCAGCATGAAGCCCGCCTGGCCCATGTTGAGCAGCCCGGTCATGCCGAAGTGGAAGTTGAGGCCGATGGCGGCAAGAGCGAAGGCCGCCGTCGTGGGCGCGATCGCCTCTCGCAGGAGGCTGTACACGATGTCCATGCGCTAACCCACCCTTTCCGCTCGTCCAAGTATTCCTTGTGGTCTCACCAGCAGCACCAGGATGAGGATGGCGAGCGCGGTCGCGTACTTGAGGTCGGGACCGAGCCACAGTGTGGAGGTCTCGACCACCACACCGATGACCAACGAGCCCACGAGCGCTCCGAACGGCTGACCCAGGCCGCCGAGCGTGACCGCCGCGAACATCAGCAGCAGCAGCTTCGCTCCGACGTCGAACTTGGTTCCGGAGTCGTAGAGCGCCATGAGGATGCCGCCGAGAGCAGCGAGGCTGGTCGCCATGATCCACACCAGGCGGATGATCCCGTCGACCTTGATTCCCGACGCGGCCGCGAGGGCCGGGTTGTCCGAGACGGCGCGAGTGGCGCGTCCGAGGCGGGTGCGAAGGAGGAAGTAGCCCACGGCCAGCAGTGCGGCGACCGAGATGGCGATCGAGACCGAGGTGATGTCTCCCACGCGGATGGGCCCGATCTGGTTGCGCTCCTCGATGGCGGTGCTGACCCGCAGGCGATCCGGTCCGATCCACCACTGCAGGAAGTTCAGGAGAGCGAGAGAGAAGCCGATCGACACGATCATCTGCTGGACGATCTTGACGCCCCGCTTGCGGAGCTTGGACCACATGAACCGGTCCTGCAGGTAGCCGGTCAGCCCCGCGACCGCGATCGCCGCGATCGAGGCCAGCCACAGTGGCCAGCCGATCGTGAACTCCACCGGGATGAGAGGCACCGTCACGGGCTGCTGCGTCGCGAAGAAGTAGGCGAGCATTGCGCCGAGCGACACCTGCTCCCCGTGAGCGAAGTTGCTGAGGCCGGTCGTGCCGTAGATCAGAGAGAGCCCCACGGAGGCGAGTGCGAGCAGCAGCCCGAACACCACCCCGTTGAAGACGTTCTGGGCCACCCGGTCGCCGGTGGGCCCGCCTTCGTCGGCCGCCTCATCGTCGAGCAACGCGTCTGCCGTGACCGCTTCCGCCTCGCCCGCATCGGCCGGTGCCGTCGCCGTGGCGACGTCCGTGACCTCGGCAGCCATGGCTGTGGAGCCGAGTGCCGAGAGTGCGGTGAAGGCGGCGACCGCCAGGACGAACACGATCAGAGCGCGCACCATTGCGCGTTGGTCGATTCTCTTCGTCAAGGATCCCCTCCTCGTCAGGATTCCATCAACATACGCCATGGATGTTTCCGCTATGTGGCGGATTGCTGACGAATGGAGCAGGTAAGCCGCGCCGTTGCGACTGGTTGGCCCGATTCGTCGGTGACACCGATCTCGTAGGTGGCGATAGTACGGCCTCGGTGCAGCGCTGTCGCGACGCCACGCACGATGCCGTCGCGTGCGGAGCGGTGATGGCTGATGCTGAGCTCGATGCCGACGGCGATCCCCCCGGGTGACGCATGCGCCATGGCGGCGAAGGATCCGAGCGTCTCGGCGAGCACCGCGGAGGCGCCGCCGTGCAGGAGCCCGTAGGGCTGGGTGTTGCCGGCGACGGGCATGGAGCCCTCGGCCCGCTCCGCGGTCACGGAGTCGACCGTGATGCCCATGCGCTCCATGAGAGTGCCGTCGAGGACGGCTGCGAATGACACGTCATCGTTGTCAGTCATAGGGGATAGGTTGGCACAGTGAGCGAGAAGAACCGACCGACACTGCTGCTGATTGACGGACTCTCGATGGCCTTCCGGGCGTTCTTCGCCCTCCCGGTCGAGAACTTCGCGACCTCCTCCGGCGTCCCGACCAACGCTGTCTACGGGTTCGCATCGATGCTCGCGACCCTGATGAAGGAGCACTCGCCGAGCCACGTGGCGGTCGCGTTCGACCTGCCCGGAGGCACCTTCCGGACCGAGCGTCTGCCCTCGTACAAAGGGACCAGGGACGCCACTCCGCCAGAGTTCGAGCCGCAGGTGCCACTGATTCGCGAGGTGCTCGACGCGCTCGGCGTGGCCGCCGTCGACAAGGAGAACTACGAGGCGGATGACCTCCTGGCGACCTATGCGCGGCAGGGCCGGGAGGCCGGCATGCGGGTGCTCGTGGTGTCGGGAGATCGCGACACGATTCAACTCGTCACGGACGACGTCACGCTGCTGTATCCGCGCAAGGGAGTGTCCGACCTGGTTCGCTTCACTCCCGATGCCGTGGTCGAGAAGTACGGCGTCCGCTCCGATCAGTACCCCGACCTGGCCGCGTTGGTGGGGGAGACGAGCGACAACCTCCCCGGGGTGCCCGGAGTGGGTCCCAAGACGGCGGCCAAGTGGATCGGCGTGTACGGCGGTCTGCAGGGGATCCTCGACAGCGCCGAGGACGTCCCGGGCAAAGCGGGCCAGAGCCTGCGCGATCACGTCGACCAGGTGCGACTCAATCGTGAGCTCAACCATCTGCTCACGGATCTCGAGGTTCCGCTCGACGTCGCAGATCTCGAGTACCGCGGTGCGGACGCCGCGGCTGTCCACCAGGTGTGCGACGCGCTGCAGTTCCGCACCCTGCGCGATCGGCTGCTGCCGCTTGCGAGCTCGGACTCGGTCGCCGACGCCGAGGTTCCCGAGCAGCCCGACGAGGTCGAGGTCACGATCGACGACGCCGTGGCGTCGGTGGCGGCGCTGACGGGGCCGGTCGCGGTGCACGTCGAGGGTCGGACCGGGGCCGATGCGGACGCGTGGGCGCTCGGCGTGTCCGCCGGGGGCCAGGCGTGGGGAATCGACCTGACGGCGCTCGACTCGGGCGACGAGGAGACGCTGCGCACCTGGCTCGAGGGTGACGGCGCGGCCAAGACCCTCCACGGGGCCAAGGACGCATGGCACGCCCTCATGTCCCGGGGCATCGACCTGGGCGGCGTCGTGGGCGACACGCAGGTGGGCGCGTTCCTCGTGAACGCCGACCAGCGCGGCTTCGATCTCGCCTCGGTGCTCCAGCGCTACTTGGGAGTGACGGCGACGGGCGGATCCGCCGGCGACGAGCTCGACCTGGGTCTCGACTCCTCTGCGGCGCACGCCGCGGGCACGACCGCGGCCCACGTGGCTCGCCTGGCCGCCGAGCTGGACGCGGAGATCGACCGCCGCGGGATGACCAGCCTGTACCGCGAGCTCGAGATCCCCCTCATCGGGATTCTTGCGCGCATGGAGCACGCGGGGATCGCGGTGGATGGCGAGCGGCTGTCCGAACGTGCCGACGGGGCCCGGGCGCGCGCGGACCTCGCCGCGTCGCAGGCGTACGAGTCCATCGGCGGCGAGGTGAACCTCGGTTCTCCCAAGCAGCTGCAAGAAGTGCTGTTCGAGCGCCTCGGCATGCCCAAGACCAAGAAGATCAAGACGGGCTACTCGACGGACGCCTCGTCCCTGGCGGACCTGCAGGCCAAGAGCCCGCACCCGTTCCTGGAGGCGCTCCTCGCGTACCGGGACGCGGCGAAGCTCGGCCAGATCATCGAGACCCTCGCCCAGGCCGTGCGCGACGACGGACGCATCCACACCACCTTCTCGCAGGTGGTCGCCTCGACGGGCCGGCTCAGCTCGAAGGACCCGAACCTGCAGAACATCCCGATCCGCACCGAGGAGGGCCACCGCCTCCGCGAGGCGTTCGTGGTCGGCGAGGGCTACGAGACGCTGCTCACCGCCGACTACAGCCAGATCGAGATGCGCATCATGGCCCACCTCAGCGGCGACGAGGGCCTGATCGAGGCGTTCCGGGCCGGCGAGGACCTGCACCGGTTCGTGGGGGCCCGCGTCTTCGGCGTCGACCCGGCCGACGTCAGCGCGGAGATGCGCTCGAAGGTGAAGGCGATGAGCTACGGGCTCGCGTACGGGCTGTCCTCGTTCGGGCTCGCCCGGCAGCTGTCCGTGCCCGTGGGCGAGGCGCAGTCGATGATGGACGACTACTTCTCGCGGTTCGGGGGAGTGCGCGACTATCTGCGCACCGTCGTAGACCAGGCCCGGGAGGTCGGGTACACCGAGACCATCCTCGGCCGGCGCCGCTACATCCCGGACCTCACCTCGACCAATCGTCAGCGCCGGGACATCGCCGAGCGGGTCGCGCTGAACGCCCCCATCCAGGGCAGCGCCGCCGACCTCATCAAGAAGGCGATGCTCGGGGTCGAGGGCGCTCTCAAGGACCAAGGTCTTGCGTCCCGCCAGCTCCTGCAGGTGCACGATGAACTCGTGGTCGAGGTCGCGCCAGGGGAGCAGGATGCGGTCGAAGCGATATTGACCGAGCAGATGCACGCCGCAGGCGATCTTTCCGTGCCCTTGGACGTGAACGTCGGCAAGGGTTCCGACTGGCGGGCTGCCGGACACTAGGTTGGTCGCACGGTGAAGGCATGACCTGGACCCGACGATGACGAGCGAAGCTAGAACAACACGAGGCTGGAGAACATGCGCGTAGGAATTCTGACCGGAGGCGGGGACTGCCCCGGCCTCAACGCAGCGATTCGGGCCGTGGTGAAGCGTGGCACCGCGGAGCACGGGATGTCCATCGTGGGCTTCCGCAACGGCTGGGAGGGTGTGATCAACGGCGAGGCCGTGCCCCTGACCAAGGAGGACGTGAGCGGAATCCTCGTGCACGGCGGCACCATGCTGGGGACCGCGCGCTGCCACCCTCACAAGGTCGAGGGCGGGATCGAGGCGGTGCACCAGACCGTCGAGGACGAGAAGCTCGACGCGCTCATCTGCATCGGCGGCGACGGCACCCTCAAGGCCGCATCGAAGGTGCACAAGTCGGGCGTGCCGGTCGTCGGAATCCCCAAGACCATCGACAACGACGTGGTCGGGACGGACGCGTCGATCGGCTTCGACACCGCGGTCTCCATCGCGACCGAGGCGATCGATCGTCTCCACTCGACCGCGGAGTCCCACAACCGCGTCATGGTCGTGGAGCTCATGGGCAGGCACTGCGGATGGATCGCGGTCACCGCGGGCATCGCCGGTGGCGCGGACATCATCCTCGCCCCGGAATCCCCGTTCGACATCGACACCATCGGCAAGAAGATCCGCCACCGTCACCGCTACAAGGACTTCTCTATCGTCGCCGTCGCGGAGGGCGCCGTGCCCGCCGAGGGAAGCGCGTGGGAGGCGTCGGACACCCTGGACCTCAAGGGCAACCCCATCGCGGGCCAGGTCGGGGCGCAGGTCACCCGAGCGATCGAGCGGGTCACCGGCTTCCCGTCGCGGCTCACGGTGCTCGGCTACGTCCAGCGCGGCGGCGTGCCGACCGCCGCGGACCGACTGCTCGCGACGCGGTTCGGCGTCGCCGCGATCGACGCCGTCGCGGCCCACGACTACGGGACCTACACAGCGCTGCGGGGAGAGTCGATCGAGATGACGGACTTCTCCGTCATGTCCGGCAAGACCAAGTACGTCCCCGCGGAGCTCCTCGAGACTGCCTGGGGGCTGTAGCTCAGGGACGACAGACCCGGGATGACCCGCCGCCGACGGCGGCGGGTCATCGGTCTAGGCGCGGCCGTTGCCTAAGACTGCGTCCTCCGTGGGCGCCGACGGCGCTGTGGGGGCGTCCTCCTCTTCGACCAAGTCGTCCTCTTCCACCTGGATCGCCGGAGAGGCGACCGCTGCAGAGGCCCGCGGCATCCCGATCGGTGCGAGCCGCGGCTCGATGCCGGGGTTCTCGGGGTGTGACACGCGCGGATGCGTGGTCCAACCCTCGGGGTGAACCTCCGCGTAGCCGCCGCCCGTGTATGGCGCAGGGTCCTCCCCGAGCAAAACCACGCGCACCACAGTTTCAGACGCCCTGCCGTTCTCGTACGTTGCGAACCGCTCACGGAACGAGGCGCGGCGCTGCTCGAACTCGGGCGACGCATAGCTGCCAGCCGCGAAGATGTCGGAGAGCTCGAGAGCGGTCATCGCTACCGGGCCGGGCGCATCGGCCGTGATGTCGAAGTAAGCGCCACGTGACCAGCGGTAGTCATCCCAGTCCTCGCACAGCAGCACGATGGGCTGGTCGAGAAGAGCGTAGTCGAACATGGCCGAGGAGTAGTCCGTGAGCAGGACGTCGGAGGCGAGATACAACTCCTCCACTTCCCAGCCCGTCGAGACGTCGATGACCTGCTCGGGGATATGACGGCGACCGCGGCGGTCGTGGTAATAGTGATCGCGCACCAGCAGCCGCGTGCCAGTCGTGAGTGATCGTGCGAAGACGTCGAGGTCGAAGTCCTTCTCACGAGGGCGGCGCCGCGTGCGCCACGTGGGCATGTACAGCACGGCGGTCTCGTGCTCGCCTAGGCCCAGGCGCGCGCGTGCTGCGGCACGGTCGCCATCGGTCGCGGCCAGCAGCACGTCATTGCGGGGAAACCCCACTTCGAGCTGAACGCAGCCGTTGTTGTACGCCCGCTCCCACACCTCGGTGAGATACGGGCTCGTCGTCAGGCTGTGTGTCCACCGCTGGCAGCGCCGGTGCATCGTGACGATGGTCGCGTCGGTCGGCCGCTTGCCCGAATAGTGCCGGTCCGCGCCCATGTACTTGAGAGCGGTGCCGTGGTGGGTCTGCACGTAACGCTGGCCCTTGCGCGCGGGGAGGCTCCAGTGCGGGTTGGCGTCGTCCACGATGAAGGTCGCGGTGGCGATGAGTCTCAGGTACGCGAGGGTACGAGGAGTGACGTACTCGATGCCGTCGGGGACCAAGTGAAGGTCCTGCTTGCGCACAATCCACACGCCCCGCAGGTGTGGTGCCAACTCCAGTTGCTTGCGATAAATGGCGAGCGGATTGCCGCGGGGGGCGCGGTGCCACAGCGCGGTGTACGCGACCAAGTTGGGGTTGAGAGGCAGTCGCATGTAGTACCACTGGCCCAGAGTCCTGTCCTGGACCCCACGGACCGCGCGAGCCGCATAGTTCCGGGCACGCCTCACCTTGCGCTTGAGTCGTCTGAGTTTCACGCGGCGAGTATAAAGGTGAACAAACGGTGAACCCGAACCGATAGCCTGGGGGCATGCGCCGCGTGCTCACCTTCGGGACGTTCGACCTGTTCCACATCGGTCACGTCAACATGCTGCTGCGCGCCGCGGAGCTTGGCGACCACCTCACGGTGGGGGTCTCGTCGGACGCCTTGAACTTCTCGAAGAAGGGCCGCTATCCCGTGTACCGCGAGGAGCACCGGATGGCGATCGTGGCCTCGCTCGCCTGCGTCCACGACGTGTTCGTCGAGGAGTCTCTGGACCTCAAGGGCGACTACATCCGCGAGCACCGCGCCGACGTGCTGGTGATGGGCGACGACTGGGCCGGGAAGTTCGACCATTACCGCGAGCTGTGCGAGGTGGTCTACCTGCCGCGCACGGCGGAGGTGTCCACGACGGACATCATCCAGAGCATTCGCGAGGACCTTGCCTGAACGGTTGCGCCAGGCGGCGCATTCGAGGGCCGATGCGCGCGTGGCCTTTGTGCTCACGGCGCCTGGCAGGGTAGGATGATCGTTGGTCTCGTGCGCCTGCGGCGCGCGGCGATCGATTGATGAAGATTCCCACACATCCACCGTCCAACGGAGCTATCCCCTACATGTCCGTATCCACCCCCGAGTCCACCGCCATCGCGTTCAACGACATCGGCTCGAGCGAAGACTTCCTCGCCGCCATCGACGCGACCATCAAGAATTTCGACGACGGAGACCTCGTCGAAGGCACCATCGTCAAGGTCGACCGTGACGAGGTGCTCCTCGACATCGGCTACAAGACCGAAGGCGTCATCCCCGTCCGCGAGCTGTCGATCCGCCACGACGCGAACCCCGACGACGTCGTCGCCGTGGGTGACACCGTCGAGGCCCTCGTCCTCCAGAAGGAGGACAAGGAAGGTCGCCTGATCCTGTCCAAGAAGCGCGCGCAGTACGAACGCGCCTGGGGCTCGATCGAGAAGCTCAAGGAAGAGGACGGCGTCGTCACCGGCTCCGTCATCGAGGTGGTCAAGGGCGGTCTGATCGTGGACATCGGCCTGCGCGGCTTCCTGCCCGCGTCGCTGGTCGAGATGCGTCGCGTCCGCGACCTCGCCCCGTACATCGGTCAGCAGATCGAGGCGAAGATCATCGAGCTCGACAAGAACCGCAACAACGTGGTCCTGTCGCGCCGTGCCTTCCTCGAGCAGACCCAGTCCGAGGTGCGCTCGAGCTTCCTCACCGCTCTGCAGCCGGGTCAGGTGCGCAAGGGCACCGTGTCGTCGATCGTCAACTTCGGTGCGTTCGTGGACCTCGGCGGCGTCGACGGCCTCGTGCACGTGTCGGAGCTGTCGTGGAAGCACATCGACCACCCGAACGAGGTCGTGTCGGTGGGCCAGGAGGTCGAGGTCGAGGTTCTCGACATCGACATGGACCGCGAGCGTGTCTCCCTGTCGCTGAAGGCGACGCAGGAGGACCCGTGGGAGGTCTACGCGCGTACGCACGCGATCGGCCAGATCGTCCCGGGCAAGGTCACCAAGCTCGTCCCGTTCGGCGCGTTCGTGCGCGTCTTCGAGGGCATCGAGGGCCTGGTGCACATCTCCGAGCTCGCGGTGCGTCACGTCGACCTGCCCGAGCAGGTCGTGCAGGCGGACGAGGAGGTCTTCGTCAAGATCATCGACATCGACCTCGAGCGTCGCCGCATCTCCCTGTCGATCAAGCAGGCGAACGAGGGCGTGGACCCGAACGGCGAGGACTTCGATCCCGCGCTGTACGGCATGACGGCCGAGTACGACGACAAGGGCAACTACAAGTACCCCGAGGGCTTCGATTCCGAGACTCAGGAATGGCGCGAGGGCTTCGACGAGCAGCGCGAGGCCTGGGAGGCCGAGTACGCCAAGGCGCACGAGCGCTGGGAAGCTCACAAGCAGTTCGTCACCAAGCAGGAGGAGCAGGCCATCGAGGCCGAGTCGGCTCCGGCACCCGCGGCAGGAGCGGCGCGCAAGCGCGGCCCCAAGGCCGACGCCGGACCTTCGTACACCTCGCACGAGGAGCCGTCCGACGCGGGCACGCTCGCCTCGGATGAGCGCCTCGCCGCGCTTCGCGAGAAGCTGACGGGCAACTAGCACCCGCTTGACGACAGGGCCGCGATCCGGATGGGTCGCGGCCCTGTCGCATGTCCGGCGCGTTTGCGTTTGGCGTGAGGCTCGGGCGAGTGCGAGACTCTCGCCATGATCCGTATCGGACTTACCGGTGGCATCGCCGCCGGCAAGTCGACCGCCTCGGCGCGGTTCGGCGAGCGTGGGGCCACCGTCGTCGACCACGACGAGCTGGCCAGGCGAGCCGTGGCCCCCGGCTCGGCTGCACTGGTGGAGATCGTGCGCGCCTTCGGGGACCGCGCCGTGCGCGACGGGGAGCTGGACCGCGCAGCCGTGGCGAACATCGTGTTCCATGACCCTTCCGCGCGGGCGCAGCTCGACGAGATCGTCCACCCCTACGTGTTCGCGATGTCACGAGCGGCGGATCGGCGCGCTCGCCTTGAGCGCGCGAAGGTGGTGGTCCACGACATCCCGCTGCTGGTCGAAAGCGGGCAGAGCTCGGCGGACTTCGACCTGGTGGTGACCATCGCGGCCGACGAGGAGCTGAGGGTCCAGCGGCTCATGGCCGCGCGGGGCATGGCGGAGGCCGATGCGCGCGCGAGGATCGCGTCGCAGGCCAGCGACGCTGAACGCGCGGCGGTCGCCGACGCGGTTCTGGACGGGAACGGCACGGCCGATCAGCTGCGCGAGCAGGTCGACGAGTTCTGGTCGATGAGCGTGCCCACCGACGCCTGACGACGGCGGCGTCGGACCCTGCGCGTACCGTAGACATCATGACCGCAGACCTGCGACGCTCTCAGGCGCCCTTCCGTGTCGAATCCGACTTCCAGCCTTCCGGGGACCAGCCCAAGGCGATCGATGAACTGGCCCGCCGGGTTCAGGCAGGGGAGCAGGACGTCGTGCTGCTCGGCGCCACGGGCACCGGCAAGTCGGCCACCACGGCATGGCTCGTGGAGCGCTTGCAGCGGCCCACGCTCGTGATGGCGCACAACAAGACGCTTGCGGCTCAACTCGCCACCGAGTTCCGCGAGCTGCTCCCGCACAACGCAGTCGAGTACTTCGTGAGCTACTACGACTACTACCAGCCCGAGGCCTACGTCCCGCAGACGGACACCTTCATCGAGAAGGACTCCTCGATCAACGAGGAGGTGGAGCGGCTTCGCTACTCCGCGACCAACTCGCTGCTCACGCGCCGAGACGTGGTGGTGGTCTCGTCCGTGTCGTGCATCTACGGGCTCGGCACGCCCGAGGAGTACATCCAGGGGATGGTGACCCTCGCGGTCGGGGACACCGTGGACCGCGACACGCTGCTGCGCGAGTTCGTGCACATGCAGTATTCGCGCAACGACCTGGCATTCACCCGGGGGACCTTCCGAGTGCGCGGGGACACGGTGGAGATCATCCCCGTGTACGAGGAGCTGGCGATCCGGATCGAACTGTTCGGGGACGAGATCGAGGCGGTCTACTCTCTTCACCCGTTGACGGGAGAGGTGGTCGAGCGCCAGTCCCAGGTCCACATCTTCCCGGCGTCTCACTACGTCGCCAGCGAGCAGCGGATGAACGCCGCGATCTCCACGATCGAGATCGAACTCGGCGAACGGCTCGAGGAGCTCGAGCGCCAGAACAAGCTGCTCGAGGCGCAGCGACTCAAGATGCGCACCACGTTCGACCTCGAGATGATGCGTTCGGTCGGCACGTGCTCCGGCATCGAGAACTACTCCCGGCACATCGAGCAGCGCGCCACCGGGACCCCGCCCCACACCTTGCTGGACTACTTTCCCGACGACTTCCTGCTGGTGATCGACGAGTCGCACGTGACGGTGCCGCAGATCGGCGCGATGTACGAGGGTGACGCGTCCCGCAAGCGCACCCTCGTCGAGCACGGCTTCCGGCTGCCGTCGGCGCTCGACAACCGCCCCTTGAAGTGGAGCGAGTTCCAGGAGCGCGTGGGCCAGACGGTGTACCTGTCCGCGACACCGGGCCAGTACGAGCTGCAGCGCTCCGACGGCGCGGTCGAGCAGATCATCCGGCCCACCGGTCTGGTGGACCCCAAGATCGTCGTGAAGCCGACCGACGGCCAGATCGACGATCTCCTCGAACAGATCCGGCTGCGCGTGGAGCGGGACGAGCGGGTGCTCGTCACCACCCTCACCAAGAAGATGGCGGAGGACCTCACGGAGTTCCTCGCCGACCGCGACGTCCGGGTGGAATACCTCCACTCCGACGTCGACACTCTGCGGCGCGTCGAGCTGCTGCGGGAGCTGCGCATGGGTCGGTACGACGTCCTCGTGGGAATCAACCTGCTTCGAGAGGGCTTGGACCTGCCCGAGGTGTCGCTGGTGTCCATCCTCGACGCGGACAAGGAGGGGTTCCTGCGATCGGGAACCTCGCTGATCCAGACCATCGGCCGTGCCGCCCGCAACGTGTCGGGCGAGGTGCACATGTACGCGGACCGGGTGACGGACTCGATGGCCGCTGCGATCGACGAGACGGACCGGCGTCGCGAGAAGCAGGTGGCGTTCAACACTGAGAACGGGATCGACCCCACCCCGCTGCGCAAGCGGATCGGCGACATCACCGAGATGCTGGCGCGCGAGGAGGCGGACACTGTGGAGACCCTCGAACGCGCCCAGCGCGCCTCAGGAGGGTCCACGTCCGGCAAGGCGTCGCCGATGGCGGGCCGCCCCGCCGACGAGCTGTCGCAGCTCATCGAGGACCTGTCGGCGCAGATGCGCACCGCGGCGTCCGAGCTCAAGTTCGAGATCGCCGCGCGCCTGCGCGACGAGATCGCGGAACTCAAGAAGGAGCTCCGGCAGATGATCGATGCTGGCTGACCAGCGTCGAGCGCGCCCACGCTCACCTAGGATTGCACGGTGACAGATCCGTTCGTGTGGACCGCGACCATCGCGCTCATCATCGCCCTGTTCGTGTTCGACTTCGCGGTCGTGATCCGCAAGCCCCACGAGCCGAGCTTTCGCGAGGCCGCGCTGTGGTCGATCTTCTACATCACGGTCGCCGTCCTGTTCGGGTTCGCGCTCCACCTCTGGCACCCCGAGTTCCCCACGGTCGAGTACTTCGCGGGCTACGTGACGGAGAAGTCGCTGTCGGTCGACAACCTGTTCGTCTTCCTGGTCATCATGTCCCGATTCGCGGTGCCCCCCAAGTACCGCTCCCGTGTGCTGTTGGTGGGGATCGCGATCGCGCTCATCCTGCGGGCCGTGTTCATCGCCGCAGGCGCCGCGGCCCTCGACGCGTTCTCGGCGCTGTTCTATGTGTTCGGCGCATTCCTGATCTACACCGCGTGGGGGCTCGCGCGCGAGAGCGAGGACGACGCCGGCCACCCGGACTATGAGGAGGGCCGCATGGTGCGGCTCGTCCGCCGGTTCTTCCCGGTGACGGACGGGTACCGCGAGGGCAAGATCGTGGTGCGCGAAGCCGGCAGGCGCATGGTGACGCCGATGCTGCTGGTGATGGTCGCGATCGGCTCGACCGACGTGCTGTTCGCCCTCGACTCCATCCCGGCGATCTTCGGGCTGACCCAGGATCCGTTCATCGTGTTCACGGCCAACGCGTTCGCGCTGCTGGGGCTGAGGCAGCTGTACTTCCTGGTCGAGGGACTGCTGCAACGGCTGGTGTACCTGCACTACGGGCTCGCCGCGATCCTGGGCTTCATCGGGGTCAAGCTGGTGCTTCACGCGCTTCACGAGAACAACCTGCCGTTCCTCAACGGCGGGGACCCGATCCTGGTGCCGGAGATCTCGACGGGGCTGTCGCTCACGGTGATCGTCGTGATCCTCACCATCTCGACAGTCGCGAGCGTCGTGGCGACGCGCAACGCGGACAAACTTGAGGACGAGATCGAGGCCGAGGAGCACGGCGAGAGCCTCAAGCCGGAGGAGCGGCCCTAGCCCCGACCGCATCGGCCCGGGGCCGTAGGCCGCCGTCAGGCGGGCAGGGACTCCCCGGTGCGCGCGAGAGCACCCGCCCGGTGGGCGGTCAGGCCTCCAGGCGCGAGCCGAGTGCCTTCGCCCATGTCGCGGGCCAGCGGCGAATGCGGTGCTCGGGCACGAGCGCGGCGGCCGTGAACGGGTCTCCCGCGATGATCGCCTCGACATCGTCGACGGCGTCCGCTTCGCATATCAGCAGGGCGCCTGGCGCGGCCTCGTCGTCGAACCGCCCATAGGCGAGCATGGTGCCCTCGTCCGCCAGCGCCGCGAGATACTCGCGGTGCGCGGGGCGGTGCAGGTCGCGAGCGTCTGCGCGCTCGTCGTACGTGTATTCGATCATCCAGGTGGCCATGTCACTCATCCTGCCAGCAGCGACAGGCCGACACGACCGTATCGAACATGCGTTCGAACGCGTGACGACGTAGCATTGCCGTGTGAATGACCGACTCATGGTGCGCGGAGCACGCGAACACAATCTCAAAGGCGTCGACATCGACCTGCCTCGGGACTCGCTGATCGTCTTCAGCGGACTGTCCGGATCCGGCAAGTCGTCGTTGGCATTCGACACGATCTTCGCGGAGGGACAGCGACGCTACGTCGAGTCGCTGTCCGCCTATGCGCGGCAGTTCCTGGGGCAGATGGACAAGCCCGACGTGGACTTCATCGAGGGGCTGTCGCCCGCGGTGTCGATCGACCAGAAGTCGACCAACCGCAACCCGCGCTCGACGGTGGGCACCATCACCGAGGTGTACGACTACCTGCGGCTGCTGTTCGCTCGCGTGGGCACTCCCCATTGCCCGGTGTGCGGCGAGCTCATCCAGGCGCAGACCCCGCAGCAGATCGTCGACTCCGTGCTCGCGCTCCCCGAGGGCACCCGCTACCAGGTGCTCGCGCCGGTGGTCCGGGGCCGCAAGGGAGAGTATGCCGACCTCTTCGAGGAGCTGCAGCAGCAGGGCTTCGCCCGTGCGCGCGTGGACGGCGAGACGGTCCAGCTCACCGACGTGCCCCAGCTCGAGAAGAAGCTCAAGCACACCATCGAGGTGGTGGTCGACAGGCTGGTGGCGCGTGACGGCGTGCGCCAGCGGCTCACCGACTCGGTGGAGACGGCGCTCCGCATCGCCGAGGGCCTGGTGCTCATCGATCCCGTGGACGGCGACATGGAGCCGCGCCGCTACAGCGAGAAGCGCGCGTGCCCCAACGACCACGTCCTCGCCCTCGAGGAGATCGAGCCCCGGACGTTCTCCTTCAACGCCCCTTATGGTGCGTGCCCGGAATGCACCGGCATCGGGGTGCGGCTCGAGGTCGACGCGGACCTGATCGTTCCCGACCCCGCGCTGAGCCTGCGTGACGGCGCTGTCGCGCCCTGGTCCAGCACGTCGACCTCGTCCGAGTACTTCGGCCGCATGCTGACGGCGCTCTCGCAGGACCTGGACTTCTCCATGGAGACGCCGTGGGAGGACCTTCCGGCGAATGTCAAGGCTGCGGTGCTGCACGGCAACGACTACGAGGTGCACGTCAAGTTCCGCAACCGGTTCGGCCGGGAGCGGCAGTACACGACCGGCTTCGAGGGCGTGATCACGTGGCTCGAGCGGCTGCACTCGCAGACGGAGTCCGAGTGGTCTCGCGAGAAGTACGAGTCGTACATGCGCGAGGTGCCGTGCCCCGTGTGCGACGGCGCCCGGCTCAAGCCAGAGGTGCTCGCCGTCACGATCGGCGCCCACTCGATCGCCCAGGTGTGCGAGATGTCGATCGCCGACGCCCGCGACTTCCTGCTGACCGCGGAGCTCGACGAGCGCGGTCGCCAGATCGCGGTGCAGGTCCTCAAGGAGATCGATGCGCGGCTCGGGTTCCTGCTCGACGTCGGCCTCGACTACCTGACGCTGTCGCGCGCGGCTGGAACGCTGTCCGGAGGTGAGGCCCAGCGGATCCGGCTCGCGACCCAGATCGGCAGCGGACTGGTGGGCGTGCTGTACGTGCTGGACGAGCCGAGCATCGGCCTTCACCAGCGCGACAACCGCCGCCTCATCGACACCCTCACGCGGCTGCGTGACCTCGGCAACACGCTCATCGTGGTCGAGCACGACGAGGACACGATCCGCGCCGCGGACTGGATCGTCGACATCGGCCCCGGCGCGGGCGAGCACGGGGGAGAGGTGGTCCACTCCGGCACCTACGCCGAGCTGCTGGACAACGAGCGCTCGATCACCGGCGCCTACATCACGGGCAGGCGCCGCATCGAGCTTCCCGCCACGCGTCGCGACCGAGCGCCGGACCGCGCGCTCACGGTGGTGGGAGCGCGCGAGCACAACCTGCAGGGCATCGACGTCAGCTTCCCGCTGGGCGTGCTCACCGCAGTGACCGGCGTCTCGGGGTCCGGCAAGTCCACGCTCGTGAACGCGATCCTGTACACCTCTCTCGCGAACACCCTCAACGGTGCGCGTCAGGTCGCGGGACGCCACACGCGGATCACGGGCACGGACCATCTCGACAAGATCGTGCACGTGGATCAGGGACCCATCGGCCGCACGCCGCGCTCCAACCCCGCCACCTACACGGGTGTGTGGGACAAGGTGCGCAAGCTGTTCGCTGAGACCAATGAGGCGAAGGTGCGCGGGTACGGGCCGGGCAGGTTCTCGTTCAACGTCAAGGGCGGCCGGTGCGAATCGTGCTCCGGAGACGGGACGCTGCGAATCGAGATGAACTTCCTTCCCGACGTGTACGTGCCGTGCGAGGTGTGCCGGGGCGCGAGATACAACCGGGAGACTCTCGAGGTGCACTTCAAGGGCAAGACGGTCGCCGACGTGCTGGACATGCCGATCGAGCAGGCGGCGGAGTTCTTCGAGGCCATCCCGACGATCTCGCGGCACCTCCGCACGCTCGTGGACGTGGGGCTGGGCTATGTCCGACTGGGTCAGCCGGCCCCGACCCTGTCGGGTGGAGAGGCGCAGCGCGTCAAGCTCGCCTCCGAGCTCCAGCGCCGCTCGACGGGTCGCACCATCTACGTGCTCGACGAGCCCACCACGGGTCTGCACTTCGAGGACGTGAGCAAGCTGCTCGGGGTCCTTCAGGACCTCGTGGACAAGGGCAACACCGTCATCGTCATCGAGCACAACCTCGACGTCATCAAGTCCGCGGACTGGGTGATCGACATGGGTCCCGAGGGCGGCTCCGGTGGGGGGCTCGTGGTCGCCGAGGGCACGCCCGAGCAGGTCGC
This sequence comes from Demequina pilifera, assembly GCF_048814985.1. Taxonomy (NCBI): domain Bacteria; kingdom Bacillati; phylum Actinomycetota; class Actinomycetes; order Micrococcales; family Demequinaceae; genus Demequina; species Demequina pilifera. The sequence goes on from NZ_JBMDTW010000004.1 coordinate 142,007, forward strand.
CGATGTCGAGGCGAGCCACACCGGCCGCTTCCTCAAGGAGATCGTGGGGCTCAGGGCTCCCGCGTAGGCTGACGCCCGTGACGAATCCCGCGGACTACCGGCCCGCGCCCGGCACCATCCCCACCGATCCGGGCGTCTATCGCTTTCGCGACCCGGACGGACGAGTCGTGTACGTGGGCAAGGCCAACAACCTTCGCGCGCGCCTGTCCAGCTACTTCCAGTCGCTCAGCGGGCTGCACCCCCGGACGCGGAGAATGGTGACCACCGCGGCATCGGTCGAATGGACGGTGGTGCGCAACGAGGTCGAGGCGCTGATCCTCGAGCACACCTGGATCAAGCAGTACGACCCGCGCTTCAATGTGCGCTTCAAGGACGACAAGTCCTATCCGTACCTTGCCGTGACTCTCAACGAGAAGTACCCGCGGATGCAGGTCATGCGCGGGGAGCGCAAGCAGGGCGTGCGCTACTTCGGGCCCTATGCGCGTGCGTGGGCCATCCGCGACACCGTCGACACGCTGCTGACGGCCCTCCCCGTGCGCACGTGCGCACCCGGCGTGTTCCGCAAGGCCGAACGTCAGGGCAGGCCGTGTCTGCTGGGATACATCGACAAGTGCTCCGCGCCGTGCGTGGGCCGCATCTCGGAGGAGGAGCACCGGCTGCTCGCGGAACGGGTGTGCGCGGTGCTCGGTGGGGACGCGAAGGGCATGATCCGCGACCTGACGCGTGGAATGACCGAGGCGGCCGAGCGCGAGGACTTCGAGGCGGCGGCGCGTGCGCGCGACCGGTTGCGCGCGCTGCGGGACGTGCTGGACCGCAACGCGATCGTGCTGTCGCCCGGAACCGATGCCGACATCTTCAGCCTGCAGGACGACGAGATGGAGGCGGCGGCGCACGTCTTCCACGTGCGTGACGGGCGGATCACCGGCGAGCGGGGCTGGGTGGTCGACAAGCCCGAGCCGCTCGAGGTGCCGGGCATGGTGGCGCAGCTGATCCAAGAGGCGTATGCGGCGGCCGACCGCGAGGAGGTGCCGGGCGAGGTGCTGGTGCCCGCCATGCCCGACGGGGCGGACGCGCTGCGCGAGTGGCTGCGGGGCGTCCGGGGATCCGCGGTGGCGCTCAGGGTGCCGGCGCGCGGCAAGAAGGCGGAACTGGCGCAGACGGGGCACCAGAACGCCCGCCAGGTGCTCGAGCAGCATCGGCTCCGGAGAGCGTCGGACCTCACGACCCGCTCCGCCGCGCTCCAAGAGCTGCAAGAGGCCATCGGCATGGATGTCGCACCCCTGCGCATCGAGTGCTACGACATCTCGCACACGGGCGGCACCAACCAGGTGGGCTCCATGGTGGTGTTCGAGGACGGGCTGCCCCGCAAGGCGGAGTATCGGCAGTTCTCCATCGCGGACGGCACCGACGACACGGCGGCGATGCGCGAGGTGCTGACGCGCAGATTCAAGAGGTATCTCGAGGAGTCGTCGCTGCCGCCCGAGGAGCGCGACTCGGCCCGCTTCGCTTACCCCCCGCAGCTCGTGCTGGTCGACGGCGGGCTGCCGCAGGTCAACGTGGCGCGGGACTCGCTCGACGCGCTGGGACTGCGCACCATCACCGTCATCGGCCTCGCGAAGCGACTCGAGGAGGTGTGGGTGCCGGGGGAGGAGTTCCCCGTCATCATGCCGCGCGGATCCGAGGCGCTGTTCCTCCTGCAGCGGCTGAGGGACGAGGCCCACCGTTTCGCGATCACTCGTCACCGACGCCGCCGGGGCAAGGCGATGAAGGCGTCCGCGCTCGACGACGTCGCGGGCGTCGGCCCCACGCGGGCCGCAGCGCTGATCCGGCACTTCGGTTCGCTCGCCAAGGTGCGCGAGGCGTCCGTGGAGCAGATCGCACTCGTGCCGGGAATCGGCGCGCGCACAGCCGAGACGATTCATGCCGCGGTTCGAGGCGGCGATGGCATGCTGGACGCATGACCGACGAAGTCCCCGCTGTCACGTACCCGTCCGGGATCCCGCGACCCGTGTTCGAGCCCCCTGCCTCGGTGCCGGAACTGCTCGTGCTCACCGGCATGTCGGGCGCGGGCCGCACCAAGGTCGCGGCCGTGCTCGCCGACCTCGGCTGGTACGTGGTCGACAACCTCCCACCGCACCTCCTGTCCGGACTGGTTTCCGCACACGTCGCCGGGGATGCGCAGCGGCGGCTCGCGGCCGTGGTCGACGTGCGCGGGGGAGAGTTCTTTCAGGACCTGGACCCCGTGGTCGACGAGTTGGAGACTCAGGGCGTGCCGGTGCGCGTCCTGTTCCTCGATGCGTCGGATGCGTCGCTGGTGCGCCGCTTCGAGGAGGCGCGCCGGCCCCACCCGCTGCAGGGCGAGGGCACCATCCTCGAGGGGATCGCGCGGGAGCGCGACAAGGTCGCCGCCGTCAGGGATCGAGCGGATCTGGTGATCGACACGTCCGCCCTGAACGTCCACCAGCTGCGTGACGTCGTCACGGCCGAGGTCGCCGACGAGGTGCCGGAACTCCAGATCAACGTGCTGTCGTTCGGTTTCAAGAACGGGCTCCCGACCGACGCGGACTTCGTGGCGGACGTGCGGTTCCTCGACAACCCGCATTGGCAGCCCGAGCTGCGCCCGCTCACCGGGCTGGACGCCGCGGTGCGCGACCATGTGCTGGCCTCGGACGGCGCGGCGGAGTTCATCGATGGATACTCGTCCGTGATCCACGATGCACTGCGGCACTACCGCGCCCACGACAAGCACTCGGTGACCATCGCGGTCGGCTGCACCGGTGGCAGACACCGGTCGGTGGCGATCGCGGAGGCGCTCGGAGCCGCGTTGCGAGAACGAGGCCACCAGGTGCGCACCACGCATCGAGACCGGCCGCTGTCATGACGGGTGAGGCGCGCATCGTCGCCCTTGGCGGTGGACACGGCCTGTACGCCACCCTCACCGCGCTGCGCGGCCTGACCCCGGACCTCACAGCGATCGTCACCGTCGCCGACGACGGCGGTTCGTCGGGGCGGCTGCGCTCGGAGTTGGGGATCGTGCCGCCCGGCGACCTTCGCATGGCGCTCAGCGCGCTGTGCGCCGACAACGACTGGGGCCGGACGTGGCGTGACGTGCTGCAGTTCCGCTTCTCGACGGACGGACCGTTGGATGGTCACGCGCTGGGCAACCTGCTGATCGCGGCGCTGTGGGGTCGCAATGGCGATGTGGTCGACGGGCTCGCATGGGTGGCGCGGCTGCTGCAGGCCCACGGCCGCGTGCTGCCGCTGTCCGACGACCCGCTCGAAGTCTCCGCGGTCGTGCACAGCGCGGCCGGAAGCAGGACGGTGGTGGGGCAGGCGGCCGTGGCGAGTGCCGACGGTGAGATCGACGAGCTGCGCTTGTCGCCCGAGCGACCCCACGTCCCGCGCGAGACCGTCGAGGCGATCGATGACGCTGACATGGTCGTGCTGGGTCCGGGCAGCTGGTACACCTCCGTGCTGACGCACTTCATGGTGCAGCCGGTGGCCGAGGCGCTCGTGCGCGCGGCGGATCGCAGCGTGCTGGTGCTGAACGTCGGTCACGACGACGAGGAGACCGCTGGCACCAGTCGCGCCGACGACGTTCGTGCGCTGCAGCGCATGGCGCCCACGTTCGCTCCGCGCACGGTGCTGGTTGACTCGGAGCACTGTGACGAGCCTGGCCTGGCAGATGCGGTGAGTCGCTGGAGCGCGCGCCTGGTCGCGGCACCGCTGCGTGCCGGCGGCGGCGCAGCGGCGCACGACACGGATGCGCTCCGGCGCGCGCTGTCGACCGTGGCCACGGACCTCGCTCTCCCGGTCCGCGCCCCTGAGCGAGGAGTGGCAGGATAGCGCCATGGCATTGACCTCCCAGGTGAAGGACGAGCTCGCGCGCGTCGCAGTCGAGAAGACATCGGCCCGCAGAGCAGAGGTGGCGACGACGCTCAGGTTCGCTGGCGGCCTGCACATCGTGTCCGGGCGGATCGTGATCGAGGCGGAGCTCGACACCGCAATCGCCGCTCGTCGTCTGCGCGGATTCATCCACGAGGTGTACGGACTCGCCAGCGAGATCATCGTGGTGTCCGGGGGCGGCCTCAGGAAGGGCAACCGCTACGTGGTGCGCGTGGTCAAGGAGGGCGAGTCGCTGGCTCGCCAGACCGGACTGCTCGACCACCGCGGGCGCCCGGTCCGAGGACTGCCGCCTCAGGTCGTCGGAGGCTCCACCGAGGACACGGTCGCCGCATGGCGCGGCGCCTTCCTCGCTCACGGATCGCTCACCGAGCCCGGCCGGTCGTCGGCGCTCGAGGTCACCTCGCCCGGACCGGAGGCCGCCCTGGCACTCGTCGGTGCGGCCCGCCGGCTCGGCGTGAGCGCGAAGTCGCGCGAGGTGAGGGGCATCGATCGCGTGGTCATCCGCGACGGCGAGGCCATCTCCCAGCTGCTGACGCGGCTCGGCGCGCACGACTCGGTGCTCGAGTGGGAGAACAAGCGCACGCGTCGTGAGGTGCGCGGCACCGCGAACCGCCTGGCCAACTTCGACGATGCGAACCTGCGGCGCAGCGCACAGGCCGCGGTCGCGGCCGGAGCGCGCGTCCATCGCGCCTTCGAGATCCTGGGCGACGAGGTTCCCGACCACCTGCAGGAGGCCGGCCGGCTGAGGCTGGCGAACCGCGACGCCTCCCTCGAGGAGCTCGGCAAGCTCGCCTCGCCCCAACTCACCAAGGACGCGGTGGCGGGCCGGATCCGCCGTCTGCTCGCAACGGCGGACAAGCGCGCCGAAGAGCTGGGCATTCCCGACACCGAGGCAGGAATCAGCCAGGACCTTCTCGAACTCGAGTGACGGTTTGCAGGACTTTCGTACCGTGCGAGCGCTAGCGTGAAGGTAGTAGGCTGACATCAGTGGCCTGTTCCGAACGGGCTCCCCGCGCACGTCGAGGTGCGCACCTGCATCCATCCACAACCGCGCCGGTCTCGTCCGGCGCAAGTCGAGGAGATCAATAGTGACCATCAAGGTCGGCATCAACGGCTTCGGCCGCATCGGACGCAACTTCTTCCGCGCCGCGCTCGCATCGGGAGCGGACATCGAGGTGGTGGGGATCAACGACCTCACCGACAACGCGACCCTCGCACACCTGCTCAAGTACGACTCCATCCTCGGCCGCCTGGGCAAGGACGTGTCGTTCACCGAGGACAGCATCACGGTCGACGGCCACACCTTCGCCGCCTCGGCCGAGCGCGACCCGGCCAACCTCAAGTGGGCCGACCTCGGCGCTGACGTCGTCATCGAGTCGACCGGCTTCTTCACGGACGCCACCAAGGCGCAGGCGCACATCGACGCCGGCGCGAAGAAGGTCATCATCTCGGCTCCGGCCAAGAACGAGGACGCGACCTTCGTGATGGGCGTGAACCACGAGGACTACGACCCCGCCTCGCACCACATCATCTCGAACGCTTCGTGCACCACGAACTGCCTCGCACCGCTCGCGAAGGCGCTGAACGACGGCATCGGCATCGAGAAGGGCCTGATGACGACGATCCACGCGTACACGGCCGACCAGAATCTGCAGGACGCGCCTCACAAGGACCTGCGCCGTGCCCGCGCCGCCGCACTGAACATCGTGCCGACGTCGACTGGTGCCGCCAAGGCCGTCGCACTCGTGCTGCCGGAGCTCAAGGGCAAGCTGGACGGGTACGCCCTGCGCGTGCCCGTCGCCACCGGTTCCGCGACCGACCTCACCTTCACGGCCTCGCGTGAGACCTCCGTCGAGGAGATCAACGAGATCGTGAAGAAGGCCGCCGATGGCGCCATGAAGGGCTTCCTCGTCTACACCGAGGACCCGATCGTGTCGAAGGACATCGAGACGGACCCGGCCTCGTCCATCTTCGACTCGGGCCTCACCAAGGTGATTGGCGACCAGGTCAAGGTCGTCTCCTGGTACGACAACGAGTGGGGCTACTCGAACCGCCTCGTGGACCTCACGGTCTTCGTCGGCGACAAGCTCTGAACAACCCCGCGACCATGACCACGTCCGCGTACGCACAGCGTGCGCGGACGTCGTCATGTCTGGACCACTAAGGACACTGTGATGAAAACGATCAACAGCCTGGGCGACCTCACCGGCAAGAAGGTGCTGGTCCGCTCCGACCTCAACGTGCCGCTCGACGGCACCACGATCACCGACGACGGCCGCGTGCGCGCGTCGGTGCCCACGATTCAGACGCTCCTCGACGCGGGCGCCGCCGTCATCGTGATGGCGCACCTCGGCCGCCCTGGTGGCGAGCCCAAGCCCGAGTACTCGCTCGCTCCCGCGGCCGCGCGTCTGTCCGAGCTGCTCGGCCAGCCCGTGACCCTCGCGGACGACCTCGTCGGCGAGTCGGCTGCCGCCACCGTGGCGGCACTCGAGCCCGGCCAGGTCGCCATGCTGGAGAACGTGCGTTACGACGCCCGTGAGACGTCGAAGGTCGACGCCGAGCGTGAGGAGCTCGCCACGGCACTCGCCGGACTTGCGGATGCGTTCGTGTCCGACGGGTTCGGCGTCGTCCACCGCAAGCAGGCATCGGTGTACGACATCGCCAAGCAGCTGCCGGCCGCGGCCGGCACTCTCGTCGAGAACGAGGTCGAGTCGTTGTCGCGCGCAACCACGAATCCCGAGCGTCCTTACGTGGTGGTGCTCGGCGGCTCGAAGGTCTCCGACAAGCTGGGCGTCATCGCGAACCTGCTCGGCAAGGCGGACCGGCTGCTGATCGGCGGCGGCATGGTGTTCACGTTCCTGGCGGCCAAGGGCCACTCCGTGGGCAAGTCGCTGCTGGAGGAGGACCAGATCGAGGCCGTCAAGGGCTACCTCAAGACCGCAGAGGAGTCGGGCGTCGAGATCGTGCTGCCCGAGGACATCGAGGTGGCGTCGGCCTTCGCGGCGGACGCCGAGCACAAGAGCGTGCCCGCGGACCAGATCCCCGACGGCTGGATCGGCCTGGACATCGGCCCCCGGGCCTCGGAGGCGTTCTCCGCAAAGATCGCCGACGCCAAGACCATCGTCTGGAACGGCCCCATGGGCGTGTTCGAGTTCGAGGCGTTCGCGGGCGGCACCAAGGCCGTCGCGCAGGCCATGATCGACTCTGACGGCTTCTCCGTCGTTGGCGGCGGTGACTCGGCGGCCGCCGTGCGCCGCCTCGGCTTCGACGAGGACGGCTTCAGCCACATTTCCACGGGCGGCGGCGCGTCGCTCGAACTGCTCGAGGGCAAGGTCCTGCCGGGCCTCGCCGTTCTGGAGGACTGAACCATGGCACGCACCCCGCTGATCGCTGGCAACTGGAAGCTCAACCTCGATCACCTCGAGGCCACGCACACCGTCCAGAAGCTCGCATGGCTGCTTCGTGACGCGAAGCACGACTTCGAAGACGTGGAGGTCGCGGTCCTCGCGTCCTTCACGTCGATTCGCTCCGTGCAGACGCTCGTGGACGCCGACCAGCTCGAGATCAAGTACGGCGCTCAGGACATCTCTCAGCACGCCTCCGGCGCCTACACCGGCGAGGTGGCAGGCTCGCAGCTGGCCAAGCTCGGCGTCTCGTATGTCGCCGTGGGCCACTCCGAGCGCCGCGAGTACCACGGGGAGACCGACGAGATCGTGGCGGCGAAGACCGCCGCGGCCTTCGAGAGCGGCATCGTCCCGATCGTGTGCATGGGCGAGGGACTGGATGTGCGCAAGGACGGCCGTCAGGTCGAGTACACGCTCGCCCAGCTCGACGGCGCGCTCGCCGGACTGCCCGCCGACAAGGCGAAGGACGTCGTCATCGCCTACGAGCCCGTGTGGGCGATCGGCACCGGAGAGGTCGCGACCCCGGCCGACGCACAGGAGGTGTGCGCGGCGATTCGCGGACGGCTCGCGGAACTCTACGACGCGGAACTCGCCGATGGCGTCCGCGTGCTCTACGGTGGGTCGGTGAAGTCGGGATCGATCGCTCAGCTCATGGCCGAGAAGGACGTCGACGGCGGCCTGGTCGGCGGTGCCAGCCTCGATCCTGAGGAGTTCGCGAAGATTGCGCGCTTCCGTTCACACCAAGTGGGCCTGTAACCGGTCCACACCGAGCGAGTCGTCGCGTATCCTGATAGGCGTTCGATTCGGATTTGAAGGAGAGCTGTGGAGATTCTCGAGACCTCGCTGTGGGTGCTGCTGGTGATCACCAGCTTCGTCCTGATCGGCCTGGTGCTGATCCACCGTGGGCGCGGTGGCGGCATCACCGACATGTTCGGCGGCGGGTTCGCCTCGGGCGTGCAGTCCTCGGCGGTCGGCGAGCGCAACCTGTCACGCATCACATGGATCCTTGCGGTCGTGTGGGGCATGATCGTCGTCCTGCTGGGATTGATCACCCGGTTCTCGATCTAACGCCAATTCCGAGGGGGAATCATGGCAGGTGGAAGTGCGATCCGTGGGTCGCGAGTAGGAGCAGGACCACTGGGCGAGGAGGAGCGCGGCGAGTCCGCGCCTCGCCAGATGGTGCAGTACTACTGCGCCCGCGGTCACGTGACCGCGCCCAGTTTTGCGATGGGTGACGAGGGTGAGGCGCCGGAGATTCCGCTCGAGTGGGACTGCCCCAAGTGCGGCTTCCCCGCGGGTCTCGACGCCGAGAACCCTCCCGAGCCGATTCGCAACGAGCCCTTCAAGACGCACCTCGCGTACGTGAAGGAGCGTCGTTCCGAGGAGGAGGGCGAGGCTCTTCTCGCCGAGGCGCTCGACGGCCTGCGTTCCCGTCGTGTGACGGTCGCGGACTGACACCACCCGCGCTGGTCACGTCACCGAGACCGCCCGAGCCCCGTGGGGCCGGGCGGTCTCGTGCTTCCGGGACACGCGCATCGGCCGCGGTCCGAGGTCGCGCCCACAGCGGGTAGCGTCGTCACCAGCAGGCGGAACCGCCGCCATCGAGACGAGGAGAACCATGCAGATCGAGATCGAGTACTGCGTCCCCTGTGGCTACCTGGACCGGGCGATCGACGCCCAGCGGACGCTGCTCAGCACCTTCGGTCAGGGTCTTGACGCTGTCACCCTCAAGACCGGCGAGAAGGGCGTGTTCACGTTCCGCGCGGACGGCGACGTGATCTACTCCAAGCCCGACGCCTACGACATCACCACGATCGTCGAGGCGGTCAAGGCGCGGCTCTGACGCCGCGCGAGGAGCTCAGATGCGGGTGGCTGCGGCCGCATCGATCAGCCACAGCGTGCGCTCCGCGCCGCTGACCGCCGCTCCGGGCAGCTCGGTGTCTCCGTGGACGCAGCGCGCGACGACCTCGGCCTTGGCGGCGCCGGCCGCCACGACCCACACCTCGAGTGCGGCGTTGATCGTCTCGAGGGACAGCGACACCCGGGTGGGCGGCGGCTTGGGGGAGTCGTGCACAGCGATCACGGGTGCACTCGCGTCGCCGTAGCCGGGATGGCCGGGAAACAGCGAGGCCACGTGGCCATCGGGACCGAGACCGAGCATCAGCACATCGAAGGCGGGCGATCCCGCATCGGCGTACTCGCGCGCATAGGCTCGTGCCGCGTCCTCCGCGGACTCGAACTCGCCGGCGGCACCCATCCGGTGGATGTTCTCTTCCGGCAGGGGCAGCGAGGCGAGCAGAGCGGACTGCGCCTGACCTTCGTTGCGGTCAGCGTCGCCGGCCGCAACGAACCGCTCGTCGCCCCACCAGATGTGGACGTCGGTCCAGTCGATGGCGGATGCCAGAGGTGACGATGCAGCGGCCGCCAGGGTCGCGATTCCCACGGTGCCGCCCGTCACGACCACGTCCACGCGGTCGCGGTGGGCGAGGGTGTCGCCGATCTTCAGGAGCACGCGCGCCGCCGTCGCCTGCGCCACCGCATCGGCGTCGGCGTAGACGATGACCTCGCGGGCCGTCACGACTCGCCCCGCAGACGCGCGTACTGGCCGAGCGCCTCTCCATAGACGGGATCGTCGTCGAGTCGGCGCAGCTCCTCCGACAGGCAGTCGCCCAGGGTGCGCGCGGGCAGGGCGATCGTGTGGTCCGGCTGTCCGGGCTGGCTGAGAGTCGCGTTGTGACCGTCCGGACGCTGGATGCTGATGTCGCCCGAGGGGGTCTCGAGGACGATCGACTGAAGGCCGCGCACCTGATCCGAATAGGTGGCCTCGAACTCGCACCCCAGAGCGTGCTGCAGCCAGGCGCCCAGCAGCAGGATCGAAGGACTGCCGGTGTCCCCATGGAGGCGGGCCTTGGTGACCTCGCGGTCACCCACCTGCTCGAGGGCCGCCGCGAGCAGCGCGCGCCAGCGCGTGACTCGCGTCCACGCCAGGTCGGTGTCCCCAGGCTGGTACGCCTCGGCGAGCCTCACCAGCACGTCGCCGGGGTGGTCCTCGCCCTTGGTGTCGGTGATGCGTCGAGCCGCCATGCGGCCGATGCCGGAGCCCGCGGTCTCCTGCGGCACCGCGGCCGGCCACCACGCGACGATGGGCGCGTCAGGCAGCAGCAGGGGAGTCACGAGGGTGTCGGCGTGCGCGACCTGCTCGCCCGAGGGGCGAAGCACCACGACCTCGGAGGCGCCGGCGTCACCGCCCATGCGCAGTTCGGCGTTCAGGCAGTCGTCGCCGCATTCCTCCGGCGACACGACGATGATCCGGCACGGGTGCTCGCGCGAGGCGACGTTCGCAGTCTCGATCGCGGCCTCGACATCGGCCGTGGTCGCGTCGATGACGAGCGTCATGACGCGGCCGAGGGTGATGACGCCAAAGTCCTTGCGCGCCTTCACCAGCTGCTTGTTGATCTCGGACGTCGTGGTCCGCGGCATGTCGATGATCATGGGCGCCTCCAGACGCGGCCATCCTTGGCGAGCATGGCGTCGGCGCTGGCCGGACCCCATGTGCCTGAGCGGTACTGCTGCGGCTGTCCCTGAGTCTCCCAGTGCGAGGTGATGGGGTCCAGCAGCTTCCAGGACAGCGCCACCTCCTCGTGCCGGGGGAACAGCGGCGGGTCTCCCAGGAGCACGTCGAGGATGAGCCGCTCATACGCCTCAGGAGAGGACTCCACGAAGGAGTTGCCGTACGCGAAGTCCATGGTGACGTCGCGCACCTCCATCTGGGTTCCGGGAACCTTGGAGCCGAATCGGAGCGTCACGCCCTCGTCGGGCTGCACCCGGATGACGAGCGCGTTGTTGCCGACCTCGACGCCCTCGATCTCCTGGAAGTACGGGCTCGGCGCCTTCTTGAAGACCAGCGCGATCTCGGTGACGCGCCTGCCCAGGCGCTTGCCCGCGCGCAGATAGAACGGGGTTCCCGCCCAGCGGCGATTGGGAACGTCGAGACGGATCGCCGCATAGGTCTCGGTGATCGATTCGGGGTCGATGCCGTCCTCGTCGAGGTAGCCACCCACCTGCTCGCCGCCACGCCACCCGGCCGAGTACTGGCCGCGTGCGGTGTTGGCGTCCAGGTCCTTGGGGAGCTTGGCCGCCCGCAGCACCTTCTCCTTCTCGTCGCGAAGGTCGTCCGCGTCGAACGTCGCCGGCTCCTCCATCGCGGTGAGCGCGAACAGCTGCAGGAGGTGGTTCTGGATGACGTCCCGCGCCTGGCCGATGCCGTCGTAGTAGCCCGCGCGCGACCCGATGCCGATGTCCTCGGCCATCGTGATCTGCACGTGGTCGATGAACTGGCTGTTCCAGATCGGCTCGAACAGCTGATTCGCGAATCGCAAGGCGAGCAGGTTCTGCACCGTCTCCTTGCCGAGGTAGTGGTCGATGCGGAACACCGAGTCCGGCGGGAACACCTCGGAGACCACGGAGTCGAGCTCGTTGGCGGACTCGAGGTCGTGACCGAAGGGCTTCTCGATGACGACGCGGCGCCACGCCCCATTGCGGGAGTCGGACAGTCCTGAGTCGCGCAGCTGCGTGAGCACCTGGGGGAACGCCGAGGGAGGGATCGACAGGTAGAACGCGTGATTGCCACCCGTGCCGCGGCGCTCGTCGAGCTCCTCGACCGTGCGCCGCAGCTCTTGGAAGGCATCGGGGTCGTCGAACGTCCCCTGCACGAACCGGATGCCCTCGGCGAGCTGCTTCCAGGTCTCGTCGCGGAACGGGGTGCGCGCGTTCTCGCGGACCGAATTGTACACGACCTCTTCGAAGTCCTGTCGCTCCCAGTCGCGTCGAGCGAAGCCGGTGAGGGCGAAGGCGGGGGGCAGCAGACCGCGGTTGGCGAGATCGTAGACGGCGGGCATGAGCTTCTTGCGCGCCAGGTCGCCGGTGACGCCGAACATCACCAGGCCACAGGATCCGGCGATGCGGGGAAGCCTGCGATCCCGGGGATCACGCAGGGGGTTGTTCACGTGGGAGGACCCTTCAGTTCAGTGGTGCGTGGCACGCGAGCGGCGATCGCCGCCCGCGTGCCACCTTCGATCACTTGGCAGCGGCGATCGACTCGCGTGCGTGTGCTGCGACGTTGTCGGCGGTGAAGCCGTACTCCTCGAACAGCAGGTTGGCGTCGGCAGAGGCACCGTAGTGCTCGATCGACACGATGCGGCCGGCGTCGCCCACGAGGTCGTGCCACGGCAGCGCGATGCCGGCCTCGACGGCCACTCGGGCCTTGACGCCGGAGGGGAGGACCGACTCGCGGTAGGCCTCATCCTGGGCGTCGAACCACTCGCGGCACGGCATGGACACCACGCGTGCGTGGATGCCTTCCTTGGCCAGCAGGTCCCTCGCGCCCATGGCGTGCTGAACCTCCGAGCCCGTGCCGATCAGCACCACGTCGGGAGTGCCCTCCGTGTCGGCCAGCACGTAGCCACCCTTGAGGACGCCCTCGGCGCCGCCCAGCTCGTCGCGGTCGAACGTGGGCACGCCCTGACGCGTCAGGATGATGCCGGCAGGGCCCTCGACGCGCTCGAGGATGCCGCGCCACGCATAGGAGGTCTCGTTGGCATCGGCCGGACGCACGACCGCGAGGCCGGGAATCGCCCGCAACGCCGCGAGGTGCTCGATGGGCTGGTGGGTGGGGCCGTCCTCGCCCAGGCCGATGCTGTCGTGCGTCCACACGAAGATGCTCGGCGCCTTCATGAGGGCGCCCAGGCGCACCGCGGGCCGCATGTAGTCGGAGAACGTGAGGAAGGTGCCGCCGTAGGCGCGCGTGGGCCCGTGCAGGGCGATGCCGTTGAGGATCGCGCCCATGGCGTGCTCGCGGATGCCGAAGTGCAGCGTGCGGCCGTAGATGTGACCCGCGAACTTCTCCGTGGAGCGGTGCTCCGGGAGGAAGGACGGCTCGCCGGCCATGGTCGTGTTGTTCGAGCCGGCGAGGTCGGCGGAGCCGCCCCACAGCTCGGGCAGCACGGGTGCGAGGGCGGACAGCACCTCGCCCGAGGCGGCGCGCGTCGCCATCGACTTGCCTGCCTCGAACACGGGCAGGGCGTCGGTCCAGCCCTCGGGCAGCTGCTCGGAGTTGAAACGCTCGAGCAGCGCGGCGTTCTCCGGGTTCTCCGCCTCCCAGCGGGCCAGGTCGGCGTTCCAGTCCGAGTGGGCCTGCTGGCCACGCTCGCGCACCTTCAGCGCGTGCTCGAGCACCTCGGGCTCGACCTCGAAGGTCTTCTCGGGGTCGAAGCCGAGCACCTCCTTGAGGGCCTTGACCTCGTCGCCACCCAGCTTCGAGCCGTGGATGCCGCCCGTGTCCTGCTTGGTGGGCGACGGCCAGCCGATGATGGTGCTGAGCGCGATGAAGGAGGGCTTGCCGGTCTCCGCCTTGGAGGCGGCGAGAGCGTCCGCGAGAGCGTCGATGTCCTCGACGTAATCCTCGCCGGCCTTCTTCCACTGCACGTGGTGCGTGTCCCAGCCGTACGCCGCGTAGCGGGCGATGACGTCCTCGGTGAACGCGACGTCGGTGTCGTCCTCGATCGAGATGTTGTTGTCGTCCCAGATGACGATGAGGCTGCCGAGCTCCTGCGTGCCGGCCAGCGAGGAGGCCTCCGCGGAGACGCCCTCCTGCAGGTCGCCGTCAGAGGCGATGACGTAGACGTGGTGGTCGAACGGGCTCTGGCCCGGAGCGGCGTTCGGGTCGAGCAGACCGCGCTCGCGGCGGGCCGCCATGGCCATGCCGACGGCGGTCGCGAGGCCCTGGCCCAGCGGGCCGGTCGTGGTCTCGACGCCATCCGTGTGGTGGTACTCGGGGTGGCCGGGGGTGCGCGAGCCCCAGGTGCGCAGCGCCTTGATGTCGTCGAGGTTCAGGTCATAGCCGCTCGCGAAGAGCTGCAGGTACTGAGTGAGCGACGAGTGTCCGGCGGACAGCACGAACCGGTCGCGGCCCAGCCAGCGGGAGTCGGACGGGTCGTGGCGCATCACGTTCTGGTAGAGCAGGTACGCGGCCGGGGCCAGCGAAATCGCGGTGCCGGGGTGGCCGTTGCCGACCTTCTCGACGGCATCGGCGGCGAGAACGCGGAGGGTATCGACGGCGCGTCGGTCCGCGTCGGTCCAGTTGACAGTCACAGAGATCTCCCAGAGAGTCGGGTCAAGGTTTCCCCGCCAGCCTAGCGGGCGCACTGCGATTCCGGGCACGCCTGACGCACTTCACGAGCGCGGACGCGAGCGCGTGAGCGGGTGTTCATGCGGCCGTCACTTCGCGCCGGGTGCTGGGGCAGCGCGTACTCGCGCGCGGGTAGGATGGACGCCATGCCCTCAGCCGCCTCTGTGACCGACGAGGTGCCCGCGCCGGCCGTGCCGCGCTGGCTTCTCGCCACGCGACGGATCAAAGCGTACGTGGCGCTGACCAAGCCCCGGATCATCGAACTGCTGCTGGTGACGACCATCCCCACCATGGTCCTCGCGGCGGACGGCTGGCCCTCGTGGTGGCTGGTGCTCGCCACGCTGGTCGGCGGCACCTTGGCCGCCGGCGGAGCGAACGTGTTCAACAGCTACATCGACCGCGACATCGACGCCGTCATGAAGCGCACCCAGAACCGGCCTCTGGTGACCGGGACGGTGAGCCCGCGCGCCGCCCTGGTGTTCGCCTGGGTGCTCAGCTTCGCGTCGACGGCCTGGTTCTACTGGGTCGTGGACTCGCCGCTCGCGACGCTGCTGGCGGTGCTGGCGATCCTCGGCTACGCCGTCGGCTACACGCTGATCCTGAAGCGCCGCACGTCGCAGAACATCGTGTGGGGAGGCCTCGCCGGCTGCATGCCCGTGCTCATCGGCTGGGCGGCGGTCACCGAGTCCCTGTCGTGGACCCCGGTGCTGCTGTTCGCGGTGATCTTCTTCTGGACGCCCCCGCACTACTGGCCGCTGTCGATGCGGTTCCGCCGGGACTATGCCAATGCCGAGGTGCCGATGCTGCCGGTGGTGGCGTCCACGCATCGGGTGGCGATAGAGATGATCGCCTACGCGGTCGCCATGGTCGCGGTGACCCTCGCGCTGGTGCCGGTGGCGGGCATGACGTGGGTCTACGCCGTCATCGCCGCCGGATCCGGCGCGTGGTTCGTGGGCGGGTGCATCCAGCTGTACCGGCGCTCCGAGCGCGGCGAGTCGAAGCTGCGCGAGATGCGCCTGTTTCGCGACTCGATCACGTACCTGAGCCTCGTGTTCGCGGCCGTCCTGGTCGATCCATTCCTCCCCGATGCGCTTCACGTCCTGCAGGGGTGACCATGCTCGCGGACGAGCGTGAGGCATACCTTGCCCACGTCACCGTCGAGCGGGGCCTGAGCGCACACACCGTCGCCGCCTATCGGCGCGACATCGGGCGGTACGCGGAGTTCCTGAGCACCCGCGGCCACACGGGATTGGCCGATGCCACGGGCGCCGACGTCGCCGCGTTCGCCGAGGCGATCGGCACGGGCTCGGACGGCGGCCGCCCCCTCGCCCCAGCATCGGCCTCGCGCACCGTCGTGGCGGTGCGCGGCTGGCACCGGTTCGCCGTCGCCGAAGGCTGGACCCGTGACGACCCGTCACTCGACGTCAAGCCCCGCTCCGTCCCCAAGCGCCTGCCCAAGGCCATCTCCACGGACGACGTGGCGCGGATCCTCGAGCAGGCCGGCGCCGGCGATGGGCTCGCGCCCGTGCGCGACCGAGCGCTGCTCGAGCTCGTGTACGCCTCCGGTGCCCGCATCTCCGAGGCGATCGGCCTGGACGTCGACGACGTCGCGTTGGCGCAGGGGGAGCAGGCGGTGCTGCTGCGCGGCAAGGGCCGCAAGGAGAGGGTGGTGCCCATCGGCGCCTACGCGGCCGATGCGCTCGACGCCTACCTCGTGCGCGCCCGGTCCGCGCTGGCACAGTCCGGTCGCGGCACCGCCGCGCTGTTCCTGAACACGCGGGGCTCGAGGCTGTCGCGACAGAGCGCGTGGGCGATCCTCAAGGTCGCCGCGGAGCGAGCGGGGATCGACGACGTGTCGCCCCACACGCTGCGGCACTCGTTCGCGACGCACCTGCTGTCCGGGGGAGCTGATGTGCGGGTCGTGCAGGAGCTGCTCGGCCACGCCTCGGTCACCACCACGCAGATCTACACGGCCGTCACCCAGGATGCGTTGCGCGAGGTCTATGCCGCGACGCACCCGCGAGCCCGCGGATGAGTCCCGTCCGCGTTCGGTAGTGTGGTCCGCGTGACAGACTTCCCCGAACCGACCCCGCTGCGCGGGCACGGCCCGGCCCGAGTGATCGCCCTGTGCAACCAGAAGGGCGGCGTGGGGAAGACCACGACCACGGTGAACCTGGCCGCGGCCCTGGCCGAGTACGGGCGCAAGGTGCTGGTGGTGGATTTCGACCCGCAGGGCGCCGCCTCTGCCGGTCTAGGAGTGAACCCCAACGAGCTCGACAACACCGTCTACGACCTGCTGATGAACTCCTCGGTGGGGATCGACCAGATCGTCCGCAAGACTCCGGTCGACGGCCTCGACCTGGTGCCCGCCAACATCGACCTGTCGGCGGCGGAGGTGCAGCTCGTGGGTGAGGTGGCACGCGAGTCGACCCTCGCTCGCGGACTGCGTCCCGTCCTCGACGACTATGACGTGGTGCTCATCGACTGCCAGCCCTCACTGGGCCTGCTGACGGTGAATGCCCTGGTCGCCGCCCACGGCGTGATCATTCCGCTCGCGTGCGAGTACTTCGCGATGCGCGGAGTGGCGCTGCTGGTCGAGACCATCGACAAGGTTCAGGACCGGCTCAACCCGCGCCTGACCATCGACTCGATCATCCCCACGATGTACGACGGCCGGACCCTGCACGCCCAGGAGGTCGTGGAACGAGTCCGGGAGCGGTTCGGCGACAAGGTCACCCAGACGATGATCCATCGCACCGTGAAGTTCCCGGACGCGACCGTCGCAGCCGTGCCGATCACCACGTTCGCGCCCAAGCACGCCGGCGCCGAGCAGTACCGCACGCTCGCCCGCGAACTCGTCGCCGGGGGAGTCGCGGCCTGACCGCGACCGCCCGCCCGTGACCGTCCCCGCCGAGGCTCCCGCAGCGGAGCCGCGCCCAGGCTTCTCGGTGCACCTCGACAACTTCGAGGGACCCTTCGACCTGCTGCTGTCGCTGATCTCCAAGCACGACATGGAGATCACTGACGTCGCGCTTGCCCGGGTCACCGACGAGTTCCTCGCGACCATGGCTGAGCACGAGACCGAGTGGGACCTGTCGCAGGCCAGCGAGTTCCTGGTGGTCGCAGCGACGCTGCTCGACCTCAAGGCGGCGCGCCTGCTGCCCCAGGGGCAGGTCGAGGACGCCGAGGACCTCGAGCTCCTCGAGGCCCGCGACCTGCTGTTCGCCAGGCTGCTGCAATACCGTGCGTTCAAACAGGTGGCCGGCACGTTCGGGCAGTTGATGCTGGCTCCGCGACGGCTGCCTCGTGATGTCGCGCTCGAGCCGCACTTCGCGATGCTGCTGCCCGAGCTGGTGTGGTCCGTCACTCCCGACGACCTCGCACGCCTCGCGGCGCACGCGCTGCAGCCCAAGCCGGAGCAGGCGGGGGTCAGCATCGGCCACCTGCATGCGCCCGCGGTGAGCGTGCGTGAGCAGGCGGCCCTCCTGTCCAGCAGGCTCCAGCGCGAGCACGTGGTGACGTTCCGGGCGCTCGTGAGGGACGCGGAGCACGTCAACGTGGTCGTGGCCCGGTTCCTCGCCCTTCTCGAGCTCTTCAAGGAGGCCGTGGTGGCCTTCGAGCAGATGAGATCGCTGGGCGAGCTCACCGTCCGCTGGACGGGCGGGGAGGGCGAGGTCGAGATCGCAGTCTCGGACGAGTTCGACGAAGGCGCGCACAATGGAGAGACCGGTGCAGATGACACGACCACAGAGCCAAGGGACGCGAACGCATGACTGACGTGCACACGAGGGGCGCACTCGAGGCGATCCTCATGGTGGTCGACGAGCCCGTGGGCGCCGCCGATCTCGCCGCCGCGGTCGACGTGCCGCTCGACCAGGTGGTGGCTGTTCTTCACGCCCTGCGCGACGAGTACGCCGACCCCGACGCGCCGCGCGGCTTCGAGCTGCGCGAGGTCGACGGTCGTTGGCGAATCTATTCGTCCCGGCTGTACGCCGATGCGGTGGGCACCTTCATCGTCGAGGGCCAGTCCGCGCGGCTGTCTCAGGCGGCGCTCGAGACCCTCGCCGTGGTCGCCTACCGGCAGCCCGTCACCCGGGGACAGATCTCCCAGGTGCGCGGCGTGAGCGTGGACTCCGTGATGAAGACCCTGAGCGCACGCTCACTCGTGACCGAGGTGGGCGAGGTGGGCGGCGCCGTGCAGTACGGCACCACCACCGAGTTCCTGGAGCGGCTGGGGCTGTCATCGCTCGACGACCTGCCGGAGCTCGCTCCGTACCTGCCCGATCTGGCCGATATCGATGGGGAGGGCCGCTGATGGATGAGCTCGAGGTCCACAGGCCGGAAGGCATCCGACTGCAGAAGGTGCTGGCCTCCGCAGGGGTCGGATCCCGGCGCAAGTGCGAGATCCTGATCGAACGCGGCCTGGTCAAGGTCAACGGCGAGGTGGTCGACCAGCTGGGCGTTCGCGTGAACCCCGACGAGGTGACCATCGAGGTGAAGGGCCAGCGCATCAGCGTGGACGACTCCAAGGTCGTCGTGGTGCTCAACAAGCCCGCCGGCGTGGTGTCGACCATGAGCGACCCGCAGGGGCGGCGCTCTCTCGACGAGTTCGTCGCGGAGTTCGACGAGCGCCTCTTCCACGTCGGCAGGCTCGACGCCGAGACCACCGGCGTCCTGTTGCTCACCAACGACGGGGAGCTGGCGAACAGGCTCGCACACCCGTCGCACGGCGTGCCCAAGGTCTACGTGGCGAAGGTCGAGGGGCGCGTCGCGAAGTCGCTGTGCACCGTGCTGCGCGCGGGGGTCGATCTCGACGACGGCCCCGTGCGCGTGAGCGCCTGCACGATCCTCGACGCGCACGACGGCGAGTCGCTGGTCAAGGTGGAGCTGCACGAGGGCCGCAACCGAATCGTCCGCCGGATGCTCGACAAGGCCGGCCACCCCGTGATCGACCTCGTGCGCACCGACTTCGGCCCCATCGCGTTGGGGACCTTGCAACCCGGTCAGGTGCGCCGCCTGGGCCGCGAAGAGGTCGGCGCGCTGATGAAGGTCGCTGGGCTCTGACCCCTGGCCGCACCGATACGATGATGACCATGTCCCTGAAAGCCATCCGCGGAGCGACCACGCTCGAGCGCGACGAGCGCGAGCACCTGCACGAGCGCACGCAGGAGCTGATCGAGGCCGTCGTGTCCGCCAACACCCTGGAGACCGACGACATCGTGTCCGTCATCTTCACGTGCACGCCCGACATCGTCAGCGACTTCCCTGCGGCAGCCGCACGCGAGTTGGGCTTCGGGGCGGTGCCCCTGATGTGCGCGCAGGAGATGGCCGTGCCCGGCGCGCTGCCGCTCGTCGTGAGGGTGATGATCCACGCCGAGACCGTGCGCACCCGCGAGGAGATCACCCACGTGTACCTCCACGATGCGGTGACGCTGCGGCGCGACCTGGCCCAGTAGACGTGGAGGCCGCGCAGCCGCGCACCCACGTCATCGGCGCGGGACTCATCGGCGCATCGATCGGCATCGGGCTCAGCACCGAGGGCTGGACCGTCACGATCGAGGACGCCGACCCGGATGCCGAGACCCTGGCGCACGCGATCGGCGCCGGCTTGGCTCTGCGCGACGCCTCGCCCGAACTGGTGATCGTGGCGGTGCCCCCGGCGCTTGCCGCCGGCATCGTCGCCGAGGCGTTGGATCGCTGGCCGCACGCGGTGGTGACCGACGTCGCGAGCGTCAAGGCACCGATCGCGCAGGCGGCGCACGCGACCGGCCACGCGGATCGCTACGTGGGCTCGCACCCCATGGCGGGACGCGAGATCTCGGGCGCCATCGCCGCCCAGGGCGACCTGTTCAAGGCCCGCCCCTGGGTGCTGTGCCCGAACGGGGCCACCGCTCACGCCGTCGACCTGGTGGCACGCGTGCCGCGCGCGCTGCAGTGCGACCTGGTCACCATGGACGCCACCGCTCACGACGAGGCGGTCGCGCGTGTCTCGCACGCCCCGCAGGTCGCGGCCTCCGCAGTCGCGGCCGCGCTCGGCACCCTCGGCCCCGACGACGTGGCCCTCGCAGGCCAGGGCCTGCGCGACGTGACGCGCATCGCCGCCTCCGACCCTCGCATGTGGGCGGACATCGCACGACTGAACCGTCACGCCCTCATCGCCACGATCACGCACATCATCGGGGACCTCGAGGACGTGCGTGACTCCGACGACGTGGGAGAGGCGCTGACCGACCTCATCGAGCGCGGTCGCGTCGAGGTCGCGCGGATCCCCGGCAAGCACGGCGGCGTCAAGCGCGAGTGGGTGCCGGTGACCGTGATCGTTCCTGACCGCCCCGGGCAGCTGCTGCGGCTGCTGTCCGACGTGGAGTCGGTGGGAGTCAACGTCGAGGACATCACCATCGAGCACTCGCCGCGCCAGCCCGTGGGACTCACCACGCTGCATGTCCTGCCCGCGCGCGCGGAGGAGCTGTCGCTCGCGCTCATCGCACACGATTGGGAGATCGCCGCCTCATGACCGGAATTGTCATCGCCATCGACGGGCCCGCGGGCACCGGCAAGTCGACCGTGTCGCGCGAGGTCGCCACCCGGCTGGGGCTCGCGTACTTCGACACGGGTGCGACGTACCGCGTCGCGACCCTCGCGTGTCTGACGGAGGGGGTGGACTTCGCCGTGACCAGCGACGTCGCGGCGATCGTGGCGACGATGAACGTCGAGCTCGTTCTCGACCCCCGCAACCCCCGAGTGATGCTCGACGGCGAGGATGTGTCCCGCCAGATCCGCACCGACACGGTGGCGCTCACGGTGTCGAAGGTGGCGACCAACCTCGAGGCTCGGCCGATCCTGCAGGAGATGCAGCGGGAGGT
This sequence comes from Demequina pilifera, assembly GCF_048814985.1. Classification (NCBI taxonomy): domain Bacteria; kingdom Bacillati; phylum Actinomycetota; class Actinomycetes; order Micrococcales; family Demequinaceae; genus Demequina; species Demequina pilifera. Next base: position 163,366 of record NZ_JBMDTW010000004.1, read on the forward strand.
CATTCGCATGGAGCGTGACGGCGGCATGTCGAAGGGCCGGGGAGTGTGCGTGGAGGGCCGCGACATCACCACCGTGATCGCCCCCGAGGCGGAGGTGCGCGTGCTGATGACCGCCGACGACGAGGTTCGCGTGGCGCGCCGCTCAGACGAGGGCGCGGACCTCGCGACGGTTCGCGAGGCGGTGCTCGGGCGCGATCGGCGCGACTCCGCCGTGGTCAGCTTTCATGAGGCCACCGACGGGGTCCACACGCTTGACACCACCCATCTGACCATCGAGGAGGCCGTGCGAGCCGTCATGGGCCTCGCACACGAGGCGGCGCTGTGATGCCGGACGCGTCGCCGTGAGCGATACGACAGTCCCGCCCGCCTGGGGTCCGCGCTGGTCCCGGTGGGTCGGCCGTGCTCTCGCGCGCGGTCTGTGGGCGACAGAGGTGCGCGGCCGCTCTCACGTGCCTCGCAGCGGCGCGGCGATCGTGGTCGCGAATCACACCGGTTTCATCGACGGGCCCGTCCTGCACGGCGTCATCCCCCGGCCATCGCACTTCCTCATCGGATCGCACATGTTCCGTGGCGCGCTTGGCCCCATCCTCGGTGCCGCGGGCCAGATACGGGTCGAGGGATCGGGTCGCACGGCGCTCGCCCACGGGCTCGGTGTGCTCCGCAGGGGAGGGGTCGTGGGCATGTTCCCGGAGGGCACGCGCGGCGCGGGGACGGCCGATGCGGTCCACGGCGGGGCGGCATGGCTCGCCCTCCAGTCCGGGGCGCCGATCGTCCCCACGGCCCTGATCGGCACCCGCCTCACGGGGGAGCCGGTGAGCGTGTGGCCGCGACCGCGCCGGCACATTCTGGCCGCGTTCGGTGCCCCCGTCACGGTGGAGCCTCCCTCCGAACTGAAGGGCCGGCGCCGTCAGGAATGGGCGCAGCAGGCGGTGGCCGCCGCCCTGCGATCACAGGTCGAGGCAGCACTGGCCGACACCGACCTCCGCCTCCCGGGGGATGATGGGGGCCGGGACACCGCAAGCATCGAGGAGAACGCATGAGCGACGAACAGGACTATCCGGGGCTGGGAGAGGTTCCGCCGCCGATGCCCGTGGCATCGGATCCGGAAGAGAGCCTGGACGAGGTCCGCGAGGCGGCGCTGCGCGCCGGACTCGAGGAGTACGAGCTCAGCCCGGAGGATCTGGCCGCGCTGGAGGGCGACGAGGAACAGCTCACCGAACGGGCGCTGCCGACGCTGGCCGTCATCGGCCGCCCGAACGTGGGCAAGTCCACCCTGGTGAACCGCATCCTGGGCAAGCGGCTGGCCGTGGTCGAGGACAAGCCTGGCGTCACCCGCGATCGCGTGCTGTATCCCGCGGAGTGGGCGGGCACGGACTTCATGCTGATGGACACCGGTGGCTGGGAGGCCAAGGTGACGGGCCTGGACCTGTCGGTGGCGCATCAGGCCGAGGTCGCGGTGGAGATGGCCGATGCCGTCGTGTTCGTGGTCGACTCGAAGGTGGGACCCACGGCCTCCGACGAGAAGGTCGTGAAGCTGCTGCGCCGGTCCGGCAAGCCGGTGGTGCTGGCCGCCAACAAGGTCGACGGCCCGCAGGGAGAGCTCGAGGCGGCCTCGCTGTGGAGCCTGGGACTGGGAGAGCCGTACCCGGTGAGCGCCCTGCACGGTCGCGGCACCGGCGACCTCCTCGACGCGGCCGTCGCCGCCCTCCCCACAGAGATGCCGCAGGTGGACATCGATCCCGACGCCCCGCGCCGCATCGCGCTGGTGGGGCGCCCGAACGTGGGCAAGAGCTCGCTGCTGAACCAGTTGGCAGGGGAGAACCGCGTGGTCGTCGACGAGGTCGCCGGCACCACTCGCGACCCGGTGGACGAGCGCGTCGAGATCGCGGGCCGATCGTGGACTCTGGTGGACACCGCAGGCATCCGGCGGCGCGTGCACATGAGCAAGGGCGCGGACTTCTACGCGTCGCTGCGCACCGCCACGGCGATCGAGCGTGCCGAGGTCGTGCTGGTGCTGCTGGACGCGTCCGTGCCGCTGACGGACCAGGACAGCCGGGTCATCGGCCAGGTGCTCGACTCGGGTCGTGCGCTCGTGCTGGTCTTCAACAAGTGGGACCTCGTGGGCGAGGACGAGCGGTTCCTGCTCGAGCGATCCATCGAACAGGACCTCGTGCAACTGTCGTGGGCCCCGCGAGTGAACCTCTCGGCGAAGACCGCGTGGCACACCAATCGCCTCGTCCCCGCGATCGACCTGGCGCTGTCGAGCTGGGATCAGCGGGTCTCGACCGGCAAGCTCAACTCGTTCCTCGGCGAACTGGTCGCCGAGCACCCTCACCCGGTGCGCTCGGGCAAGCAGCCCAAGATCCTGTTCGCCACTCAGGCCTCGAACCGTCCGCCACGGTTCGTGATCTTCGCCTCCGGCTTCCTGGACCCCACGTACCGGCGCTTCATCGAGCGCCGTCTGCGCGAGAACTTCGGGTTCGAGGGGTCCCCCATCCAGATCTCGGTGCGGGTGCGGGAGAAGCGCAAGCGTCGCTAGTCCGCCGCGACCTGCTCTCCGTACGCGAGGCGGATGAGGTCGCGCAGGACGTCCTCGTCGACGGAGTCCAGGCGCTTGATATAGACGCAGCCCACACCCTCCGTGTGCGGTCCGAGGCGCTCGAGGACGGCCGCCGACTCGGGCCGATCCTTGAGTCCGTAGAGGGACAGCTGGGCCTTGCGTGGCGAGAAGCCCACGCGCATCCAGTCGCCCTCATGTCCGCTCGCGTACGTGTAGTGCACGGTTCCGAATCCCACGATGCTGCGTCCCCACATGGTGGCGGCGTCGCCCGTGACCTCCGACATCAGCGCGAGCAGCCGGAACCCGTCCGCTCGGCGCACCGCGGGCTCGACGCCCTCGAGGAACTCCTCGACGGGCTGGTCGGTGGGCTGCGTCACGTTCTGAGCCATGTGCCGAGACTATGGCCGAGGACGGCCCCACGCCAGGGGTGATGCCGTCGGGTGAACTACGTCACCAGGTGTTCCCGCGAACACTTACGGAACGGTAAGTTAAGCGAGTGCTAGACGATGAGACGATGCGGATCGCCCTGGGCGGCGTGTCGTTGACCGTGCTGGTCCTGTTCTACCTGGGCGTCTACCGCCCCACGCGATCGAGTTTCTCCGGCTGGTGGTCCGTGTCGCTGCTGTGCGCCGGCTCGTCCACGTCGCTGCTGCTGTTCAACGGCACCGGCCTTCAGGTGCTGGCGAATCCCGGGTCGACCGCGCTGTCCGCGATCGGCGTGACCTGCGTGTGGTTCGCCACCCGTTCACTGCGCCGCGGCCGCGCGCTGCCCCTGTGGCTCCTGGCCGTCGCGCCCGCCGTGATCCTGGTGCCCACGCTCCTTCAGAACCCCGCGGAGAACGTCTGGGCCGGCAACGGACTGCTGTTCAGCTACATGGGCATGATGTTCGTGGTCGCCGCGACAGAGGTGTGGCTCGCGTGGCGCGCGCGGGCGTCGCGATCGGCCTACGAGCTGAACGGAGAGGCGGTCGTGGCGCTCCTCGTCAGCGCGATCGCGTCGAGCGCACTCGGCGCGTTCTACGTGCTGCGTGCGGTGCTGTACTACGCGGTCGGTCCGGAGGACGGGCTGTTCGAGCTGATCGCGGGGACGGCACCGACCACCGGCATCCTGCTCGTGTGCCTGGTGGCAGTCACCTTCAGCGTCTCGGCCGTCGGCTGGGACCAGCAGACTCAGGCACTGCGCCGGCGCGCCATGGAGGACGACCTCACCGGGCTGCTCGGCCGCACCGAGTTCAGGCTCCGCGCGGAGCACGCGCTGTCCGCCGCCGCGCGATCCGGAGTCAGCGCCTACCTTGCCGTCGCGGACCTGGATCACTTCAAGGTGGTCAACGACGTCCACGGTCACGCCGCGGGGGACCGTGCGCTGGTCGAGTTCGCGCAGACGGTCAGGGACACGATCCGTCCCGACGAGATCGCCGGCCGCCTGGGCGGGGAGGAGTTCGGGCTGGTGCTGATCGGCGAGGACGCGCAGGGTGCGGCGGCCCGGCTGGATGCCATGAGCGAGGCCTTCGCGGCGCGGTCGAGCTCGTTCGATTTCGACCTGCCCACGGTGAGCTATGGCCTCGCGGGCCTGGAGCACGGGAGCATGCCGACCGACGTGTACGAGCGTGCGGATCTCGCCCTGTACCGCGCGAAGGACGCGGGCCGCAACCAGGTGGTCGCCTACCGGGGCGAGGCTGACGAGTAGTCCGCCGGCACGCGCCTGGGCTGGGTCGGCGGCCACCTGCCGTCGTCCAGGTACGCGGACACGTCCCTGGCGATCCGCCGCGCGCCGCGATTGGCGCTGACCGTCGAGGCCTGAGGTCCGTACCCCGCGAGGAACAGTCCCGGGACGCGAACCGCGTGGCCCTGTTCGACCTCCACTCCTGCTCTCGCATCCACCCCCAGCGGGGCGAACGGAGACAGCTCGGCACGAAAGCCGATCGCCCAGATGATCGCGTCCACCGGCAGCGTGCGCCCATCCTGCTCGACCACGCCGTCGGAGACCGCTCTCACGAACATCGGCCGCCTCTCGAGAAGTCCTCGCTCGCGCAGCCGTCGGATGCGCGGCGCGAGCGGGATGCCGGTCGTGGACACGATGCTCGGCAGTTCGCGCCCTTCGCGGGCCGCGTCGTCCTGCAGCCGCACCGACTCGCGCCCGAGGTCCTCGCCCAACGTGGCCGAGGCCTCCAGGAAGCGCACGGGTCGGCGCGTGAACCAGAAGGTCTCGGCCCCCGCATCGGCGAGCTCCCGGACGAAGCCGATCGCTGAGGTGCCGCCGCCGACGACCGCGACCCTGAGCCCCGCGAAGTCTTGGGCTGAGCGATACTCGGCGGTCGTGATCTGAGTGCCGCGGAACAGGTCCGTGCCGGGAACGGCGGGTTCGCGCGGGGATCCCCACGTCCCCACGGCGGCGACGACCACCGGCGCGACGAGCGGGGCGTCGAGCCCGGCGCCGGAGACGCGCAGCCGGCCGTCCGACTGCCGCGTGACCCGCTCGACATCCACCGGACGGTGCACCGTGATGCCGAAGTGGCTCTCGTACCTGCGGTAGTAGTCCGCGACCACGTCTCGCGCGGGCACGTCTCCCGGGGCAGTCGCGAAGCTGATGCCGGCCTGATCCATCCCGGGAAGGTCGTGCACCCGATGGGCGTCACCGAGCCGCAGCGCCTCCCATCGGTGCTGCCACGCACCCCCGGTGACCGGGCCCCGGTCGACGATCGTCACCGCACCAGGCGTCTCGAGTCCGCGGCGTTGCAGGTGATACGCGACGGACAGGCCCGCCTGTCCCGCGCCGATCACCACCACGTCGCTGCTCGTGGCCGTCAATGGAGCGTGCCCCCGGGGATCACCGCATCGGCCGTGCGTGACAACGCGGTCTCGACGGCGACTCGCACCCCCGCGGTGATGGCGGACTGCTCGAGCGTGGCGCCGCCGAACCCCGCCCGCATCTGCGGCGTGGCCGGGACGTGGATGAAGCCGCCCCGCGCATCGGACCGCTGCAGGGCGTGCTGAAGTCGGAAGAACACGTGATTGCACACGTAGGTGCCCGCGCTGTGGGACAACTCGCTGGGGATGCCCGCCTCGCGCACGGCGCGCACGATCGCCTTGACCGGCAGCGTCGAGAACAGGCCGTCGGGTGCTCCCTCGACGATGGGGACGTCCACCGGCTGAGCACCTGTGTTGTCGGGGATCCGGGCGTCGGCGATGTTGATCGCGATGCGCTCGGGAGTGATGGCCGTGCGCCCTTCGGCCACTCCCAGCGCGATCACGATGTCGGGGCGATGCCGGACGAGAGCGGCGGCCAACGCGTCCCCGGCTCCGGCGAAGGCCACGGGAAGCCGCTCGGCGACGACCGTCGCCTCGCCCGGCCAGCGGTTGGCGACGTCTCGCGCCGCCTCCGACGACGGGTTGACGGCGGCGTCGGCGAAGGGCTCGAAGCCGGTGACCAGGACTGTCGGCATGGCACCAGCCTAGGCGTGTCGGTGCCGGTCCTGAACGCGAGTCGGGACCTAGGGCCTAGGGCACCGGGAACACGAGATCTAGTGTGGCGAGATCGACCGGACCACAAGATGTAGTGGTAGGTGAAGAGCGGACACATGATGGAGACCCACATGAGCATCATCGAGAACGACCGGATGGTCGCCACCGCGGCACAGACGGAGGCCGCCACGCCCACACTCGAGGTCGTCAAGCGCGACGGGCGCACGCTGCCCTTCGACGAGCGCCGCATCGGCGTCGCGCTGACCAAGGCCTTCGCGGCCGTGCACGGCGATGTGACGCCGGGGCACGAGCGCGCCATCGACTCTCTCGTGGGCCGCATCGTCGCGGAGCTCGCGCGCCGCCACGATCCGCGCGTCAAGATCTATGAGATCCAGGCCGTCGTCGAGCACGAGCTGCTCGATGCGGGCGAGCGGGCCGTCGCCCGCGCCTACATCGACTACCGGGTGGAGAGGGACCTGGCGCGGTCGGAGTCGACGGATCTCAACCACTCGATCGGCCGCCTGCTGGGCAAGGAGTCGTCGGTGGTGCACGAGAACGCGAACAAGGACGCCGACGTCTACAACACGCAGCGCGACCTCACCGCCGGGATGGTCGGCAAGGCCGTGGGGCTGCGCATGCTCCCGCCGCACGTGGCGAATGCCCACCAGAAGGGCGACATCCACTACCACGACCTCGATTACCACCCGTATTCGCCGATGACCAACTGCTGCCTGATCGACTTCCACGGCATGCTGTCCACCGGCTTCCGGATCGGCAACGCGCAGGTCGACCCGCCTCGCTCGATCCAGACCGCGACGGCGCAGATCTCGCAGATCATCGCGAACGTGTCCTCCAGCCAGTACGGCGGGTGCACGGTGGACAGGATCGACGAGCTGCTGGCGCCCTACGCCGCGCTGAACCGCGCCAAGCACGACGCCGATGCGCAGCGGTGGATCGCGGACCCGCAGGCACGCGACGAGTACGCGCAGGAGAAGACGCGCAAGGACATCTACGACGCGATGCAGAGCCTCGAGTACGAGATCAACACGCTCTTCACGTCCAACGGCCAGACACCGTTCACGTCCGTGGGGTTCGGCCTGGGCACCGGCTGGCACGAGCGCGAGATCCAGCGGGCGATCCTCGAGATCCGGATCCGGGGCCTGGGCCGCGAGCAGCGCACCGCGATCTTCCCCAAGCTGCTGTTCACCGTCAAGCGCGGCCTGAACCTGGCGGAGGGGGACCGCAATTACGACATCAAGCAGCTGGCGGTGGAGTGCGCCACCAAGCGGATGTACCCCGACATGCTGAGCTACGACAAGATCGTGGAGCTCACGGGCTCGTTCAAGGCGCCCATGGGGTGCCGGTCGTTCCTGCAGGGGTGGACCGACGAGGACGGCAACGACACGGTGGACGGGCGCATGAACCTCGGCGTGGTCACGCTGAACCTGCCGCGCATCGCGCTCGAGTCGGAGGGCGATCAGGACAAGTTCTGGCGCCTGCTCGACGAGCGCCTCGAGACCGTGGGCGACGCGCTGATGTATCGCATCGCGCGGTGCAAGGAGGCCGTGCCCGGCAACGCGCCGATCCTGTACGTGCACGGCGCCTTCGGCAAGCGGCTGGGCGCCGACGACGAGGTGGATTCGCTGTTCCGCGACGGTCGCGCGACGGTGTCGCTCGGGTACATCGGGCTGTACGAGGTGGCGACGGCGTTCTACGGCGGGCAGTGGGAGGCAGACCCCGAGGCCAAGCAGCTCACGCTCGCGGTGCTGCGCCGGCTCGGGGAGCGGGCCGCGGCGTGGAAGGCCGAGTCCGGATACCACGTGAGCGTGTACTCGACGCCGTCCGAGAGCCTCACGGACCGGTTCTGCCGGCTCGACAAGGAGCGGTTCGGGTCCGTGCAGGACATCACCGACAAGGACTACTACACCAACTCGTTCCACTACGACGTGCGCAAGAGCCCCACCCCGTTCCAGAAGCTGGACTTCGAGGCCGAGTACGCGCCGCTCACGTCGGGCGGGTTCATTCACTATTGCGAGTACCCCGTGCTCCAGCAGAACCCGCGCGCGCTGGAGGCCGTGTGGGACTACGCCTACGACCGCATCGGCTATCTGGGGACGAACACGCCGATCGACCGCTGCTACGAGTGCGGTTACGCGGGCGACTTCGAGCCCACGGCGACCGGATTCGAGTGCCCGTCCTGCGGCAATGACGATCCCCGCCTGTGCGACGTCGTCAAGCGCACGTGCGGCTATCTGGGCAACCCCCAGCAGCGGCCGATGGTGCACGGCAGGCACGAGGAGATCGCGGCGCGCGTGAAGCACCTGCCGGGCGACACGCGGGTGGCGCCGGCGCTGGTGGATCGGATGGTCAGCCCCGAGCGCACTGTCGGTCCCGAGTCCGCGACGGCGCCCGAGGGCTGAGCCGCATGCACCGCGCACCGATCCCGCGCACGTGGGTCGCCTCCAAGGTGAGCCACGACTACGTGGCCGACTACAAGCCGTTCCAGTTCGTGGACGGCGAGGGGGTGCGGTGCAGCCTGTACGTGGCCGGATGCCTCTTCAAGTGCGACGGCTGCTTCAACGAGGCGGCGTGGAGCTTCCGCCGCGGCGAGCCGTATTCGCGTTCGCTCGAGGACCGCATCCTCGCCGATCTCGCTCATCCCGCCGTTCAGGGGATCTCCCTCCTCGGCGGCGAGCCGTTCCTCAACACTGCGGTGTGCCTGGCGGTGGTGGGCCGCATGCGCACCGAGCTCCCGTCCAAGGACGTGTGGGCCTGGTCCGGTTACACGATCGAGCAGCTGCTGGCCGACAGTCCCGACAAGCGCGAACTGCTCGCGCACGTGGACGTGCTCGTGGACGGTCCATACGATCACGCTCGGCGCGACCTGTCACTGTCCTTCCGCGGCTCCGCGAACCAGCGCGTGCTCGATGCGCGCGCCTCGGTGGCCGAGGGCCGCGCGGTGCCGTGGGCGGCTGCGGACGCGGCTTCTCGCTAGTCGCGGCCGTTCTCGTGACAAGGCGGCCGGATGAACGGAGAGCACGGCGGGCCGCGTCCGCCTGACGGGGGCCTTGGTGCTCAGCTGGTCCGGCCCGGCGGTCGCCGTGTGAGCGGAGCACGGCAGGCGGCCGATGCGCGGGTCGGGTCCCGCTCGCGGCCCCCCGGGTCCGAGGTCACGGGGGAGCGGCCCGGCGCCGGGGTAGCGTCGCTGCCATGGACTGGTGGTTCGATCCCGCGCGGAGCTACGCGTCCAACGTGGAGGACGGTCCCTTCGGGGCCTTCGCGGAAGGACGGGCGACGCCAGAGACCCCTGCCACGCCTGGCGAGATGTTCCTGGGTCACCCGGTGCACCGTCCCTTCGGCATCGCGGCCGGGCCCCTGCCCACGTCCCGGCACTGCGCCGCCGCCTTCCGCCACGGCTTCGACGTCAGCGCCTACAAGACCGTGCGATCCCGCGCCATGCCGGCCCATGTGTTCCCCAACACCCTCGCGGTGCGCGTGGACGGCGACCTCGCGGCGGAGCCGGGCACGACGCTGGTGGCGGACCACGATCTGGCGTCCGCGACCAGCATCTCCAACTCCTACGGGGTGCCCTCGCGCGATCCGGACGAGTGGCAGCCGGACATGGCGGCGGCGGCGGTTGCGGCGGGGGATGGACAGCTGCTCGTGGGCTCGTGTCAGGGCACCCGCGACGGCGGCGACGACCACCTCGTCGCCGACTACGCGCGGGCCGCGGGACTCGTCGCGGAGACGGGCGTGGGCGCGATCGAGCTCAACCTGAGCTGCCCCAACGAGGGCACGGGCGCGCTGCTGTGCTTCGACACGCCGCTCGTGGCGAAGGTCGTCCGCGCGGTGAGGGAGCGCATCGGCGATGTGCCGCTTGCTGTCAAGATCGCGTACTTCCGCGACGACGACGCCCTCGCAGCGCTCGTCCGCGCAATCGCGCCGGTCGTGGACGCCATCGCGGCCGTCAACACGCTTCCCGCCCGCCTGGTCGATGCCGAGGGGCGCCCCGCGCTGCCCGGCCCCGGTCGCGACACCGCGGGGGTGTGCGGCGCCGCCATCCGATGGGCGGGGCTCGACATGACGCGCCGGCTCGCGCGCCACCGGGAGCGAACGCGCACCGAGTGGGCCGTCATCGGCGTGGGCGGCGTGCTCGTCGCAGGGGACTACGAGGACTACCGCGCCGCAGGCGCCGATGCCGTGATGACGGCAACCGGCGCCATGCGGGACGCGGGCCTGGGGCGCGCGGTCCGCGCTACTTCGACTTCGCCGCCTCGATCTCCCTGAGTCCGCGACGAAGCACCTTGCCGACGTTCGTCTTGGGCAGCTCGTCGAGGAACTCGATCGCACGAGGTCGCTTGTACCCCGTGAGCTCGTCCTTGAGGAAGGCCATCAGCTCCGCCTCGGTGAGGGACTCGTCGCGACGCACGACGAACAGCTTCGGAACCTCGCCCGCGCGCTCGTCCTCGATGGGAATCGCGCCGGCCTCGAGCACCTTGGGGTGCTGCATGGCGGCGTCCTCCAGGTCGCCGGGGTACACGTTGAACCCCGAGACCACGATGATCTCCTTCTTGCGGTCGACGATGCTGAGGTAGCCGTCGTCGTCCATGGTCGCGATGTCGCCCGTGAGCAGCCACCCGTCGTCGGTGAGGACCTCGGCGGAGGCCTCGGGCTGACGCCAGTAGCCCTGCATGACCTGCGGGCCCTTGACGGCGAGCTCGCCGGGCTCCCCGAGAGCAACTTCGGAACCGTCCTCGGCGAGGATCTTCACGTCGGTCGAGGGCAGCGGCACGCCGATGGTGCCCACGCGGGGCGGCAGGTGAGTGGGGTTGACGCTCACCACGGGGGAGGCCTCGGTGAGCCCGTAGCCCTCGATGATCTCCGAGTCCGTGAGCTCGCGCCAGCGCTTGCCCACGGCGCTGCGCAGCGCCATGCCGCCCGCCACGGAGACCTTGACGTTGGACAGGTCGAGCTTCGCGAACTCCGGGCGCTCCATGAGCGCGCCGGCGAGCGTGCTGACCAGGACCAGGCAATCGGGCTTCTCCGCGTCCAGGGTCTTGATGAACGCGGCCGTGTCGCGCGGGTTGGTGATGAGCACGTTGTGCCCGCCGAACCGGAAGAATCCGATGCAGTTCACGGTCAGCGCGAATACGTGATAAAGCGGCAGCGCGGCGATCACGGAGGTGTTGCCTTCCTCGAGCACCACCCGGATCTGGCCGATGAACTGCTCCTGATTGGCCAGCAGGTTCCAGTGCGTCAGGACCGCGGCCTTGGTCCCGCCCGTGGTGCCACCCGTGTACTGGAGGAACGCCACGTCGGCGTGGTCCACGCCCGGATCCGTGAACTCGACCGGGTCGCCCGTGAGGAGGGCGCGGAAGTCGATCGCACCCGGCAACGAGTACTCGGGCACCATCTTCTTGACGCGCTTGGCGACCAGGTTCACGATCGAGCGCTTGGGCTGGTGGAGCATGTCCCCGGCCTGAGTGACGATGACGTGCTCGATCGTCGTGCCCTTGGCCAGCACCTTCTCGAGCTTGTCCGCGAAGTTGGCGAGCACGATGATCGCGCGGGGCTCGGCGTCCTTCACGACCGCGGACAGCTCATTCGCCGTGTAGAGCGGGTTCGCGTTGACGACGACCAGTCCCGCGCGCAGGGCGCCGTACAGCGCCACCGGGTACTGCATGAGGTTGGGCATCTGCAGCACGATGCGGTCGCCCTTGTTGAGGCCGAGCTCGTTCTGCAGGTACGAGGCGATGCGGGTGGCGATGTCGTCGACCTCGCTGAAGCTGACCGATCCGCCGAGATTCGAGAACGCGGTGCGGTCGCCGTAGCGCTGCGCCGCGTGGGCGGCCATCTCGCCCAGGGAGCGTTCGACGGGAGCATCGATGACGCGGGACACGCTCTCGGGGTAGAAGGCGAACCAGGGCCGTTCGGCGTCGCCGATGGGGTCGTGGCTGGGAAGGGTGATGTGGTTCATCATTCATCTCCATTGATGCTGATGGGTCGGGGGACCGCAGTTGACGGGAGGACAGTTCAGGCGCTCCGTGCCGCCGAGTTGTGTGTCCAGGATCGTACCCAATCGGGAACGCTCAGGTGGGAAGGGAAGCCGCCGAGTTCTTCTTCGAGTTCGGCCGAGGATACGCGCCCGCGGCCGCGTTCCACGTAGCAGGCGCGAATCAGTGCGCGGGCGTGCTCGACCTCTCCGCGCATGAAGGACTGCTCGAGGTACGCCCAGCGGTCGTCCACGCCCGCCACTCGGGTGTGGATCTCGAACGACTGGCCGAGGGTGAGGTCCTTGAAGTAGGTGATGGACTGGCCCGCGACGATGGGAAACCATCCGCGATCACGGCAGCGCTGCCAGAACCCAGAACGGACCATGAGATCCAGGCGCCCCAGGTCGAGCAGGGTCAGATAGCGGCCGTTGTTCATGTGACCGACGGTGTCGAGATCCGTGGGCGTCACGCGAAAGGTCGTCACCGCGGTGTCCCAGAGGCCGATGCGTGGTCCGCGGGACGCCCCGAGTCGCACGCGCAGCAGCCTCAGCCAGAGGTTCACGTCGCGCCGTCCGTCACCGACATCAGCAGCATCGGCTTGCTGCCGTCGCGCGACGTCACCGCGCAGTCGACGCCCCGCTCGGTGCTGACGGACCGGAAGCCCACGGTGCCGGGCAGCATGATCGGCTTCACGAAGTCCACGCGTGCGGTGTAGGAGGCAGGGAGCTGACCGCCGAGTGCGGCGAGCGCCCGAGCATGGGTCCACATGCCGTGGATGATGGGCCGGGGGAACCCGAAGGCCCGCGCGCCGAGCCGACTCGTGTGGATGGGATTGGGGTCCTTCGAGACGCTCCGGTAGCGCCGTCCGAGGTCCGCGGGCAGGCGCCAGAGGCCATGGGGGGCGGCGGGTTCGAACGGGGTGCGCTGTCGCTGAACCGGATCGCCAGGCACAGAGACGCTGGTCGACAGATAGGTGCTGACGCCCCGCCACACAAGTTCGTCGCCCACGTGCGCCTGGCCCACGAGGTCCACCAGGGCGCCGCGCTGGTGAGGACGCAGCCCCTCGAGGTGAACGGTGAGGTCCAGGACCTCGTCCATGCCGACGGCGCGGTGCATGGTCATCTGGTTGGAGACGTGGACGGCACCCACGAGCCTCACCGACGACTCGGCGTCGCTCAGCAGGTGCACGTGCAGCGGGAACGTGAGCACGTGGATCCAGGTCGCCGGCACGCTGTCGCGCAGCGTGAAGCCGCACACTCGCGAGTACTGGGCAAGACGGGCGAGGCTCTGCCGCTGTCCGTGGAGCGTCACCGCGCGGTGGGGGATGCGGGCCTGACCGCTGCGGTTGGGGACCAGCGCGCGGGCGAAGGCGCCCGCCATCCCGGGCGGGGAGTCCAGGTGTTCCACGGTGCGGTCGCTCCTTGCGTCCGACATCAGGCGCCCACCAGGTTCTGCCCGCACACGCGCACCACCTGCCCGGAGACGCCCTGCGAGCGGGGGTCGAGCAGGTAGCCGATGGCCTCGGCCACGTCCTCGGGCTGCCCGCCCTGGCTCAGCGAGTTGGAGCGGCGGAAGATCTCGCGCTGCACGAACGGGATGCGTGCCGTCATGTCGGTCTCGATGAAACCCGGCGCCACGGCGTTGGCGGTGATGGATCGCGGCGCCAGATCCGGCGCCATGGCCGCGACGAGTCCGGCCACGCCGGCCTTCGAGGCGGCGTAGTTGGTCTGGCCCTTGTTGCCTGCGAGCCCCGACGTCGAGGCGATGCCGACGATTCGTCCGCCGTCCATCAGCCCGCCCTCGGTCGCGGGGTCGAGCAGCACCTCGTTCATGCGGATCTGCGCGGCGAGGTTGACGTCCAGCACCGAGCCCCAGCGCTTGGCGTCGGTGTTCACCAGCATCTTGTCGCGGGTGATGCCGGCGTTGTGCACGATGCCGTAGAGGCGCTCACCGCGAGTGGCGACGTGCGCCGCAATGGTGGCGCCCGCATCGGCCGCCGTGATGTCGAGCTGCACCGCGGTGCCGCCCACCTCGTTCGCGACGGCCGCGAGCGACTCGCCGGCGGGCGGGATGTCCACTGCGACGATCCTGGCGCCATCGCGGGCGAGGGTGCGGGCGATCGCCGCGCCGATGCCGCGAGCAGCGCCGGTGACCACGATGGTGCGACCGTCGAGCGGACGCTCATCGAGCGAACCGGCGGGCTGGTCGGCGCTGCCGACTCGCCACGCCTGGCCGTCCACGAAGGCGGAGCGGCCCTGCAGCACGAATCCGAGGGTCGACACCAGGTCACCCGACGTGGCGCCGGCGTCGACGTACAGGAGGGTCGCGGTGGCGCCCTTGCGGAGCTCCTTGCCCACGGTGCGGTTGATGCCGTCGAGCGCGCGGGTGACGGCCTTCGCCTCCCAGCCGTCGCCCTCGGCGCGAGCGAGAATGACGATGCGCCCGGAGGGTTCGATGGCGCGCACGGCGGGGCGGAGCACGGCACGGAGGTCCTCGAGGCCGGCAATGGTGGTCAACGCGGTGGCATCCACGACGAGGGCTCCGATGCGCGAGCCGTACCCGGCCGGCGTGTCGGGCTGGTCGTCGAACACGGGGGCCTCGGTCGCGCGGCCGAGCAGACTCAGCGCGTCGGCCGCGATGGTGCCGCCGCCGAGGGACGCGAGCACGATCGGACCCTGGGGCCACGCGCGCCCGCGCCGCAGCCGCGGTGGCTCCTTGAGTCCCGCCTTGGCGGACAGCGCCTTGCCGGCGGGGGAGTAGAAGGCCTTCTCGAGAGCGCCCATCACACTGCCTCCAGGATCGCGACGACGCCTTGACCGCCGGCGGCACACATGGATATCAGCCCCTTGGAGCCGGGTCCGCGCTCGTGGAGGAGCTTCGCCAGGGTGGGAACGATCCGCGCTCCGGTCGCGGCGAACGGGTGACCGGTGGCGAGCGACGAGCCCGTGACGTTGAGCTTGCCGAGGTCGATGGTGCCGAGTGCCCCGTCGAGGCCGACCGAGCGGCAGTAGTCCTCGGACTTCCATGCCTCGAGCGTGGTGAGCACGGTCGAGGCGAAGGCCTCGTGGATCTCGATGAGGGCGAAGTCGTCGAGCGTGAGCCCGCGTCGCTCAAGCATGCGCCCGGCGGCCGCCACGGGGCCGAGCAGCAGGTCGTCTCCGCCCGGATGGTTGACGGCGGCGACCTCGGCGTCAACGACCTTGGCGAGCACCGGGAGGTGATGCTGACGCGCCCACTCCTCACTCGCGAGCAGTGCGGTCGCGGCGCCGTCGGACAGCGCCGTCGAGTTGCCGGCCGTCATGGTTCCGCCGGGCCCGCCGAACACGGGCCGGAGCTTCGCGAGCTTCTCGACCGAGGTGTCGGCCCGCAGGATCGCGTCCTTAGCGACGCCCAGGTACGGCGTCACGAGGTCGTCGAAGAACCCCGCGTCCCATGCGGCCGCCAGCTTGTGGTGCGAGGCGGCGGCGATCTCGTCCTGGTTCTCGCGGGTGATGCCCCACCGCTCGGTGGTGAGCGCCTGATGCTCTCCCATCGACAGGCCGGTGCGGGGCTCGGTGACGCTGGGCGCCTGGGGCTTGAGGTGCGCGGGGCGGATGCGCGACAGGGCCTTGAGCCGCTGCGGGGCCGTCTTCGCCGCGTTCGCGGCGAGCAGTGCTCGCCGCAGCGGGTCCGAGACGGTGATGGGGGCATCGGAGGTCGAGTCCGTACCGCCAGAGATCCCTGAGTCGATCTGTCCCAGCGCGATCTTGTTCGCGATGTAGACCGTGGTCTCGAGACCGGTGCCGCACGCCTGCTGCAGGTCGCACGCGGGAGTGTCCGGCGCGAGCGCCGAGCTGAGCACGGCCTCGCGGGTCAGGTTGAAATCCTTGGGGTGCTTGAGCACCGCCCCCGCGGCGACCTCGCCGATGCGCGAGCCCGCGAGCCCGTAGCGTGCGACCAGGCCATCGAGGGCGGCGGTCAAGAGATCATGGTTCGAGGCCTGGGCGAACGGTCCGCCCGCCTTCGCGAATGGGGTGCGATTGCCCCCGACGACCACGGCGTTGTGGGTCATGCGTCCTCCATCATTGGAAAGGTTCATACCTCGGCAGCAACTAGCCGGTACCGACAGTAGCAGATACCCCCAGTATCGGGTACGGTGTGGGGCATGGCCATCGACGGCAGGGACTCCCGCTGGGAGGAACATCGCGCAACGCGGCGCAAGGAGCTCGTCTCCGACGCCCTGCGCGCCATCCGCGTGCACGGCGCCTCGGTGGGCATGGACGCCATCGCCCAGCGGGCGGGAACCTCCAAGACCGTCATCTACCGGCACTTCGGTGACCGAGCGGGCCTGTACGACGCGATCGTCGAGCAGGTGCACTCGTACATCCACGAGGGTCTGTCCGCGGCCTTCCGGCTGTCCGACCCGACCGACCTGGGCCGGCTCACCGCCGATCTCGCGGACGCGTATCTCGAACTCGTCGAGCGCGATCCCGAGATCTACCGGTTCGTCATGGCACCGCCCGCTCCGGCCGCCGATGCGGTCGCCGATCCGGTGCGCGGCCTGCCCGGTCTCATCGGCGAGGAGATCTCGGCGGCCATCTCGGCCAACCTGACGGCGCGGGGCATGGATGGCTCGAGCGCCCCCACCTGGGGACATGGCCTCGTGGGGTTCATCAAGGCCGTCGCAGACCACTGGATGGCGTCCGACCCGCGCCCTCCCCGCGAGCACGTGGTGGCTCACATCTCCGACTTCTTCGCATCCGCACGGGTCGGCGCGTCCGCGCTGACCGCCACCCCCATGGAGGACCGACAATGACGTTGACCCACCCTGAGCGCCCCACACAGGCGGCGGCGCTCGACTCTGAGCGCCTCACCACTCTGGGCGCGCAGCTGCGCACCGCGCTCGACGGCGACTTCGCCGAGGACCGCGCGATGATGCGTGCCACCTTCCCCGTCGACGACCTGTTGCGTGAACCGGAGCTCGACGTGGAGGCGTCCCGAGAGTGGACGCTGAACCGCCTGCTCGCGCTGAACGCCCACGGCTTCGGGAGCGTGGGGGTGCCCACCACCGCCGATGCGGGCTCCGACCCGCGCCAGGCGGTGCTGACGTTCGAGATGCTCTCGCACGGCGACCTGTCCGTCACGATCAAGTCCGGCGTGCAGTTCGGCCTGTTCGGCGGCGCCGTGACCAACCTCGGCACCGCATGGCACCACGAGACCTTCCTTCCGGACATCACCTCCATGAAGCTGCTGGGCGGCTTCGCCATGACGGAGTTGGGGCACGGCAGCGACGTGGCGAGTCTCGAGACCACGATCACGTACGTTCCCGAGACCGGAGAGTTCGAGGTGCGCTCGCCCACGCCGGGCTCGACTAAGGCCTACATCGGCAATGCCGCCAAGGACGGCACCATGGCGGCCGTGTTCGGGCAGCTCATCGTGGGCGACGAGTCTCACGGCGTCCACGTGGCGTTGGTCCCGCTGCGCGACGACAACGGCGACGACCTGCCGGGAGTCACCACCGGCGACCACGGCCACAAGGGCGGCCTGCTGGGAGTCGACAACGGCACCATCAGGTTCGACCACGTGCGAGTGCCACGACGCATGCTGCTGGACCGCTACGGAGGCGTGGACGAGTCCGGCACCTACGTGTCGTCGATCCAGAACCAGAATCGCCGCTTCTTCACGATGCTCGGCACCTTGGTGCGGGGTCGTGTGTGCGTGGGAGGGGGCGGAGGCATCGCCGCACGGCGCGGTCTGTCGATCGCGACGAGGCATGCGCTGCGGCGCCGGCAGTTCCCGGCCGCTGGCCGACCCGACGGCGTGCTGCTCCTTGACTACCTGGTGCATCAGAAGCGCCTGATGCCGCGCATCGCGCGCTCCTACGCGCTGGGGTTCGCGCAGAACGAGCTCATCGCGGCGCTCGTCCATGTCCAGGGCGGGGACGAGTCCACCGAGGAGGACCAGCGCAGTCTCGAGACGCATGCCGCGGGCCTGAAGGCGGTGCAGACATGGTTCGCCAACGACAGCATCCAAGAGGCACGTGAGGCCTGCGGCGGCGCCGGCTACATGAGCGAGAACCAACTGGTGGAGATGCGCAGGGACGTGGACATCTTCGCGACCTTCGAGGGCGACAACACCGTGCTCATGCAGCTCGTCACCAAGGCGCTGCTGACGGACTACCGCAAGGAATGGGGAGCGCTCGACCGCAGCGGCGTGGTGCAGGCCACGGCGCGCGTGGCGGGAGAGTCCGTGCTTGAGGCGACATCCGCGAGCATCGTGCTGGGCAGGCTCGCGGACGCCGTCCGCCGCAGGCCCGAGGAGACCACCCTGGTGGATCGCCGCTGGCACGCTCTCATGTTCGAGCAGCGCACGCGTCACTCCCTCGAGTCGCTGGCGATGCGCATGCGCGCGGCGGCCAAGGGCAAGGGCGACGAATTCGAGGCGTTCAACGCGCTCGGCGATCACGTGCAGTTCGTGGCGCGGGCATACATGGACGAATGGATCCTGTCCGCGTTCATCGACGGACTCGAGGCCGTCGAGCCAGGGGAGACCCGCGAGGTGCTCGAACGCCTGTGCAGCCTGTTCGCGCTGCAATCCATCCACGACGACCGCGCATGGTTCATGGAGCACAACCGCATCAGTGCGGGCAGGTCCAAGGCCATCGGTGCGCAGATCAACGACCTGTGCCGCGAACTGCGCCCGCACGCGTTGCCGCTGGTCGAGGGGATGGGGATCCCGGAGGGCTGGCTCGGGGCGCCGCTGCTCAAGGACTGAGGTGCCGGTCGCACTGAACGGGCTCGCGCATCGGCTAGCCTGAGGGGCCTTTTCCCCGGACGTGCCAGGAGACCCCGCCATGCTCGAAGGCCTGCAGGATTTCGCCACGTCGTTTCCCGCGTGGGCGCAGTGGTTCGCCATCGCGTTGATCTCCGCGATCCCGTTCGTCGAGTCCTACGGTGGCTCGATCGTGGGCGTGCTGATGGGCCTGCACCCCGCGATCGCCATCGCGGCCGCAGTCGTGGGCAATGTCGTCTCGATGCTCGCGGTCGTGTTCGGCGCCCATGCGGTGCGGCGCCGCACGGTGGGCGACGAGCAGCTGAGTCCGCGGCGCGCGCGGCTGCGCACCATGTTCGACCGCTACGGCGTGCCGGGCGTGTCCCTGCTCGGCCAGACTGTGCTGCCCAGCCAGATCACGTCGGGCGCGATGGTGGGGTTCGGCGCATCCCGCACGGCGGTGGCCTGGTGGCAGGTGCTCTCCATCATTGCGTGGGGAGTCGCGTCCGGACTGCTGGCCGCCGGGCTCATCGGCGCGTAGAGCGCGCCGATGCGGGCGCAGGTCGCCCGCACACGGCAGTATCGGGAGAAGACAGGGGGAGGAGGGCCTATGCAGACCAGCGGATGGCGCACGTTCTTCGCACGCCTCGCTCAACGGATCTGGTTCAGGCTCATGCTGTTCACAGCGCTGGCCTTGATGGTGTCCCTGCTGGGCCGGTTCGCCGGGCCCGCGCTGCCGGATGCCTGGGCCCTGGAGTTCGGCCAGGACTCCGTCGCGACCATCCTGCAGATCCTCGCATCGTCGATGCTCGCGGTGACCACCTTCTCGCTCACGGTGATGATCTCCGCCTATTCGAGCGCGGCGGCACAGACGACCCCGCGCGCGACCCAGCTGCTGCTCGCCGACAACACCTCTCAGAACGCACTCGCGAGCTTCTTGGGGTCGTTCGTGTACTCGATCGTGGGCATCGTCGCGCTGTCCACGAGCTACTACGGCGAGAAGGGCCGCACGCTGCTGTTCCTCGGCACGCTCGTGGTCATCGCGATCGTCGTGGCCACCTTGGTGCGGTGGATCCATCACCTCCAGAACTTCGGCCGCATGGCGGATGTGCTGGACCGTGTCGAGAGGTCCGCTCGTGGCACCGTGTGCGCGTACGCGGCCGCTCCGACCCTCGGCGGTGCTCCGGCGACGGATGTGCCGGCGAGCGCACGTGCGATCAGGGCGCAAGGACCCGGGTGCGTCACCGGGATCGCGGTGTCCGCACTGGCGGCGGCCGCGGAGCGCGCGGGAGTCACGGTGCACGTCGTCGCGTTGCCCGGCGTGGCCGTGGGCCTGGGGACGCCGTTGGCCTGTGTGGACGGCTTCGCCGACGACGACACGGTGGCGGCAGTGCGTGAGGCCTTCCGCGTCGAGAAGCACCGGACGTTCGAGCAGGACCCGCGGCTCGGCCTCGTCGCGCTGTCGGAGATCGGCAGTCGCGCGCTGTCTCCGTCGACGAACGATCCCGGCACGGCTGTCGAGGCGCTCAACGCGATCCAACGAGTCATGACCGACCTGCTGACCACGGAGCCCGACAGGGAGGTGAAGTACCCGAGCCTGCGTGTGCCGACCGTGAGCCTCGAGGACCTCATCGAGGACGCGGTGCGGCCGCTGGCGCGCGACGGCGCGGGGCTGGTCGAGGTGGGCCTCAGAGTGCAGGGTGTGCTGGGCGACCTCATCGCGATCTCGGACCCGGGGCAGGCCGCGACCCTGCGCACCGCGTCCGAGCGCGCCGAGCAGCGGTCGGTGGGCGGACTGCCCGATGACGGCGATCGTCAGCTGATCGTCGCCGCGGCGGCCGAGGCGCGCGCTCGAGACAGGATCTGAGGGCGCGCATGTCAGTGGTCGACCCGCCCATCGCAGAGCGGCACGCGCTGTGGGAGGACGTGCTGGCGCTTCCCAGCGGAGCCTTCCTGATGTCCTTCGGGCTGTTCCTGCTCGAGCAGATCGGGGGAGTGTCCGGGGGACTCGCAGGAGTCGCGATCCTCGGCGGCTACTGGACGGGTGTGCCGTTCGGAGTGCTGTTCTTCCTGGTGAACCTGCCGTTCTACTGGCTCGCGGTGCGCCGGATGGGCTGGACCTTCACCGTGAAGACGCTGCTCACAGTGACTCTGGTCTCGGCGTTCACGTGGGTGCACGCGCGGTACCTGGACGTGAGCGAGGTGGCGCCGCTGTATGCGGCGATCTTCGCGGGTCTGGCCATCGGTGTGGGGATGATCATGATCTTCCGTCACGGCGCCTCGGCGGGAGGCTTCGGAATTCTCGCGGCGTACATGCAGGAGCGGCACGGCGTCCGCGCGGGCTACGTGCAGGGCGCGCTGGACATCGTGGTGGTCGGAGCGTCGCTGGCACTGGTCGAGCCACTCATCCTGCTGTTCTCGATTCTGGGCGCCGTGCTGCTGAACCTGGTGCTCGCGATCAACCACCGGCCGGGCCGCTACTTCGGCTAGCGGCGCCTCAGGAGCGCCGATGCGGGGGCCGGGTGTCGCTCCACGCGCGCATGGCGCGGCGGGATCAGACCTGGTGCAGACCACCGTCAGGCATCCGGTACGATTATCAGGCTGTCACGGGCTGTGGCGCAGCTTGGTAGCGCACTTGACTGGGGGTCAAGGGGTCGCAGGTTCAAATCCTGTCAGCCCGACAAATAGGAGCCGTCTACCTGGGGGAACCCGGGTGGGCGGCTCTTTTTTGTCGACATGGGGCGGTGGGGGCATCTGCCGAACTCGACATGGCACGTGCGCCATCACGGGTGGCGTGGAGATCAGGCGGGATTTCGGGGCTTGTGTGGGCCGTTCTTGCTCAGCGACGCGTCGAGACCGTGACAGTGAACTTGGCGTTGCGTGCGACTTGCTGGGTAGGCCCCACCGCGTCTTCCAGCAGCGGTCGGTACTTCAGCGCCGAGTTCCACACGCACCACAGCTGTCCTCCGGGGCGCAAGACCCGGGCCGCATCGGCGAACAGTCGGGGCGCGAGCACATCGGTGACGGCCGCGCCTGAGTGAAACGGCGGGTTCAACGCGATCAGAGACGCGCTGGCGGAGTTCCTCGCGGAGAGCCCGTCGTCGCGGACTACGTCCACTCGATCGTCGATGCCGTTGGCGAGCATCGTGGCGCGTGCAGATCTGACCGCGACGGCCGACTGGTCGCACGCGTAGACGTGAGCATGAGGATGCCGCGTTGCGAGCCATGCCCCCACGACTCCCGTCCCGCACGCGAGGTCAATGAACGGGTCATCTGCTGTCCCACCCATCAGTGCGGCGGGGAGGCTCTCCAGCAGCAACCGAGTGC
The DNA here is from genome assembly GCF_048814985.1 of Demequina pilifera. Taxonomy (NCBI): domain Bacteria; kingdom Bacillati; phylum Actinomycetota; class Actinomycetes; order Micrococcales; family Demequinaceae; genus Demequina; species Demequina pilifera. Next base: position 185,458 of record NZ_JBMDTW010000004.1, read on the forward strand.
CGATGTCCAGACGCGCTCCCGCGAACGCGCCCCCGAAGGCCCTGACCTCGAGACCCTCGATGTGCGCTGCCGCCGGCTCTGGGTCGCGACCATCGTGCGGCTCACGCGCCACGAGCACCCGGGACTTCTGTCGCGCGTGGGTCACGTCCAACCGCCCGAAGAACTCACTCAGCACCTCGTTCATCGACAGCGACATGTGCTTGAGCCGGCCGCCTGCGACCACGACCACGTCTGGATCGGCATGCGCGGCAACGAGTCCGGCGACGTCTCGGAGCGCGTCGAGGGACCGCGGTAGTCGCAGCAGGACTACTTGTGCGCCGCGCACGAGGTCCGCGTCCAGCGTGTACGTGCGGTAGCTCTCTTCAAGACCGGCGCGTTCGGCGTTGGCGGCGAGGGCGCGCTCGCCGTTCAGCGCGTCGAAATGTGCCCGGATGCCGCTCGCACCCGCGTGTGCCGCGCCGAGGGTCAGCGCGCCGTAGGCGTCGCCAATCACGACGATCGAACTCGCATCGGCGTCAGCGCGCAGCGCGGCGGACTCATCCAGAATCAAGCGGTCTGCGGCATCGACGGCGACGAGGCCGGGCGCTTCGACGTCAGGCCAACGCCGCAGCCCGTCGAGCACCACGCTCATTGCCTTCGACCCTCGTCTAGGGGCCACGCCCGCTCGGCCCTGCCGTATCCGTGGGAACTGACGCCCGCGGCCAGCGTCCCCCAGTTGATTCCGATCACGACGAAAGCCTAGACGCGTGTGCCGGGGACGCGGGCTCGTGCGTTGCCCGCGGCCGCTGCTGCGAAGATGAGGTCATGACCGAGCCGAGAAAGGAAAAGGGCCAGATCGCTCTGCCTGCGCCCGGCGCACGTGTAGTGGTTCGCTACTTGATTTCGACGGGACAAGCCACCGATGCGCTAGGAGAGCTGCTCAGCGTCGACGACCACACGGTGGTCGTCGAGGGCGTTCGTGGCGTCGAACGCATCGCGGTAGGGGACATCGTTGCCGCCAAGGCGGTGCCGCCCCGCAGGACACCGTCGCGTCGCTCCGCTCAATTCTGAGACGGTGAAACCCGGTGTCGTCGGCGCACCTCCGGTCAGCCTGCTTCCTGATGACCTACATGGCCGCTGCGGCCGCCTCGTCGTCGGCCTCGTCTTCTGCGATCGCGACGATGCGATTCACCATCCCGCTGAAGATCAGCCCATGGAACGGCAGCATCGACAGCCAGTACAGGCGACCCGTCAGTCCCCGGGGGAAGAAGACGGCGCGCTGCCAGTACTCGGAGCCCTCGTCGGTGGGGTTCACTCCGAGCTCGAGCCACGCAGCGCCTGGGACGCGCATCTCCGCGCGCAGGCGCAACAACCGGCCAGGGTCGACGCGCTCCACGCGCCAGACGTCGATCGCGTCTCCCACCTTGACGTTCCCGAAGCCGCGGCGCCCGCGGCGCTGACCCACGCCGCCAGACAACCGGTCGATGAGACCCCGCGTGGCCCACAGCACGGAGGCGGAGTACCAACCGGTAGCACCGCCCACTTGCGAGATGACCTTCCAGACCGCTGCCGGATCCGCGCTCGATTCCTTGCGTCGCGAGTCCTCGAACACGGTGCGCCCGGTCCAGTCGGGGTCGCTGGGCATGGGATCGCTCGGGGCGCCAGTCACTCGCGCGTCCACCCAACTGGTTTCGACCTGATCGAGTTCCATGCGGCCGAGCGCCCAGCGCACTGCTTCGCGGTAGCCCGTGAGCCCCTCCGGGGGCGGCGGGATCAGGTCGTCGATGGCGTCGTCCTCGACCACACACGAGTGCAGCAGTGACTCCACCAGAGGCCGGGCGATCTGGCGCGGAACGGGGGTGACAAGACCGACCCAATGCGATGCGAGGCCAGGGGTGAGCACGGGCAGCGCCGCGATGTGCCGCTGCGGCAGCCCTGCCTCGGCGGCGTAGCCGTTCATCATTTCCGAGTACAGCATGACGTCCGGACCGCCGATGTCGAAGGTCCCGTTGGTGCTTTCGTCGACGCGAGCGGCTGCGAGCAAGTAGTAGAGCACATCCCTGACAGCGATGGGTTGGATAGAGTTTCGCACCCATCGCGGCGCGGGCATGTAGGGGAGCACCTCCGTGAGGTGACGGATCATCTCGAACGACGCGGAGCCTGCGCCGATCACCACCCCCGCCTCCAGCACCACGGTGGGGACCGCTGATGCGAGGAGTATGTCGCCCACCTCCTTGCGAGAGGCGAGGTGTGGCGACAGCTCGACGTCGTCCGGGTGCAGCCCGCTCAGGTAGATGAACCGAGCAACCTTGTGCGCGGCACCGTGCAACGCCACATTGATCGCGATCGCGCGGTCCAGGCGTCCGTAGTCCTTGCCACTCGACATCGAATGGACCAGGACATACACGGTGTCGACATCGACCATCGCGCGATCCATGGCTTCGGCGTCGGCGGCGTCGCCCTCGACCACTTCGACGTCGTCCCCCCACGGCATCGCGCCGATGCGGGCAGCGGAGCGGGAGAGGGTGCGTACCCGGTATCCGCCTTGAAGGAGGCGAGGCACGAGCCGTCCTCCGATGTACCCAGACGCACCGAGCACCAAGACCAGCGGCGCCCTACCGTCGGCCTTGGGGACGGCCCGGACTTCCGGTTCCGAACCAAAGGGCGTGCTGAGGGGCGGATGATCGAGCAGCGGGTCCGACTCGTGGGACATCCTCGATCTCCAGTCTCGCGTGACGTGGGACACGCGTGTCATGCAAGGAACCGTGGGGGCTCTCCCCGCATTCCCGATAGCGGACGGCCGCTGCGTCGCCCAAGGAGGTCGCCAGCAGCCGTACTCCACAAGAAAGCTGCTCGGAGAGGCTCACCCGCGCAGCGTCGCCAACACTTAGGCTGTGGTTGTTGCCGACCAAAGGATTCACGATGACTCCCGATCACGAGAACTTTGCACAAGAGCGACCTTCCGGCCCCGATGAGCAGGAAGTGCCCGAGATCGAGGACGACCAGACTGTCGCTCCACGTCCGGAGGAAGAGATCGCGGACGCCCTGCGGTCAGCACCCGACGACGGCCACGGCAAGCAACCGGAGTGACGGCACCCCGGCCCCGCCCTGGCTCACCCAGGCGATCCACGCTGCGGTCGGTGAGGTGCTGATCGCGCCAGCGTGAGCGTCCGACTGCTCGCAGCGTTGGCCCACGCCATGGGTGCGTGCCCGGGCGGTTCGGGTTCGCCCCTTCGCCCCTTCGCCCCTTCGCCCGAGAGGAGGCCGCGCGACGGAGGGCGTGCGTGCGCTGACGCGCGCCGACGGCGCACGCATGACCGCACATGCATCTGCGGTTGAGAGGGTCCCGACCATTCCGGCTCGTGGCCTGACGTTCCTCCAACCGGCGCTCCCTCTACGCCCGGCGTACGCTGAGAGAAGCGCCTCCGCGCTGCAGTGAGGGACGATCATGGATCTGAACCGCCGTGACATGACGGAACTGCCCGACCTTGCCCACACCGTGGGCAGCGCCGGACCGGTCCGCACTCGCCTGCCCATCTACGTCGATCTTCTCCCGCCGTGCAACGCGGCCTGTCCCGCCGGGGAGAACATCCAGGAATGGCTGCGCCTGGTCAAGGCTGACCAGGATGAGGCGGCGTGGCGCGAACTGGTCCGCAACAACCCGTTCCCCGCCATCCACGGCCGTGTGTGCTACCACCCGTGCGAGACCGCCTGCAATCGCAAGGAACTGGACGGTGAGGTGTCAATTCACGCGGTCGAGCGCTACCTCGGGGACCTGGCGATCGACCGGGGTTGGCAGTTCGCGCCACCGGAGCGTTCGTCGGGACACCGCGTGCTGATCGTCGGCGCGGGCCCGTCCGGGCTGTCGGCGGCCTACCAGTTGGCGTTGCTCGGCCACGAAGTCGAAGTCCGCGACGGCGCTCCTCAGCCCGGCGGCATGATGCGGTACGGCATTCCCGAGTACCGCCTGCCCCGCGACGTCCTCGATGCGGAGATCGCCAGGGTGGCGAACCTGGGCATCCGCATGATCACCGACCACAAGGTGTCCGACCTCGCGAAGGAGCAGGCGGAGGGCCGGTTCGACGCGGTCTTCGTGGCGATCGGTGCCCATCTGTCGCGCCGCGTCGACATACCGGCGATGGACGCCTCCCGGATTCTCGACGCTGTCTCGTTTCTGCGGGACGTGGCCTCGGGAGCGCGCCCCGAGATCGGCTCCAAGGTGGCCATCTACGGCGGTGGCGACACCGCCATGGACGCGGCCCGCGTCGCGCGCCGGCTCGGAGCGGAGGAGTCGATCATCGTCTACCGCCGCACGGCGGAGCAGATGCCCGCGCACACCCTCGAGCGCGAGGAGGCGATGGCGGAGGGCGTGCAGATGAACTGGCTGCGCACCATCTCGTCGATGGACGAGTCGGATCTCACCGTCGAGATCATGGAGCTCGACGATGCGGGCGTGCCCCACGGCACCGGGCGATACGAGCACCTCGAGGCTGACACAGTGATTCTCGCGCTCGGCCAGGAGTCGGACTCCGCGTTCCTGCGCAAGATCCCGGGCATGTCCTTCGCCCACGACGTCCTCGAGGTGGACCCGCGCACGCTCATGACGGCCGTTCCCGGGATCTTCGCGGGCGGGGATGCCGTGCCGTCCGAACGGACCGTCACAGTGGGGGTCGGACACGGCCGGCGCGCCGCTCGCCAGATCGACGGGTGGCTCTCGAGCCGGCCCACTGTCGAGCCGACCAAGCACCCGGTCGCCACCTTCGACACGCTGCACGTCTGGTACTTCGGCGACAACATGAAGACCACCCAACCTGAACTCGAGTCCAGCGCGCGGGTGACGGACTTCGACGAGATCGTCGGTGGGCTCACGCCCGAACAGGCGCACATCGAGGCAGGACGCTGCCTGTCATGCGGCAACTGTTTCGAGTGTGACGGTTGCCTGGGTGCATGTCCTGAAGACGCGATCATCAAGCTCGGCAAGGGAAGCCGCTACCGGTTCGACTACGAGAAGTGCACCGGGTGCGCGACCTGCTTTGAACAATGCCCTGTCCATGCCATCGAGATGATCGCGGACCGGTGAGGAGATGCCATGAACGCGATTCTGGACGGCAATGGGGCGGCGGCCTCCGTCGCATACCGGCTCAATGAGTTGTGTTCGATCTATCCCATCACCCCCAGCTCCACGATGGCCGAGCTGGCCGACGAGTGGACGGCGAAGCACCGCACCAACATCTACGGAACGGTGCCGACCGTGGTCGAGATGCAGTCTGAGGGCGGCGCGGCCGGGGCACTCCACGGCGCCCTGCAGGGCGGGGTGTTGAGCACCACCTTCACCGCCTCGCAAGGCCTGCTCCTCATGATCCCCAACATGTACAAGATTGCAGGAGAGCTGACGTCCACTGTGCTGCACGTCGCGGCGCGGTCCCTGGCGGCCCAGGGCCTGTCGATCTTCGGGGATCACCAGGACGTCATGGCCGTCCGGCAGACCGGTTTCGCGATCCTCGCCTCGTCCAGCGTGCAGGAGTGCCATGACATGGCCGCGATCGCCCAGATGGCGACGCTGCGATCCCGGGTGCCGTTCGTGCACTTCTTCGACGGGTTCCGGACCAGCCACGAATTGAATTCGCTCTCCACGCTTTCCGACGACGACTTGCGCCGCCTCGTGCCGGAGGCCGCCGTGATGGGGCACCGCCGGCGAGCCCTCTCCCCGGAACACCCGTACATTCGCGGCACCGCGCAGAACCCGGACACATACTTCCAGTCCAGGGAGACGGTCAACCCGTTCTACCAGGCCACCCCGGGGATGGTGGGCGACGCGATGGACGAGTTCGCGGCGGTCACCGGCCGGCGGTATCGGCTCGCCGAGTACTCGGGCGACCCCGAGGCCGACCGCGTCATCGTCGTCATGGGGTCGGGCGCCCAGACGGTCGAGCAGACCATGGAGCACCTGCGCCGGCGAGGCGAACGCGTCGGCATGGTCCACCTCCACCTGTACCGGCCGTTCCCCGTCGACGAGGTGCTGGCGGCCATCCCGACCAGCTGCACCCGCCTAGCGGTCCTCGACCGCACCAAGGAGCCGGGTGCGGGCGGCGAGCCGCTCTTCCTCGACATCGCCTCTGCCCTCGGTGAGGCGGTGGGCACCGGCCGGCGCGCGCGCATGCCGCTGGTGATCGGCGGACGGTACGGACTGTCGTCCAAGGAATTCACCCCCGCAATGGTCCAAGGGATCTACGACGAGCTCTCGTTGCCCGTCCCGCGCCCCCGGTTCACGGTAGGGATCACGGACGACGTCTCCGGACTGTCTCTCCCGTACCCCGCAGACCTTGACATAGAAGACCCGGAGACCGTGCGCGCGGTGTTCTATGGGCTGGGCTCGGACGGAACGGTCGGTGCCAACAAGGACACGATCAAGATCCTCGGTGCCAGGGAGGGGACGTATGCTCAGGGGTACTTCGTCTACGACTCCAAGAAGTCGGGCTCGCGCACGGTGTCGCACCTGCGGTTCGGGCCCATGCCCATCAGCGCGCCATACCTTGTGAGCAAGGCGGGGTTCATCGCCTGTCACCACTGGTCGATCCTCGAGCGGGTGGACGTGCTCCGCAGCGCCCGGCCGGGAACCGTGCTTCTGCTCAGCAGTCCGCACCCGCCGGACGAGCTGTTCGCCCACCTCCCCGCGCCGATGCAGAGGCGCATCATCGACCTCGGGATCGAGGTGTGGACCATCGATGCCGGTGAGGTCGCCCGCTCCGCCGGCATGGGAAACCGCATCAACACGGTCCTGCAGACCTGCTTCTTCGGCATCAGCCGGGTCATGCCCCGCGACGCGGCGATCGAGGCGGTGAAGGAATCCATCCGCACCACGTACGCGCGCAAGGGCGCGGAAGTGGTGGCACGCAACGAGGCTGCGGTCGACGCGGCCCTCGCGAACGTGCACCAGGTGCCGGTGCCCTCGTCGGCCGTGGGTGACGTCGGCATGATCCGACCCGTCCCGGAGGCCGCTCCGGAGTTCGTGCGGGACGTCACTGCGAAGATGCTCACGGGTGAGGGGGACGCGCTCCCGGTGAGCGTGTTGCCCGTCGACGGCACCTATCCATCCGGCACCACGAAGTACGAGAAGCGGAACATCTCCGACCTGATCGCGGTGTGGGATCCGGACGCGTGCATTCAATGCGGGAACTGTGCCTTCGTATGCCCGCACGCTGTCCTGCGTGCCAAGTACTATCCCGCGTCGGCGCTCGACGGCGCACCCGAGACCTTCCAGACCGCTGAGCTCAACGCGGTCGGGCTGCCCGGGTCGCAGTACACCCTTCAGGTCTACGCCGAGGACTGCACCGGATGCGGGCTGTGCGTAGAGGCCTGCCCCGTGAAGCCCATCCAGGCCGGGGCCGGGCGCAAGGCGATCAACCTGGAACCCCAGGCGGACCGCACCGCCGAACGGCAGAACGTCGCCTTCTTCGAGACCATCCCGGTGAACCGCCGCTCGCGGGTCGACTTCGGCACCGTGCGCGGCGTGCAGTACCTGGAGCCGCTGTTCGAATTCTCGGGGGCGTGCGCTGGCTGTGGCGAGACGCCGTACCTGAAGTTGCTCTCTCAACTGTTCGGTGGCCGCGCCATGATCGCGAATGCGACGGGTTGCTCGTCCATCTATGGCGGGAACCTGCCGACGACACCGTGGGCCCGCAACAAGTACGGGCGCGGCCCGGCGTGGTCCAACTCCCTTTTCGAGGACAACGCGGAGTTCGGTCTCGGGCTCCGGCTCGCTGCGGATCTCCACACCGATCTCGCACGCAGGCGTCTGCACGATCTGAGGAGCGAGCTCGGGGACGAGTACGTGAACGAGATCCGCGACGCATCCCAGCTCTACGAGTCAGATCTGTCACGCCAGCGAGCCCGTGTGGAGGACCTCAAGGAGCGGCTCGACGGACTCTCCGGCCCGATGGCGACCGACCTGCGCTCGGTGGCCGACCACCTCTTGCGTCGCTCGGTGTGGATCGTGGGCGGGGATGGGTGGGCGTACGACATCGGCTCGTCGGGCCTCGATCACGTGCTCGCGTCAGGCCGGAACATCAACGTGCTGGTCCTCGACACGGAGGTCTACTCGAACACCGGCGGCCAGGCGTCCAAGGCCACCCCGCTGGGCGCGGTCGCGAAGTTCGCCTCGGGTGGCAAGCTCACGAACAAGAAGGATCTCGCCATGCAGGCGATCGCGTACGGGAGCGTGTACGTCGCGCGCGTGGCCATGGGCGCCGACAAGCAGCAGACCTTGCGGGCGTTCCGGGAGGCGGAGTCCTATGACGGGCCGTCCCTCATCCTGGCCTACAGCCACTGCATCGCGCACGGGATCGACATGCGCACAGGCTTGGCCCAGCAGTACGCGGCGGTCGCCTCGGGGCACTGGCCGCTCATGCGCTACAATCCCGTGCTGCGGGAGCTGGATCAGAACCCGTTCCTCCTGGACTCCTCGCGCCCTCGGATCCCCCTGAAGGCGTACCACGACAAGGAACTGCGGTTCCGGATGCTGCGCGACTCCGATCCCGAAGCCGCGGAACGGCTCCTCGCTCATGCGCAGGAGCAGGTGCACCGCCGGTGGGCGGAGTATGAGCGTATGGCCGAACGGAGCGCATCCGAGTTCGCCGCAGACGCGAGGACCTGACGATGGACCTCACGACGCCGTACCTCGGCCTGACGCTGAGCAACCCCTTGGTCGCATCGGCCGGACCCCTGTCCCAGACCCTCGACGGGATCAGGTCTCTCGCGGAGGGCGGCGTGGGCGCGGTGGTGATGTTCTCGTTGTTCGAGGAGCAGCTGCGGCGGCAGGCCGCGCGCGACAGCCGGCTCATCGACGCTCATACGCACTCGTTCGCCGAGGCGCTCGACTACCTGCCCGATCCCGCAGGCGGTGCGCCCCATCTGGCCCAGAGCTACCTCACCCTCGTGGAACGCGCGGCGCGGGAGATCGACATCCCCGTGATCGCTTCGCTGAATGGGGCAGACATGGGCGGGTGGGTCTCCTTCGGACGCGACCTGCAGGACGCCGGGGCGGCCGCGCTCGAGTTGAACATCTACTTCGTCCCCGGGGACCTCACCACCTCGGGAAGTCGCGTCATCGCACAGCACCTCGAGATCGTCACTGCGGTCACGGAAGCGGTGGGGATCCCGGTGGCGGTGAAGATGAGCCCGTACTTCAGTGCGGTGGGCGACGTGGCGCTGCGGCTCGTGGACGCGGGCGCTGATGGGCTGGTGCTCTTCAATCGGTTCCTCCAGCCGGACGTGGACGTCGAGACCCTGGAGGCCAGCACCGCGTGGGCGCTCTCCGTGCCCGATGAGGGTCGCCTGCCACGCACGTGGATCGCCGCCCTGCGCCGCCACACCACGGCGTCGCTGGCCGCCACCACGGGGGTCGCAGATGGCACGGACGTGGTGAAGAACCTGCTGGTGGGCGCGGACGTGGTGATGTCCACCTCTGCACTGATCCGGCATGGGGCCGGGTACGCGAGGACCATGCTCGACGAGCTCGAGGCGTACCTCGAACGGAAGGATTTCGCTGACCTGGACGCCCTGCGCGGGCTCCTGGCCGTTCCGCCCGAGGTGGAGGGCAACGCCTGGCAACGGAGCAGCTATGTCGCAGCGATGGAGCGCGCGAAGGCGATCTACGGAACGCTCGAAGGCTCCACCAGTGGGGCGTGGACTAGCGAGTCACCAGCGTGACGGCTCGTAGTCCTTCAGGAACACCCCGAACAGGTCCTCGCCCTGCTCGCCGCGCACCACCGGGTCGTAGACCCGCGCGGCGCCGTCGACGAGATCGAGGGGTGCGTGGAAGCCCTCCTCGGCGAGCCGCACCTTGGTGGGGTGGGGCCGCTCGTCGGTGATCCAGCCCGTGTCCACGCTGGTCATGAGGATCCGGTCCGACTCGAACATCTCGCGCGCGCTGGTGCGCGTGAGCATGTTCAGCGCGGCCTTGGCCATGTTGGTGTGCGGGGGCCCGGTCCCTTGTATCCGCGCCCGAACACCCCCTCCATCGCCGACACGTTGACCACGTAGCTGCGGCCGTCCGGATTGCGCTGGGCCGCAGCGGCCAGCAGCGGCCGCAGCTGGTTGATGAGGATGAATGGAGCGGTCGAGTTGCACAGCTGCACCTCGATGAGCTCTCGGGGGTCGACGTCGCCCACGCCGTGGATCCATGAGTTGGACTCGTGCAGGTCCGGCACGAGGCCGCCCGCGTCGATCGCGCTTCCGTCAGCCAGCTTGGTCAGCGACGAGGAACCGGGCGCCAAGGCGGCGTCGGTGAAGCGCTGCGCTGTCGCGGCCGGGCTCTCGCCGAGTTCCGCAGAGGCGAGCAGCGGGTGCGGCGCGACCGCCGATTCGATCCCCAACGGGTGCTCGTCCCTGGTGCGTCCGAGTGTCAGCAGCCGAGGACCGCGGCCCTCGGGCCACAGCCCTTCGTCCAGCGGGACCGATTCGGCCTCGGCGAGCGGGGCGTACGCGCCGGGGGAGCGGCGCACGGTCTGCGCCGCATTGTTGATGAGGATGTCGAGCGGCCCGGCCGCGGCGGTGGACTCGGCCAGCGCCACCACCTGAGAAGGGTCGCGCAGGTCGATGCCCACGACGGTGAGGCGATGGAGCCAGTCGCCCGCATCGTCCATCGCCGCGAACCGTCGCACGGCGTCGCGCGGAAAGCGGGTGGTGATGGTGAGGTCCGCACCGTCGCGCAGCAGTCGCAGGGCGATGTGCATGCCGATCTTGGCGCGGCCCCCGGTGAGCAGCGCTCGGCGCCCGTGCAGGTCCGTGCGCGCATGGCGCTTACGGTGGCTCGTCTCAGCGCAGTCCGGGCACAGCTGGTGGTAGAAGGCGTCGACCGTGGAGTACTTCTGCTTGCAGATGTAGCACGGCCGTGGCCGCGCATACGTCCCGGCCACCGGGGCGGCGGCGCGAGCCGAGAGCGTGAGCCCGCGGGTCTCGTCGTCGATCCGGTCGGGCGCCCCCGTCGCGGTCGCGGCCACGACCGCGGAATCGGCGGAGTAGATCGCTGCACGCCGATCGCGGCGGCGGGCCTGCTTGACCGATTTGATCATTCCCGCCGCGGCATTGCGCACGGCCGTGAAGTCCGGATCAGCCTCGTCGAGTTCGTCGAGCATGCCCAGCACGCGCAGCGTCGTGGCGAGATCCTCGGGGTCGATGGTCGAGGGCGTGGAAGTGCGGGGGGAGGGTGCTGACACCCGGCGAATTCTACCGACCGCTCCAGGAGGCACTCCGCCCCCGAGTTCTGGGCGCGATGCCCCGATGACGCGACCGGGCGCATAGCGTGTACCAATGTCGTCGAACAGCGTGCCCAGGAGCCGCGTGAACGCCCGAGCGATCGCGGCCGCCTACCGCGCGGAGACGGGCATCCGCGATTGGACGTCGCGGCGAGCGGCAGGACGGGGCTGGAGCCCGGCGGTGATTCCGTACGTCGGCTATTCGAGCGGCGACTCCGCGCGGGTGCTCGGTCGGGTGGTCACCGCCCCGCCGTCGTTCGATCCCGCCGTGCGACGAGGAGTGCGGGCGTGGAGGCACCTGTTCACACTGGAACGTCCCGGCACCGACGTGGAGATCACGTTGGGCGAGACCACTGTCAGCGCCACGAGTGACGAGGCGGGGATCGTTGATGTCCACATGGCGTTGGAACGGCCCCTTCCGCTCGGCACGGCGACGGCACGGATGCACGTGCCCGGCCGCACACCGGTTCCGGCCCGCGTCCACGTGATCAGCGCGGACCCGGTCCGCGGCGTGATCTGCGACATCGACGACACTGCGTGGATCACCGGTCTGGCCCATCCGTTTCGCGCGGCGTGGCGGACGCTGCGCGGGACGGGGGCCTCGCGCACGTCGGTGCCAGGCATGCCGGCACTCGTGCGGGCCGCCGTCGGCACCCAGCCGAATCCCGCCGTCGCATACGTGAGCAACGGCCCCTGGAACTTCGTCGGCCCGGTGTCGCACTTCCTCGAGCTGCAGAGGTTTCCCTCCGGGACGCTGCTGATGACCGACTGGGGAGTGACCCCCACGCGGTGGTTCCGCGACGGGAAGCTGCACAAGCAGACGTCGATCGCGCGCCTCATGGAGGACCTTCCCCATGTGACCTGGGTGCTCGTCGGGGACGATGGAGAGCACGACCCAGAGATCTACGCCGACGCCGCGAGGGAGCACGCCGGTCGCGTCGCGGCCATCGTGCTGCGCCGCGCGGGTCTCAAGAGGGAGGGCGAGGATAGGGAACTGGCGCACGGCGTGCCACTGATACGTGGCGACGACGGCGACGAACTCCTGCCGCTGCTGCGCGAGGTGCTGCCCGGCGGGGGGATCCTCGAGAGCTGACTCGTCACGGCTGTGCCGCGAGCGATCGCAGCCCTCACGGGCTTGTCGATGACGCGGCGTGCAGGGACGCGAGCAAGCGGTCCGTCCGCTCGGTGTCGGATCTGTCGTACGTGCTGACATTCGCGAGGATCTCCGAGGCTCCGGTGCGATCGCACAGCTCCGTGAGGGCCGCCGCTACCTGCTCGGGAGTCCCTGCGGCGGCAGCGTCGACCCACGAGCGCACCGCGCGCACCTTTCTGCTGCTGCGTTCCGCCTCGAGCAGCGCTATCACGTCGCCCACGGGGCGCAGCGGCCGGAACTCGCCCACGTCCCGGGTGTCAGCGAAGGCCCAGGCCTCCGGCAGCAGGAGTGCGCGTGCGTGCTCCTCATCGTCGGCGACGGAGACGTCGACGTTCGCGATCAGATACGGCTCCGCGAGCTCCGCGCTCGGACGGAAGTTCTCGACGTAGGCGCTCACCGCATCGGCGTCGTGCAGCGCTGGACCGCCGATCACGGCCGGGAGGCCGCGGGCGGCGGCGAGTGCCAGCCCATCCTTGACCGCGAGTACGAACACTGGGGGCGCCGCGACGCGCGGCCGGGCCGTGACGTCAGCCGCTCCACCTAGAAAGGCACGCACCTCGTCCAGATCCGCGGCGTACTCGCCGGGCGCGAGCTCCGTGCGGCGGAGCGCGCGCCGCACCGGCGCGGTGAATCCCAGCGAGCCTCCGAGCCCGAGGTCGATGCGGCCGGGGTAGAGCGCCTCCAACAGCAGCGCCTGCTCGGCGATCACCAGTGGGCTGTGGTGGGGCACCATGACTCCGCCCGTGCCCACGCGGATGCGCTCCGTGCGGGCGGCGATCGTGGAGGCGAGCACCGTGGGCGCCGCGCTGGCGATGCCCGGCACGGCATGATGCTCGGCGGTCCAGAAGCGGTGGAGGCCCAGCGAATCGGCGCGCACCGCGCGCTCTACCGTCGTGGTCACCGCTCGCGCGTCGCTCTCGCCCACGCGCGTGCGCGAGCGATCAAGAAGGGAGACCCGCATCGTGCCGTCAGCTTCTCCGTGCGGCGCAGCGACGGCCGGTGCCCCGAGCAGCGGCCGAGCGCGCGTCACTCATCAGTGCGGAAGTGGGAGAGCTTGTGCGTGCCGTCGCAGAACGGCTTGATCGCGGACAGTCCGCACCGGCACAGCGCCACGGTCTGGCGACGGACCACGATCTCTTCCCCGTCGGCGTTCCTGAGGTCCACGGCACCCCGCACCAGGAGCGGGCCGTCCGGATAGGCGGTGATCGAGGGGCGGTCGTCCTTCATCGGCGCGCACCCGTGCACAGCGAGGACTCCCCGCGCCCCCACGCGTCCATCATGTGCTGCTCGAGCCAGCCGTCGACGGCCAGGCACGCGGCGGCACCGAACATGATGTCCGCCAGCAGCTCCGGTCTGTCCTCGGCGAGGGCTCCGGCAAGGTCTCGACCCGCGATCTGCTCGTGCACCGCGTCGGCCTCGACGTGCTCGTCGAAGTACCCGGCGACCTCGTCCCCGTGGCCGAGTCGGCGAAAGCCGTCGGCGTAGTGTCGGCTGGGGATCGACGACGACATCTCGAAGGCCGCCAAGTGCCCGACGATCGCCCCGACCAGGCGCCTGTTGATGCCGAACATCGACATCGTGTTGTGGGAGGTCAGCGTCAGCGCGGGCACCTGGTCCAGGTAGGCGCCGTAGGAGTCGTCGAGCCCCATCGCGCGCATGGTCCCGGCGAACATGGCGGCGTGCATGCGATCGGGCCGCCCGCCCCCGTACTCGTCCGCCTGAATCTCGACGAGAGCGGCCTGAGCGCGACCGTGCAGGCGCGGGATCGCCCATGAGTGCGGGTCTGCCTCGCGCAAGGTATAGATCGATCGCTGCACCAGGAACTCCCTTGCCTGCTCCTCGGTGGCCCGCTTGGCCAGATGGCGAGACAGGCTCGGGCCAGGCGAGGGTGCGGTCAGGGCGAAGAGCGCCCTCGCGACGGCATCCTGCGTGGGCTCGGGGAGTTCCGGAACCGTCACCGCGGATCGCAGGGCCGATTCGAGGGCGGCTTCCAGGACGCGCCGCGTCGCGAGCAGCTGGGGGTCCCACTCCAGGTCCGCGGAGAACTGCTCGATCGACCCATACGACGAGGCGTAGAGGGCGAAGAGCGCGAGCGCGATGTCATCGTCACGGAAGACGTCGGCGGTTGCCTCGACAGCCTTGCTCGCGAGATCCGTGTGGTCGTCGAACGCGTCTGACCCCGCCAGGTGGAGCAGCACCGCGTCGCTCACGGGACCGCGCTCGGCCAACGGCAGGCTGACGGCCTCGGCGGCGCTCGTGCGGGACACGGCGGTGGTGGACATGGCGTTCTCCGATGCGTAGGCCACGGGACGATGAGATCCCACTGACGATGACGGTGAAACGCGGCGTGGGTGCTCGATATTTCTCCGCATCCGGCGGATTGCCGCACGCGCGCAGCCCCGCCGCCCCGGCGAAGGGGGACGGCGCCGCCCGCTCCGGGAAGGCGGGACCGCGCCGGGGCGTTGTCACCGGCATGCCAGAAGAGCCGGCCTCCGCCCCGGTGTATCGCGCTCCGATGCGCTCGCGCCGGGTCGACGTGCCCGAGGGCGCTGGGGTGGAACGGGCGCTGAGCGCACGCGTGTGTGGCTTCGGCGGCGCCCTCGACCCTCCTCCCGAGAACCTCGAGGACGCCCTCGAGAAGGCCGTCTCTCAGCACGACGACCGGCTGGCGAGGCGCATTCGCCGATTCGCAGATGCGCCCGACGGGGCATTCGTGTGGACTCGCGATGCCGATGGGCTGTACTGGATGGGCCGTCTCGCGGGTGACTGGCGCTACGACTCGAGTGAGGGCGCGGCTCGCGTGGACCTCCTGCACGTCAGGCCATGCGCGTGGCTGACATCACCGATCGCCGATGCGCGGGTTCCGTCGGACGTCCTCGCCACCTTCGCGCGCGGTGGGTTGAATTGGCAGCGCACCCACTCGCGGTCAGCGGAACTCGACAGCGCGCGCGTCTGGCAGGCGGTGGGAGACCGGTGATGACGTGCGCGTCGGAGCACAGCCCGGTGGCTCAGCCGAGGAAGACGTCGGGATAGAGGTCCTCGTCTGGTGTGCCCGGCACCGCCGCGTAGCCCGAGAAGTCGGTCACGCCAGCCGCCTCGAGAACGTCCTCGACGATCAGGCTCTGACCGGACAGTTCGCCTGCCGGTGACGTGATCACCTCGTATGCGGCGTCGGCGTAGATCTCAGGAGTGCGGCTGCGGCGCATGAGCTTGTCACCGCCCAGCAGGTTCTGCACGGCCGCCGTCGCGATCGTGGTGCGCGGCCACAGGGTGTTGGCGGCCACTCCACGCTTGGCGAACTCGGCCGCGAGCCCAAGCGTCGCCATCGTCATGCCGTACTTCGAGAGGGTGTAGCCCGTGTGGGCGCCCAGCCATCGCGGGCTCGGGTTCAGCGGGGGAGACAGCGACAGGATGTGCGGGTTCACGGAGTCGAGGAGGTGCGGGACCGCGGCGCGCGACAGCATGAGGGTGCCACGCACGTTGACGTCCTGCATGAGGTCGTAGCTCTTCGCGGGCAGCGTCGTGGACCGGGACAGGTCGATGACGCTCGCGTTGTTGACCACCACGTCGATGCCGCCGAACGACCGGACGGTCTCGTCGACCGCGCGTGCGATGTCCTCGTCGCTGCGCACGTCGCCCACGACCGCCAGCGCTCGTCCGCCCGCCGCGCGGACGGCGTCGGCCGCTGTGTGCACCGTTCCCTCCAGCTTGGGGTGAGGGCTGTCGGTCTTGGCGAGCATCGCGACGTTGGCGCCGTCGCGAGCCGCGCGAAGCGCGATCGCCAGGCCGATGCCGCGGCTGCCGCCGGACATCAGGACCGTCATGCCCTCGAGGCTGCGCGCGGTCATCGCGCGCCGCCTCGCGCAGCGCTGGCGGCGGCGAAGGCGGCGATGCGTCGGCGCGCCTCCTCGCCATCGAAGGCCTGGCCGATGCTGCCGGCCTCATCGTCCAGGCTGTCGGCGAATGGGCGATGGGCAGAGGCTCGTACGAGTCGCTTGGCTTGGCCCAGCGCACCCGCGGCGGCGCCGGCCCACTGCCGCGCGATCTCCAGGGCGCGGGCGTCGGGGTCCGCCGCCACCTCGGCGACCGCGCCCCATGAGAGCGCCTCGTCGGCGTCGAGCTCGCGCGGTGTGAGCAGCAGCGTGAGCGCGCGGCGCTCGCCTACCGCTCTCGCCAGCAGGGTGCTCACTCCCAGGTCTGGGGTGAGGCCGATGTCGGCATACCTGCCGGCGACCCGCAGGTCCTCGCCGGCGACCACGTGGTCCCCGGCGAGCATGAGCCCGATCCCGCCGCCGGCGACCGCCCCTCGCGCCGCGACCACCACGGGGATCGCGGAGCCCGTGAGCGCAGCCAGCCCCTCGTGGATCACGCGGGCGCCGGCGGTGACCTCGGAGCCCGCGACCCCGGCTCCCGCCATCGCGAGCACGTCGCCCCCCGCGCAGAATGCCGGGCCCTCCGCGGTGACGAGGATCGCGCGCGTCTCAGGGGAGGACACCGCCGTCACGCACGCGTCGCGGTACTGCTTGCCCATCTCGAAGTCGAAGGCGTTCAGGCGCGACGGCCGGTCGAAGGTGAGATGCGCGACGCCGTCGTCGGTGTCGAGCCGGATGAACTGTGTCACGGTCACTCCTCGGGACTCGTCGTCGAGTCGTCTCGTTCATGGTGCCACAGCGGGGTTCCGCACGATGGGCGCGGAGGGATGCGGCCCGTGGACTCTGATCGACCGGCCTATGGTGGTGACACACAGAGAACAGCCGCGTGATCGGGAGGTGGGCAGCATGACTGAGTACGATCCGACGACTGCACTCATCGTGGTCGACATCCAGCACGACTTCGCATCTCCAGAGGGGTCGCTCTCGGTGTCGGGAGGCGTCGATGTGGTGGCCGCCGCGAACCGTGAGATCGCGAGCGCCGTCGAGGCCGGCGCCCCGTGGTGTACACCCGCGACTGGCACCCCGAATCGACGCCGCACTTCGCGAAGGACGGCGGGGAGTGGCCGGTGCACTGCGTGCAGCACACTCCAGGCGCCGCGTACCATCCGGAGCTGCGGCTGGTCGACGGCGCGTTCGAGGTGCGCAAGGGCACCGGCAGCGAGGACGGCTACTCGGGCTTCAGCGAACGCGACGCGGGCACGGGCGAAGAGTCGGTGACCGACCTGGACGGCCACCTCAAGGGCCTGGGCGTGACGAGCGTCGCGGTGGTGGGGCTGGCCACCGACTACTGCGTCCGCGCGACGGCTCTGGATGCCGTCAAGCTGGGCTACGACACCACCGTCGTGTCGGGAGCGGTCGCCGCCGTTGACGCGCAGGGCGGGGAGCGCGCTCTCGCGGAGATCGCCGAGGCCGGGGGCCGCGTTGAGTGACACCCCGCTGCAGGGCGCCGCCGCCAGCGCTCTGCTCACGGATCAATACGAGTTGACGATGGCCGCGAGCTATCTGTCGCAATCGATGACCGAGACTGCGACCTTCGACCTGTTCGTGCGCAGTCTGCCTCCCGAGCGCCGGTTCCTCGTGGCTGCCGGGCTCGCCGATGTGCTCGCCTACCTCGAACAGGTGCGCTTCACCGAGAGCGATCGTGCCTACCTGCGGTCGCTCGGCACCTTCGACGAGCCGTTCCTCGAGTACCTGGAGGGGTTCTCGTTCACAGGCGAAGTGTGGGCGATTCCGGAAGGTGAGGTGTGCTTCCCGGGAGAACCGCTGCTGCGGATATCGGCGCCGCTGATCGAGGCCCAGGTGGTCGAGACGGCGCTGCTCACGACGGTGGCGCACCAGACCGCGATCGCGTCGAAGGCCGCCCGGGTGGCCTTGGCGAGCGGGCGCCGCGCGTTCGTGGACTTCGCGGCGCGCAGGGCTCACGGGCCGAGCGCCGCGGTGCGGGGCGCCCGTGCGGCGTATCTCGCCGGCGCGGCGGGGACCAGCAACGTCCTGGCGGGAAAGACCTACGACATCCCCCTCAGCGGCACGATGGCGCATTCCTATGTGATGGCTTTCGACGACGAGCGTGAGGCCTTCCGAACGTTCGCACGCGACTTCCCCTCCTCGGCGGTGCTGCTGATCGATACCTACGACACGATCGAGGGCGCGCGCCGGGCCGTCGAGGTGGCGCGCGACCTTGCGGACGAGGGCGTCACGATCAAGGGGGTGCGGCTCGACTCCGGCGATCTCGGCGACCTCTCCATGCGCGTGCGCACGATCCTCGATGACGGGGGGCTGGCGGACGCCCAGATCATCGCGAGCGGCGATCTCGACGAGCACCGCATCGCTCAGCTGATCGCGCAGGGTGCGCCGATCGACTCGTTCGGCGTCGGAACCCAGATGGGGGTCAGCGCGGACGCGCCGTCGTTGGGGGCGGTGTACAAACTGGTCGAGTACGACTCGCGACCAGTGGTGAAGATGTCGGCGGACAAGGCGACGCTGCCGGGACGCAAGCAGGTATGGCGCGAGGAGCGGGCCGGCACTCTCGTCGGCGACGCCGTGGGCCTCGAGCACGAGGCGGGGCATCCCGGGAGGCCGTTGCTGGTGCGGGTCATGGCCGACGGCCGGCGTCTCGAGGCCGAGGGCTCGCTCGCCGATGCGCGGGCTCGCTGCGCGCGTTCGCTCGCCTCGCTGCCTGCGGACCTGCGCGAGTTCCGGCCCGTGGCCGCCGAGTCGCCGGTGAGCACCACGCAGGAGCTCGATGCCCTGGTGCGGAGAGTGCGCGAGGACCGTGCGGAGGGCGCGGCGGTGTGACGGATGCGGTGTGGACGCGCTTGCCACGCACGGGCGTTCGTGTGAAGATAGCGATATATCGCTCGCTATCGCTAGCGCGTCAACGACACAGGAGGTCAGCATGACCGGCACCAACCGACACAGTCGCTCCAACTTCAACCCAGGACAGGCGGCGGACGCCATGTGGGACGCGATGGAGCAGATGCGCTCGTCCGTCGAACGAAAGGTGGGCACCCGCATGGGTCGCGGGGACGTGCGAGCCGCGGTGCTCGCGCTCCTCACCGAACAGCCCATGCACGGCTACCAGATCATCCGTGAGATCTCCGAACGCACCGGAGGGCGGTGGAAGCCCAGCGCCGGCTCCGTGTACCCCACGCTCCAGCTTCTCGCCGACGAGGGAGTGGTGCGTGCCGAGACCACCCAGGACCGCAAGACCTACTCGCTGACCGAGGCCGGCCAGGAAGAGGCCGCCGCGGCCGCCGCATCGGCCCCGTGGGAGGAGCAGTCCGACTGCGAGGACAGCAGGTTCGGCAAGGTCTCCAAGGCTGGACTGGACCTCGCTCAGGCCGTCTCACAGGTGGCCCGCACCGGGTCTCACTCGCAGCAGGACCAGGCCGTGGAGGCGCTCCAGGACGCTCGGCGTAGGATCTACTCGATCCTCGCGCAGGACTGACGGGGTTGCCGTCGGCCCGTCGGGATCAAGGAGAGCTGATGCCCGACGACGTACTCGACCGCGCGCGCTACCGCCGGATCCTGCGCTTCGCCGCGTGGAACCTGATGGTCACGTGGTGGTACGAGATCCTCCTGCCACTCATCGGTCTGTCTCGCGTCGCCGAGCGCACGCGCACCAAGCGCATGCAGCGCTTCGCGCGGCGCTTCAGGGTGCTCGCGGTCGAGCTCGGCGGGCTGATGATCAAGCTCGGCCAGTTCATGTCCTCGCGGTTGGACGTGCTGCCTCCCGAGATCACCAAGGAGCTCGAGGACCTGCAGGACGAGGTGCCGCCGGTGCCGTTCTCCGCCATCCGCGCGCTCGCCGAGGAGGAGCTCGGGGTGCCGCTCGAGAGGGTGTTCGAGCACGTCGAGGAGGCCCCGCTGGCCTCCGCCTCGCTCGGTCAGGCCCACCGCGCGCGGCTCATGGAACGCGACGCCACCGATGCCGGCTTCGCGGACGTGGTCATCAAGGTCCAGCGACCCGGCATCGGCGCGATCGTCGCGGTGGACCTCGCCGCCCTGCGCAAGGTGGGCGGCTGGTTGAGCCGCGTTCGCCTGGTCAACACGCGGGTCGACATGCCCGCGCTGGTCGAGGAGTTCGGTGAGGTCAGCCTCGAGGAGATCGACTATCTCCACGAGGGCCAGAGCGCAGAGACCTTCGCCGAGAACTTCGCGGAGGACCCCCGCATCCGCGTGCCCGACGTCGTGTGGGAGCGCACCTCCAGGCGCGTGCTGACCCTCGAGGACGTCACGGCCATCAAGATCACGGATCACGCGGCGCTGCGCGCGGCCGGCGTCGATCCCGCGGAGGTCGCGCCGGTCTTCGCCGAGGTGATGTTCGACCAGCTGTTCCTCCACAGCTTCTTCCACGCCGACCCGCACCCGGGCAATCTCTTCATCGCCCCGAAGGCCGATGCGGGGGACGGGCCGGACTGGCGCCTCACCTTCGTGGACTTCGGGATGATGGGTCACGTCCCGCCGAACCTGCGCGGCTCACTGCGGGCGCTGATCATTGCGGCGGCATCGAGGGACGGCAAGGGCATGGTGGCCGCCATGAGCGAGGCGGGCGTGCTGCTTCCGAACGCCGACACCGTCGAGCTCGAGCGCGTCATGAGTCACGTCTTCGAGAGGTTCGGGGGCATGGGCTTCGCAGAGCTTCGCGAGCTCGATCCCAAGCAGTTCCGGGACTTCGCACTCGAGTTCAGCGACGTCATCCTCACCCTGCCGTTCCAGCTTCCCGAGGACTTCCTGCTGGTGATGCGTGCCGTGTCTCTCACGTCAGGGGTGTGCAGCGCTCTCCACCCCCAGTACAACCTGTGGGACTCCGTCGAGCCCTATGCGCAGACTCTGCTGCGCGCCGAGGGCACCAACTTCGCGGGCGACTTCGCCCGCGAGGGGATGGAGATGCTGGCGCTCGCATGGCGGCTGCCCAAGCGGATCGACGGGGTGCTGACCAGGGCAGAGGACGGCAACCTGCCGCTCACCGCCCCCAAGCTCGAATCGGCCGTGACGCGTCTCGAACAGACGGCCCGCCGCGGCGTGTCCGCCCTGGTCTTCGCCGGTCTGCTGGTGGGCGGCGCCGTGGTGAGGCCCGAGGAGCCCGGACTGAGCACCGCCCTGATGATCGCATCGGCCGTTCCGCTGCTGCATGCGGTGCTGAGCGGGCGCTCGCGCCGCTAGGCGCGGCGGCGGACGGGCCGGGATATCCTCGAGGTGAGGGAGGGAGGCCGGCATGTCCGAGCACCGCATCTACGGGATGAGCTTCGCGAGCATCTATCCGCATTACGTGACGAAGGTGGAGCGCAAGGGGCACACCAAGGACGAGCTGGACCAGGTGATCACCTGGCTCACGGGCTATGACAGCGCGGGGCTCGAACGGGTGATCGAATCGGGTGCCGACATGCGCACGTTCTTCGCCGAGGCTCCCGCCATGAACCCCTCGGCCGAGCTCATCACCGGCGTGATCTGCGGCGTGCGAGTCGAGCACATCGAGGACCCGCTCATGAAGCAGATCCGGTGGATGGACAAGCTGGTGGATGAAGTGGCGCGCGGCAAGAAGATGACGTCGATTCTGCGCACACCCGCGTGAGGCGCGGCGGCCTGCGGGCCGGCGCCCGGTAGCGTTCTGCCTAGACGGATGACCCGGCCGCCGTGCCGGTCCACGACCGAACGACGACGAGGTTTCACGTGGCGAAGCTGTACTTCCGATACGGGGCGATGAACTCGTCCAAGTCCGCGCTGCTGCTCACCGCCGCATACAACTACGAGGAGCGCGACCAGCGCCCGGTCATCGTCAAGCCCGGCGTGGACACGAAGGCCGGCCGCGCGGTGTCGTCGCGAATCGGCGTCGAGCGCCCCGTGGACGTGCTGCTGCAGGATGGCGAATCCCTCGAGGCCGCGGTCGCGGCGCACGCGCCGCTGACCGACATCGACGCCATCTTCATCGACGAGGCCCAGTTCCTGACGCCGTCGCAGGTGGACGAGGCGTTCACCATCGCCGTCACCGGGGGAGTGCCGGTGCTGTGCTACGGCCTGCGCGGAGACTTCACCACCCGGTCCTTCCCCGGTTCGCTGCGCCTGCTGGAGATCGCCCACTCGATCGAGGAGCTCAAGACCATCTGTCGATGCGGCTCGAAGGCGATCTTCAATGCCAGGATCGTGGGCGGCGAGTTCGTGAGCCACGGCGCGCAGGTCGCCATCGACGGTCAGCACGCCGACTACGAGTCGCTGTGCGGGCGGTGCTACCTCGCGAAGGTCGGACCGCTGCGCGTGGGCGCCGAGGCCTAGGCGGCCGACCGCTCAGCCGACCGCCTGGGTGACGAGAGCGCGGATGCGATCGACCGCATCGGCCGTCAGGTCCGTGACGGCATAGGACGTGGGCCAGAATCCCTCCTGGTCCAGCGCCGCCTCGGCCGTGAATCCGAACGTCGAGAAGCGCTCCCCGTCGTCCGCGCCGCTGCGGAAGAAGCACACGACCTTGCCGCCGCGGGCGTACGCGGGCTGGCCATACCAGAGCTTGGGCCGCAGTTCAGGGGCGGCCTCGGTGACGATCGCGTGGATGCGTCCGGCCAGCGCGCGGTCGGGCTCGGACATCCCCTCGATCGTGGCGAGCACGTCCGCCTCCTGGGCAGCCGCCTTGTTGCCGCGGCCCCGCGAAGACTCCTCGCGCAGCTCCGCGGCCCGCTGCTTCATCGCGTCGCGTTCCGCCTGGGAGAATCCGGTGGATCGATCGGTCATGTCAGCGCGGTTCCTTGCTCGAGAGGGCGATGATCGCTGGAGTGCTCACCGGCCACACGCCAGCGCCGACCGGGCCCCATGCGCTCGAGGTGGCCGGCCCCGCACGTCAGTAGCGAGGCTTGCGCGGCGGCCGGTCGTCCCGGTCTCCGCGAGGTCCACTGCCACCGCGCGGCCCGCCCTGGCTGCGAGGGGCCGACTTGCGACCACCCGGGGCGCCGCCGTCGGCCTTGAGCTCGATGAGGATGCCGCTGATGCGCGTGCGCTCGAGCCTGCGCAGGGACTCGGCGGGCAGCTCGGCCGGCAGATCGACCAGCGAGAAGTTGGGGAAGATGCGGATCTGGCCGAAGTCGTCGCGGTTGAGTCCGCCCTCGTTCGCGATCGCACCCACGATCTGGCGGGGCTCCACCTTGTGTCGCTTCCCGACGGCGATGCGATACGTGCTCAGGGGACCGGAGGTGCCGCGCCGGTTGCGCTCGCCGCGGTCGGGGCGCGCCGCGCCGTCCTTGCCGCCACGGAACTCCTCGCGCTTGGGCTCGGCGGCCGGGTCGAGGAGCAGGGGAGTCTCGCCCTGCGCGACGACCGCGAGGGCTGCCGCGACGTCCGCCTCGGGAACGTTGTGATGCTCGACGTAGTGACCGATGATGTCGCGGAAGGTGTCGATGCGCGCGGTCTGCCCAAGCGCCTCAGTGATGGCCTCGTCGAAGCGCGTGAGGCGGGTCGCATTGACGTCGTCCACGCTCGGCAGGTGCATCTGCGTGAGCGGCTGCCGCGTGGCGCGCTCGATCGCGCCCAGCGTGCGCCGCTCACGCGGGGTCACGAAGCTGATCGCGTCGCCGGTGCGGCCGGCGCGGCCGGTGCGGCCCACCCGGTGCACGTAGGACTCGGTGTCGATGGGCAGGTCGTAGTTGACCACGTGCGAGATGCGGTCCACGTCGAGGCCGCGCGCCGCGACGTCGGTCGCGACGAGAATGTCGAGCTTGCCGTCCTTGAGCTGCTTGACGGTCCGCTCACGCTGCGCCTGCACCACGTCGCCGCTGATGGCGGCCGCGGCATAACCGCGCGCCCGCAGCTTCTCGGCAAGGGTCTCGGTCTCGTTCTTGGTGCGCGTGAAGACGATCATGGCCTCGAAGTTCTCGACCTCGAGGATGCGCGTGAGCGCGTCGACCTTCTGCGGGTACGACACGATCAGGTAGCGCTGCGTCAGGTTGGTCGACGTGGTGGTCTTCTTCTTGACCGAGATCTCCTCGGGGTCACGCAGGTACTTGGCGCTCAGCCGGCGGATCTGGGGCGGCATGGTCGCGGAGAACATCGCGACCTGCTTCTCGGCCGGGGTCTTGGCGAGAATGGTCTCCACGTCCTCGGCGAAGCCCATCTTGAGCATCTCGTCGGCCTCGTCGAGCACCAGGAACGCTAGCTCCGACAGGTCCAGCGTGCCCTTGTCGAGGTGGTCCATGATGCGGCCGGGCGTGCCGACCACGATGTGGACGCCACGTCGCAGCGCGGAGAGCTGCACGCCGTAGCCCTGGCCGCCGTAGACCGGCAGGATGTGCATCGACTTGCTGTGGCCGGCGTACTGCTCGAAGGCCTCGCACACCTGGAGCGCGAGCTCGCGGGTGGGGGCGAGCACGAGGGCCTGCGGCTTCTTCTTGGACGTGTCGAGGCGCTCGAGGATGGGCAGAGCGAATGCGGCCGTCTTTCCCGTGCCGGTCTGCGCGAGGCCCACGACGTCGCGGCCGTCCAGGAGCGTGGGGATGGTGGCCGCCTGGATGGCGCTGGGCTCCTCGTAGCCGACGGCGCTGAGCGCCTTGAGCACGGTGGTGCCCAGGCCGAGGTCGGCGAAGGTCAGGCGGTCGGGCGGCGCGGGCTCACTGGTCGCCGCGGTATCGGCGGGAGCGGTGTCGCCGGGCACGGACTCGTCCTCCGGGGCGTGGTCGGGAGTCGTGTCGTCAGTCGGATTCGAGTCAGCAGGCATGGCTCTACGGTAGTCCCGTCTGGGGGTCACGAACGGACGAGCACACCCAGATGGCGGCCGATGCGGGGAAGGCGGGCGGCGCGGACGCGTCAATCATCGCGCGGCGCGACGCCGTCGAAGACGCTCTGGATCGGTTTTTCCAGCTCGGGGGCGGCCGGAGCCTGGAAGGCGCCCACGTCGGTCGCGACGTACTCGAGGTGCCAGGACTCTGGCCGGGGGCCGCCGGGCCGCGCCCATGCGGGATGCACCCAGCCGTACTCGGCGCCGTTGGCAGTGAGCCACGCGGAGGACGGCACGTCGAGGTCGACCGCCATTCCCCACCCGTGATTGGACGAGCCCGGCTTCGCGGCGGTGCCGGGTTTGGCGGCGCGCGTCCGCACCTGCAGCGAGTACGAGCGGTAGGAGTCGGTCATCGCGAGGTTGGTGCCGTGCTGGGCGAGATATGCGGCGTTGGCCGCCTCGAGAGAGCGTGCGGCGTCGCACTGGAGCCGATGACCTGGCGCGAAGTCGAGCTCGCACAGGCTGTCGTAGGTGAGGGAGCCATTGGAGCCCGCGACGCCCGCGGGAGGGCCGGACCAGCCATTGGAGCGGGACGCGACGGCGTCCCTGTTCCGCTGGGCGTGCGCCTGACGGGCGTCGGCGACCTCTTGCTCGTGGTCGGCGCGCAGCCGGTCGTTGCGGGTCTCGATGTCGGCGTTCTCGGCCGTCACCCACTCCTCGTGCGTGACCCGCACGGCCGCCATCGCGTCGTCGAAGGCCGTGTGGGCGGCCAGGATCCGGTCCAGCTCGGCGATCACGCGCAGGGGCCGTTCGTGATCGACCAGCGCCGCCCGTGCGGAGGCGCTCATGAGGCTCGTGAGCGCATCCTCGGCCTCGGTCAGGCGGGAGTCGTCGTTCACCTTGTCCGCGACGGCGGCGAGGACGTCGACCGCGGCGCCCGCCTCGACGTCCGCGTCCCGGACGGCGCCGTCGAGCAGCAGGATGGTATCGGCGTGGCCGGCCTCGATCGCCGCCTCGGTCAAGGCAGTGGCGCCGCCGTTCACGGAGGCGAGGGCCTCATCGAGAGCGGCCGATGCGCGCTCGAGTCGCTGTGCGGCCTCGCGTGCCTGATCCGCGCTGTCGGTCTCACCGGCCAGGACTCGTGCCACCTCGAGGTCCTCGATGAGGTCCACCAGCTCGTCCGAGCGGGGTGCGGGGTGCGGGGCATCGTCGATGGGGGCCGTGGAGGGCGTGGGTGAGGGAGTGGGCGCGGAGTCGGAGGGCTCGGCTGCCGGCTCGTCGTCGCCGTGTTCGCCGGGCGACACCCGGTTCGTCACCGGCTCGGCACCCTCCGCACTGCCGTCGGCGGAGGGCGGGGCCGCGGCCACGGCGACGAGCGTCGTGATCTCATCCGGGTCCACGGGCGCCACTGACACCTGAACACCGCTGAGCGCGACCTGCTCTGTTGCCGCGTGGGTCGCGTCGCTCAGCGCCTGTGCGGCTGCGGCGACGCGGTCCTCGTCGACGACCGCGCCCGCGGCGTGGACCGCGCTGTGCGCCTCGGTGAGGGACAGCTCGAGCGCGTCGCGCTTGGCCTCGACGGACTCCGCCGCTGCGCGGGCGTCGTCCACCGCGATGCGGGTGTCCAGGTCGTGCGCTCCATAGGCACCGGTGAACCCGATGCCAAAGGAGGTCAGCACGATGGCGCCGGCGAGCGTGCGGGTGGGGCGTGCGATTCGGGGCATAGAGAGATCACCAGGGGTAGGTACGGGAACAGCGTGAGGCGACGTTCTGCCGCCGCACGGCATTCAGCCCCGGGACCTTGCGCCGATGGCGCGCGATCACGGGGCCTCGTTGTCACTGACGACTCATCGATCCCGCCGGACATGCGCCGGGCGGGTTTCCACGCCACGGGAGCGACTCGCGGGCGAGCGCGCGACCCAGGATCAGGAGACGGTGCGACAGGGGGTGAACGTGTGGATACCCCAAGGGGTTCCAACGGGCCGTTCAGCGCCTGGGCGCCTTCACCCTGAGGCTGCCCGTCTTGGGGACCTGGGCGAGTCTCAGCAGTCGGAGGCCGGTCGCCGAATGCAGCACCGCCGCCACGCCCAGTCCGGTGCCGGCGATCGCCAAGATCGTGATCGCGACGGAGGTGATCCCGCGTGCGGGGTCAAGGAACGGATAGGGCACCCAACCGTCGAGCGTGGCACGCAGCAAGAGGTACGCGATCCAGCCGGCGGGGACCACCAGCACCGTCCAGAGGGTCCTCATCGGCAGTCGCACCGGCTTGCCCACGAGCAGCCAATCGGCCACCAGCACGGCACCCGCGCCGCCGTGCAGCACCATGTTCGCCCACGGGTACACCGGCGTCGCCACCCCCGCGAGCATGTACCAGTACACCGCGCCGGTCACCACGCCATACGTGGCGGCGTTCACTCGCAGCAGTGCCACCCAACGCGGCTCGTCCGCGCCGGCCACCGCCGCGGCGACCAGTGCGACGACGGCCGCGAGCGCCGCGAGCGGCGTGAAGTAGCCGGGCAGCTGGGCCCACGTGAAGGTGCCGTAGGTGAGGTCCGCCCAGGCCTGGACGCCCAGCGCGGCCGCGATCACGAGGGCAGCGCAGAGCCGGGCGATGGAGACTGCGGCGACCTTGCTCACGCTTCAAGACTTTACTCGGCCTTGACTGATCTGTGAACAAGACTCGCCCGCCTTCGAGCGCCCGGCACCAGATTGGCGACGCGACCGATCGTTCTCGCCGCCGAAAGACGACGTTCATCTCGCATGGGTGTGGAAGTGGCCCGGCAGGGCAATAGGGTGCCTGTCATGCTCGATATCGACACTCTGCGGGTGGTCCAGGCATCGGTGGCGTTCGTGGTGTTCCTGCTCGTGCGATTCGGCACCTATCGGCACACGCGCTCTCCGTACGCGCTGGGGTGGAGCTGGGTGGTGGTGCTATCCGGTGGGAGCACGGTCGTCTATCTGTTGGAAGGGCCGGGCCTCGCGGCCTTGGCGGCCCCGCTGGGCAATGGCCTGTCCGTCGCCAGCGCTGGCCTGGTGTGGGCAAGTGCACGGGCACTGCGAGCCGCCGCGCCCCGCCCGTGGGCGATCGTGCTGGCATGCGTGGCCGTAACAGTCGCCTCCGTCGCGGATGGCCGCACCGACGGCACCCTCCCCGGCACGCCGGCGCTGCTCGCGGGAATGACCCTCATGTTCGCTCTTGCCGCACGCGAGCTCTGGGTCCTCACGCTCGAGCCACACCTGCAGCACAGCGACTCGGCCATCATCCGCGCTCGGCCCTCGCTGCGCGCCATGGTCGTGACCGCAACATTCCTCGCGGCCTTCTACGGCGGTCGACTCGTCACATTCGCCGTCCTCGGACCCGACTCGTCGTTCTACTCGACGTGGGCCGGCCCGACCGCCACCACGTTCGTGATTCTCGTGGTGCTCGTCGTCGTGACGTTCACGATCACGGCTCTCAGCCGCTTCGAGGCGACCACGGCGTGGCAGCTGCGAGCGTCCCGTGACGACCTGACGGAGCTTCTCGCACGCCACGCGTTCGAGCAGCACTACGTCCGGCACACGGCGCGACGCGCCGGGCGGGACCGGCCTCCCATCCTCGTGCTGGCGGATCTCGACGACTTCAAGACCGTGAACGACACCTACGGGCACGACGAGGGCGACCGAGTGCTGCGGTGTCTGGCGGACGCCCTGCGGGAGACGCTGACCGATGCCGACGTCGCGTGCCGATGGGGAGGCGACGAGTTCGTCGTGATGCTGGCCGATACCGACCCCGACGCCGCCACCCGCGCGATCCACGAGCTGACCGACGCGTTCGCCGCGCGGACTGGCGTCGGCACCAGCGCCCCGTCCGTGAGCTTTGGGGTCGCGCACGCTCGACCCGGTCAGTCCCTGGCCGAGGCGTTGGAGGACGCGGACTGGGCGTTGCGTGGCGCCAAGGACGCGGGCCGTTCGCGCATCGTGGTCGCCCCGCGTGCCGACGCGGGATAACCGACTCCCCAGATCGCTGTGGCAGTCTCGAGACATGAGTCCTGATTCCGCCGCGAGGGGGACGCCCCCGCCAGGTCGCGAGCGTGACCCTGGGGACGCATGGGTGGAGGCGCCTGGCGGCGAGCGCTACTGGGGGCGGTACGGCGCCGCTGGGGTCCTCGCCGTCGACCCTTCGCGCGGCGTGCTGCTCCAGCACCGCGCGGAGTGGAGCCATCACGGCGGCACCTGGGGCATCCCCGGGGGAGCCCTGCACCAAGGAGAGACCGCCGAGGACGGCGCCCTTCGGGAAGCCCTCGAGGAGGCCGGCGTGCCCCGGAGTGCGGTCCGCACGCGCGCCGTGTGGCGCGTGGACCGGCAGGTGTGGGCCTACACCACGCTGATGGTGGATGTGGTCAAGCCTTTCGATGCCGTGGCCGGCGACGCCGAGAGCCTCGAGCTGCTCTGGGTGGCGGCAGAGCAGGTCGACGCGCTCCCGCTGCACCCGGCGTTCGCTCGGGCCTGGCCATCGCTGCGCCACAGCATCCGTGTGAGGCCGCGCCTGGTGGTCGATGCGGCGAATGTGGTCGGGTCCGTGCCCGACGGCTGGTGGCGCGACCGCCGGGGCGCGGCGGAGCGACTGATGCAACGGCTCGAGGACCTCGGCCACGGGGGAGTCGGCGCGGCTGCGCTCGGGCTTGATGGGCTGCGCTGGCACCCCGGGATCGACCTGGTGGTCGAGGGCGAGGCCCGCGGGCTGGACGCGCAAGAGCACGTGAGCGTGATCGACGCTCCCGGATCGGGTGACGATTCGATCGTGGCCAGGGTGCGCGAACTCGCGGCGGGCGGAGTCAGCCCGGTGGTGGTGACGAGCGATGCGGAACTGCGGTCCCGCGCCCAGCAGGAGGGCGCGTCCGTGCACGGTGCACGCTGGCTGCTGGACCTGCTCGATGCGCTCGACTCGGCGACCGCCGGCGGCGCCGCGCGCGACCCGCGCTGACCCCCGCTGACCCCCGAGCCAAACGTCAGCGAGCGTCGACGGCAGCTTCGAGGAAGTCGCGAACGTCGTCCATCACGCGCTGATCGACCGAGTGACCCAGGCCGGGGTACACCCTTTCGGTGAGCACGCTGTGGTGGGGAAGGAACTCCGCCGCTCGACTCACTGCCTCCTGCGGAATGACGGGGTCCTCGTCTCCCCGACCCCAGAACACTGGAGGTCGCCGCTCGGCGAGAAGGGCATCGGCCGGCTGCGCCGTACCTGCCACGAAACCCGCGAGGACCACGGTCGCGGCCACGCGCTCGGGGCGCGTCCGCAGCAGTTGAGTGGCCATGAGACCACCCTGTGAAAAGCCGACCGGCACGACCTGCGCCTCGGCCCCGAGGGTGACGTCGAGCCATTCCCACAGCGCCGTGGTCGCCCGGTCGACGTGGTCGGCACTCGGCGGGTCGGGCAGCGAGAGCGGGAACCACGCGTGACCCACGCCCATCGCCAACGGGGCGCGCGGGGACACCCACGGCATGCCTGATGGCAGCCAGGGCGCGAGACCGGGCAGGTCGCGCTCGTGAGAGCCATAGCCGTGCAGCAGCAGGGCCACAGGTCCGGTGGGGCGAGTCCCGTCCTCCCAGCCAGGGGAGCGGACTGCGGTGATGATCTCCATGCGCCCCAGTATTGCCCGGCGCGGAACGTGGTGGAGACGAGCGCACCTATGCTGGGCGTGCTCGAGGGTGAGCGCCCCCTCGACCTGATTGTGATCGGTGACCCCATGACGACCCTGACCCCTGCCCGCACCCGGCTTGCGCTGTTCGCTCTCGCCTTGGGCGGATTCGGGATCGGCACCACCGAGTTCGTGGCGATGGGACTGCTCCCAGACATGGCCCGCGACCTGGACCCCGCGCTATGGGAGGCGAGTCCCGAGCAGGCGATCGGCCGCGCCGGCTGGATCATCACCGCCTACGCCGCCGGGGTGGTCGCGGGCGCGCCCACCATCGCGGCGCTGGTCGCACGCTATCCCCGCAAGACCGTTCTGACGGTGCTCGCGGCGGCGTTCACCGCGGGCACCATGGCCTCGGCGCTGGCACCCACCTTCGAGACCGTGGTCGCCGCTCGGTTCGTCGCCGGCCTTCCGCACGGCGCCTATTTCGGCATCGCCGCCCTGGTCGCGGCCCGCCTGATGGGTCCCGGCAAGCGTGGACAGGCGGTCGCCTTCGTGCTCGCGGGCCTGACCATCGCGAACGTCATCGGCGTTCCGGCGATCACCTACTTGGGACAGCAGACCGGCTGGCGAGTGGCCTACCTCGCGGTCGCGGGTCTGTTCGCGCTCAGCACGCTCGCGATCATCGCGTTCGTGCCTCGGTCGGCGGGGGATCCCGGCGCCACGATGCGCCGTGAGCTTGGGGCCTTCGGTCGCCCCGCGGTCTGGTTCGCGCTGCTCACCGGCGCGCTGGGGTTCGGCGGATTCTTCGCCGTGTACAGCTACGTCTCACCGCTCGCGACCGAGGTCACCGGGACCACCGAGTCCATGGTGCCGATCGCACTGGTGGTCCTCGGCCTGGGCATGACCGCCGGCAACTTCCTCGGGGGCAGGCTCGCCGATCGCGGCGCCCTGCGGGCGGTCTTCCAGCTGTTCGGCGCGTTCGTCGTGTCACTGCTCGTGCTCATCTGGGGCGCCGGATCCGTCCCGGGATTGCTGCTGGGTCTGTTCCTGGTCGGCGGTGCGGCGGCCGCGCTGTCTCCTGCGATCCAGACCCGCCTGATGGACGTCGCGGGCGACAGCCAGACCATGGCCGCTGCGCTGAACCACTCGGCACTCAACATGGGCAACGCGCTGGGGGCGTTCCTCGGCGGAATCGTGATCGCCGCCGGCTGGGGATACCTGGCGCCGTCGTGGTTGGGTCTCGTGCTGTGCGTGCCCGGGGTGATCTGCGCCGCGCTGGGGTGGGCGGCGACGCGGAACGGCGTCTCGCCGCCCGCGGAGATGGGCGGTCCGGCCGATGCGCGGGTGGACGCGAGCTCCGCTGCTCGCTGATACGGGCATCGGCGAGGCGAAGTGCGCCGGGTCGTGCGCCGCCGTCGCCCCTGCCTGTGGCGCGCGGGCGGCGCCCGCGCATGCTTGACTGACGGGAGAGGGCGCGGAGCGCGCCCGGAGCGACAGGAAGGCAACGACATGACAGTGCACAGCAAGGCCTCGACGGTGTGGAACGGCTCCCTCGCGGACGGTTCCGGTACGACGACTCTCGCCACGGGCGCCGCGACGCTCGCGGTCGACTGGAAGGCACGCGCCGAGGGCTCGGAATCGACGACCACCCCGGAAGAGCTGCTCGCTGCCGCTCACGCCTCCTGCTATTCGATGGCGCTATCGAACGCGCTCAGCGAGATCGGGTCGCCGCCCGAGCAGATCGAGACCAGTGCCGTGGTGACCTTCGTGCCAGGCGAGGGCATCAGGAGCTCGGTGATCACGGTGAGCGCGCGCGTGCCCGGCATCGACCAGATGAAATTCAGCGAGATGGCCGAAGAGGCGAAGGACGGCTGCCCGGTGTCCCAGGCGCTCGCCGGCGTCCACATCGCACTGGAGAGCGCCACACTGCTGTAGCGCGACCGCGCCGCAGCGCTACAGCGTGCGGTGCGTGAAACGGCCCGCGACCAGCGTCGCGGCCACCGGCATGCGCACCAACGCGGAAGCGACGCAGTGGAGCGGATCCGCCTCGAGCACCACCAGGTCCGCGGCGGCTCCCTCGCTGAGCCGGAGCGAGCCGGCCGAGGCCACCAGCGCCTGCTCGCGCGTCAGGGCGTGCTCGGGGTGCCACGGCGCTCGCTCGTCCGCACTGCGATGCACGGCCGCGGCGATCGCGCGCCACGGGTCGAGCGGTGCCACGGGCGCGTCGGAGCCGAGCACCAGTCGCGCGCCGGCGTCGCGCAGTGCGGCGAGCGGGAACGCCCGGTCGGCGCGGTCGGGCCAGATCCGCTCGGTCGGGTCGCGGTCATCCCACAGGTGCTCTGGCTGCACCGACGCCGTGACGCCGAGCGCACCGAAGCGCGCGAGGTCTTCGTGGCGCACGAGCTGGGCGTGCTCGATCGTGCCGGTGGCCCCGGTGCGCTCGAACGAGTCCAGCGCGTGCGTGACGGCGGCGTCACCGATGGCGTGCACGGCCGCCGTGAAGCCATGCTCCACGGCCTGGGCCAGCAGTCGCTCCGATTGCTCCGGCGAGACCGTGAGCACGCCGCGTGTGTCCCGACCGGGGTAGGGGTCGTGACAGTAGGCGGTTCGGGTGTTGAGCGAGCCGTCGGTGATGATCTTAAGTGGGCCGATGGTGAGCAGCCCGGAGGTGCCCGGCACCTCATCGCCGCTGCGCCAGCCGGCCTCGACCCGTTCATCGAGCTCTGCGGGGTAGAAGCCGGAGTGGACCCGCAGCGCGTGCAGACCGCGTGTCATGCGTTCTGTCCAGCCCGCGAGATTGTGCGCCATCTCCAGGTCGACCACGCCGACGACTCCTCGGGACGCGGCCGCCACGGCCGCCTCGCTGATCGCGAGATCCTCATCGCCGGGCGCCGCCTTCTCCAGGCGCATCTGCAGCGCGAACGCATCGTCCTCCCGCAGCACCCCCGCATCGGGAAGGCCGTAGCGGTCTCGCGCGGCGGTGTTGACCCAGCACGCGTGCATGTCGCCGGACAGCACCACGACGGGCCGGTGCGGCGCCACCTGGTCGAGCACCTCGGCGGTCGCCTCGTCCTCCCACATCGCGTCGCGGTAGCCATAGCCGATGATCGGCTCGTACATCTCGATCTCCGCGACCATGCGGGCCGCGATGATGTGGGCGGCCGCGGCGGCGCTGCGTGCGGCGGACAGATCGAGTCTGCGGCGCACGATGGCCCACTGCGTGAAGTGCACGTGGTGGTCCCACAACCCTGGTGCGACCCACCGGCCCTCGAGATCGAGCACCTCGGCGGCGGGAGCGTGCGAACCGCGTGCCGCGGAGTCGACGATGCTCGCGATCATCCCGTCTCGGATGGCGATGTCCACGGGGGCGTCGCCGCCGAGGAGTCGCGCGTTGCGCAGAAGCAGATCGGTCACAGGTCTTGCACCGCCAGGGACGTCGGAGGGCTCGGGGATTGGGCCAGGATAGCCATGGCGCGGCCGCTAGCATCGCCACATGTCACCGCGCGCGTCGTCCGCCAGCGTCAGGCCAGTCCGCGAGGCCGCTTCCGGGGCGGCGACGGCCTGGCGCGGACTGCGGACCTGGAGCACCTCGCCTGGCCTGATGGCGTGGGGACTGCTCCCGGGCGCCATCACCGCCGCGCTGTTCGGAGGAGCGGCGATCGTCATCGCGACCCAGCTCGCGGGTTGGTCCCGGTCGCTTGCGTCGCTCGTGGTCGACGACGGCAGCTGGGCGCACGGCGCGGTGCAGGTCATCGCGGCGCTTGCCGTCGTGGCGGGCAGCGTCCTCGTGGCCGTCTACGCGTTCACCGCGGTCACCCTCACCATCGGCCAGCCCTTCTTCGAACGGATCGGCCGGGCAGTGGATGCCCGGCAGGGCTTCGTCGGCGCCGAACCCGACGAGCATTGGGCCCGCTCGCTGCTGCGCGGCGTCGGCGAGGCCGTGAGACTGGCGCTGCTCACGCTGCCGCTGGCCGCGGGGCTGTTCCTGATCGGGCTCGTACCCGTGGTGGGAGGGATCGCCGCCTTCGTGCTGGGCGCAAGCATCGGCGGGTGGTTCCTCGCGCTTGAACTCACGGCGTACCCGCTTGCCAGACGAGGCCACGTCTCGCTGGTCGCGCGGCGCGCGGTGCTGCGACGGAACCGCGCCAAGGTGGTGGGGTTCGGGGCCGCAGTGTTCGTGCTGTTCCTCATACCGCTCGGCGCAGCGCTGTTCATGCCCGCGGCGGTGGCGGGAGCGGCCCTGTTGGTCAACGATCCGGGCTTCGCCACGCGTGCCCATCAGGAGGGGGTCACACCCGACCCAACGGCGCAGCCGCCAGACGCAGAGCGCTGAGGACGGCAGACACGGCGGGGTCCACGGACGTGGTCGCCCTCATGGCGGCGAACACGGTGCGTCGGGGCGTTCCGGGCAGGGTCGAGCGCACGATGTCGGCGGGGGTCGCCATCCACATGAGCCCCGGCAGCAGCGACACGGCCTCGCCTGCGGCGACCAGGGCGATGTGCGCCTGCAGGTCCGCGGTCTCGTAGCGCACGTCCGGCTCGAATCCCGCGAGCCGGCAGGTCTGCTCCGCGAAGTGGCGCGATGCCGTGCCGCGAGGCTCCATGACCCACACGCTGTCCCGGTGATCGGCGAGGGAGCGAGCCCCCGGGCCGTCCTCTGTCCGTGATCGTGCGCGCGCGGCCAAGGAGATCTCATCGCTGATGAGCGTCTCGCGACGCAGACCGGGGTAGTGCGGCGCGGAGTGGTGCGGATACTCCTCCGCGATCACGACGTCGTAGTCGCGGGCCCACGTGTCCTGGAGCGCCTGGGCGGGCTCGCTCTGAGTCACCTGCAGGCGCACCTTGGGAGCGGCCTCGCGCAGATGACCAAGAGCACTGGGCAGGAGCGACAGCGCCGCGGATTGGAACATCGCGGCGCGCACCGACCCCGCCGGCTCGCCGCGGGTGGCGCGCAGGTCCGACTCGGCGGACTCCACGGCGTTCAGCACGGTATCCGCGGCGGCCACGAGGCGCTCCCCGGCCGTGGTCAGCACCAGGCGACGCCCCGACTTGCGCAGCAGTCTCGCCCCGGTCTCCCTCTCCAAGGCGGAGAGCTGCTGCGACACGGCCGATGCGGTGTACCCGAGGCTGTCGGCGGCACCGGCCACGGTGCCCCGTATCGCGAACTCGCGCAGGGTCCGCAGGCGCTGGATGCTGAGCATGCCAACAGTTCAGCACAGCTTCACAATAAACTTCAAGAAGCCTGGATAGACCTGAACTATCTCCCCGCCGCACACTGAGGCCATGGCCGTCCCCGCCCTGACCTCAGTCCCCACCGACCCCGACCGCGCGGTCCAGCAGGTGCGCCGCTGGCTCGACGACTCGGAAGGCTCCCGCCCGCGCCTCGGTGCGCGGATCATGGGCCACGCGCTGCGCTCGGAGGGAGGGCTGAGATACCTCACGGAGGTGGTCGACGGCCTGGTGCGGCCCGAAGACCCCCTGGTCGCGGCCGCGGCCCTGCGCCGCGCATCGGCCGGTGCGGACGCCCACCTCCCCGCAACCCTCGCATGGGTGTCCCGGGCGGGCGCCGTCGCGTGCCGGATCGCGCCGCATCTGACAGTCGCGATCGCACGACGGTTCGTGCGGGCGCTCGTGGGGCACCTGGTGGTGGATGCGCGACCGCGCCGACTGTCGCGATCCCTGCGGCGCCTGCGGGCCGACGGGGCGCAGTTGAACGTCAACCTGCTGGGGGAGGCGGTGCTGGGCCGCGAGGAGGCGGCGCGACGCGTGGAGCGCACGCGGGCGCTGATCGTGCACCCCGACGTGGACTACGTGTCGATCAAGGTGTCCGCCGCCACCGCGCCGCACTCTCCGTGGGACGTGGATGGAGCGGTCGCGGAGATCACCGCGACGCTGCTGCCGCTTTATGAGGCGGCGCGGGACGCCGGGGGCACGTTCGTCAACCTGGACATGGAGGAGTACCGGGACCTCGAGGTGACGCTCGCCGTCTTCGAGCACCTGATGCGGGACGAGCGACTGCGCGGGCTGTCGGCCGGCATCGTGATCCAGGCGTACCTGCCGGAGTCCAGCGCGGCCCTGGACCGGGTGCAGCGACTGGCGGCGGAACGCATCGACGCCGGGGGAGCGCCGCTGCGCGTGCGGATCGTGAAGGGCGCCAACCTGTCGATGGAGCGCGTGGAGTCGGAGCTGCGCGGGTGGTCGCTCGCCCCGTGGGGCTCCAAGGCGCAGACCGATGCGCACTACAAGCGCATGCTCGACGCGGCACTGACCCCCGAGTCCACGCGTGGCCTCAAGGTGGGGATCGCCGGCCACAACCTCTTCGATGTCGCTCTCGCGTGGGACCTCGCCAACCGTCGTGGGGTGGCCGATGA
Organism: Demequina pilifera; assembly: GCF_048814985.1. Classification (NCBI taxonomy): domain Bacteria; kingdom Bacillati; phylum Actinomycetota; class Actinomycetes; order Micrococcales; family Demequinaceae; genus Demequina; species Demequina pilifera. The sequence continues at coordinate 222,461 of NZ_JBMDTW010000004.1, forward strand.
CGTGCAGTTCGAGATGCTGCTGGGAATGGGGGAGCCGGTCGCGAGCGCGGTCGCCCGTGACGTCGGCACCTTGAGGCTCTACACGCCGGTGGTGGACCCCGCGGACTTCGACGTCGCTCTCGCATACCTGGTGCGCCGCCTCGAGGAGGTCGCGAACCCTCAGAACTTCCTGTCGCGCCTTCCCACGCTCGCTCACAGCCAGGCCGACTTCGAGCGGGAGGAGCGCGCGTTCCGCGAGGCGTGCGCCCTCGCGGCCAAGCCGGCGCCGGCGCGCTCTCATCGCGCCTCTCCTGCTGTGCCACGGGACCACGGGGCGTTCCGCAACGCGAGCGACAGCGACCCCGCGGTCGGCTCGACCAGGGCCGACGGTGCGCGGGTGCTCGCACGTGCGGCCTCGCGGCAGGCGGGTGCGCAGGCGGTCACGGAGGCGCGCATCGACGATGCCGACACCCTGTCCCGTGCGATCGGCGAGGTGCACGCCGGGGGGCGGCGTTGGGGTCTCACCCCCGCGTCTGCACGCGCCGAGCTGTTGGATCGCGTCGCCGACGAACTCGAGCGGCGCCGCCACGACCTGGTGGAGGTGATGGCCTCCGAGACCGGCAAGACCCTCGATCAGTCCGACCCCGAGGTGTCGGAGGCGATCGACTTCGCGCGCTACTACGCGAACAGCGCGCGACGCCTGGATGAGGTGTCCGGTGCCGCCGCCGAGCCGCGGGCGCTGACGGTCGTGACGCCGCCATGGAACTTCCCGGTGGCGATCCCCGCGGGGTCCACCCTGGCGGCGCTCGCCGCGGGTTCGGCAGTGATCCTCAAGCCCGCCGAGGAGGCGCGCCGATGCAGCGCAGTGCTCGTCGACGTGCTGCGTGGGGCCGGGGTCGACCGGGATCTCGTGCGATTGATCGACCTCGATCCACGGCGCTTGGGCCACGCGCTCATCGGCGACCCCCGCGTGGATCAGGTGATCCTGACCGGCGCGTTCGAGACGGCTCAGGGCTTCCTCGACGCCAGGCCCGAGCTGCGGCTGCACGCTGAGACCTCGGGCAAGAACGCGATGATCATCACGCCCAGCGCAGACCTGGACCTCGCGGTGCGCGACCTGGTGGCGTCCGCGTTCGGCCACGCAGGGCAGAAGTGCTCCGCAGCGTCGCTCGCGGTGCTGGTGGGCTCGGTGGCGGACTCGCCGCGCCTCCACCGCCAGCTGCGGGACGCGGTGCGATCGCTGCGCGTGGGCCAGGCGACGGACCCGGGCACGCAGATGGGCCCGGTGATCGCGGAGCCCTCGGGCAAGCTGCACCGCGGCCTCACCCAACTCGACGATGCCGAGACCTGGTGGGTCGAGCCGCAGCGCGTCGCCGAGGGGCTGTGGAGCCCCGGCGTGCGCGGATGGGTCGAGCCCGGATCCTTCATGCACCGAGTCGAGTGCTTTGGCCCTGTGCTCGGCATCGTGCGTGCCCGGGACCTCGATCACGCGATCGCGCTGGTGAACGAGGTGGACTACGGCCTGACATCGGGCATCCACACGCTTGACGAGGGGGAGATTCGCTCCTGGATCGATGCCGTGGAGGCGGGCAACCTCTACGTCAACAAGGGCACCACCGGCGCGATTGTGCAGCGTCAGCCCTTCGGCGGATGGAAGCGCTCGGTCGTGGGCCCCACCGTCAAGGCTGGAGGCCCGCATTACGTCTCCACGCTCACAGGCTGGTCCCGCGCCCCACTGCCCTCGGATGGCGGCGAACGCACGGTCCTCGATCCGGCCGTCGAGGCCACGGTCGGCGTCGCCGACGCCGCATGGGTGCGTGTCGCCGCTGAGGCCGACCAGCGGGAGTGGGCTCGGCGCTTCTCGGTGGGTCACGACCCGACTGGGCTCACGTGCGAGGCGAATGTGCTGCGCTACGTGCCCGTCCCGGCAGTGATCCGCTGGGACGGGGCTCGTGCGGAGGACCTCGTGCGGGTGTGCGCCGCGATGGTGCGGGCCGGTGCGAAGGGACGCGTCAGCGCAGCCGTGGACCCGCCCGAGGGTCTCGCCGACGCGCTCGAATCGGCAGGAGTGCCAGTCATGCGAGAGTCCGAGGACGATGCGATCGCTGCGGTCCGCGCCAGCGGCCAGTCGCGCGTGAGGTACGTGGGGGATGTCGCGGACGCGTGGCGGGGCCACGCGGACATCGCCGTCTTCGACGGCCCGGTGACATCGGCGCCGCAGCTCGAGCTGCTGCCTTTCGTTCGTGAGCAGGCGGTGTCGCTCACCACCCATCGCTACGGGACGCCATTCGACCCCACGGAGCGCATCGCGGGCGAGCTGCGGCGTGGAACATCCCTGGCGACGCTCCCGTTGACGCCACAGAGGTGAAGCCAGCGACCTGCGATCAGGAGGAGCATCGATGACCCCCAGCGAGTGGAGCGACAAGCGCGAACGCCAGTACGAAGAGGTCAAGGAGTCGAAGCTCGATGCCGGCGCCTCCGAGGACGAGGCGAAGGAGATCGCGGCGCGCACCGTGAACAAGGCGCGCGCGAGGTCCGGTGAGGCCGACCAGTCATCGAAGTCGTCGACGGACGACATCTCGAGCGGTCGTCGAGGAGGCCTCCGGTCCCACTCCGGGTCACAGGGGCGGACCAAGGACCAGTTGTACGCGGAGGCCAAGCGCAAAGGCGTGAAGGGCCGGTCGACGATGTCGAAGGCCCAGCTCGAGAAGGCCGTCTCGGAGTGATGGCAGCGCGCCTGACCGCGCGCTCCTGGGCGCCGAGCCCTAGGCTGATAGTGCAGTCCCGAAGCCGAATGTGAAGGGAGATGACCATGTCGGATCAGAAGCCATCGGAGAGCCGTCACCAGCGGTTCGAGCAGATCAGGACGAGGGAACTCGCACGGGGCGCGTCTGACGACGAGGCCACGCGCATCGCGACGGAGACCGTCGACAAGGTCATCGCCTCGGAGGAAGAGTCCAAGTAGACTCCCGGGCGTGGAGGAGCCGCGCGATCTCGAGAGCATGGAGCATCCTGACGCGACGGCAAATCCCCGCGCCGATCAATTCAGCAGCGCGGTGTGGACCGTTCCCAACGTCATCTCGATGGTGCGCATTGCGCTGATCGGTGTGTTCGGCTGGCTGCTGGTCGCCGGCCACGACCTGTGGGCGGTGGCCGCGCTTGCCGCTGCTGGCGTGAGCGACTTCCTCGACGGCTTCCTTGCCCGCCGCTGGAGCCAGGTCACGGCGCTCGGCCGGCTGTTGGATCCCGCGGCGGACAGGCTGCTGACGATCGTGGTCGTGATCGCCCTCGCGTTGCGAGGCGCCGTGCCGTGGTGGCTCGTCGCGATCCTGCTGGCCAGGGACGCGATGGTGGCAATCGTGGTGATGGTGGGCCACTCGCACCGCGTGTCGTCTCCTCAGGTCACTTTCACGGGCAAGGCGGCGACCGCTGCGCTGTACGTGTTCCTGCCGCTGGCGTTCCTTGCCTTCGAACGCTGGGACGGTGTTCACGTCGCTGCGATAGTCGGCGCGTGCGCCGCCGCGGGACTGTATTGGATCTCGGGGATCGCCTACGTTCGCGACGTCGCGGCTCGTGCCCGGTCCACTGCCAACGGCGCGTCCGCCGATGCTCCGCCACACCGCCTAGGATGATGGAGACGGCCAACGTGAGAAAGGGGGCGCCATGACATATGACGAGAGCCCAGTCGAGCGCACGATGTCGCTCGACGCGCAGGTACCGGTGGACGACCACTCGCCGCACCGCCTGTCACCGCAGGACCAGACCGCCGTGGACGCCCTCGACGAGGACTGCGCGCTGCTGATCGTGCACCACGGTCCGAACCAGGGCGCGAGGTTCCTGCTGGACGTGGATGTCACGACCGCGGGTCGATCGGTGTCGGGTGACATCTTCCTCGACGACGTGACGGTGAGCCGGGAGCACGTGCAGTTCATCCGGGACGGCAAGACCTTCTACGTGAAGGATGCCGGTTCCTTGAACGGCACCTACGTCAACCGCGAGCCGGTCACCGAGGTGGAGCTGCACGACGGCGACGAGGTGCAGATCGGCAAGTACCGGATGAGCTTCTATCCGGGATCGGCCCGCTGACTCGATGACTGCGCTCAGGGCCGTGCATGCCGCGTCCCGCGGCGACGAGGCCACCGACCTCGCGATCGAGGCGCCGGAGGCGGATCCCGGCACGGGACTGTGGCCGCACGCGCTGTCGCACGAGCCGATGCTGCGCGTGAGTGACGTGCTGCAGCAGCTGGGAAACGAGTTCCCCGCCCTCACGCCGTCGAAGCTGCGCTATCTGGACAACAACGGCCTGGTGTCCCCGGATCGCACGGCCGCGGGATACCGCCAGTACTCTCCGGCCGATCTCGAGCGCCTGCGCTTCGTGCTGCGCGAGCAGCGCGACCACTTTCGCCCGTTGAGCGTGATCGCGGAGACCCTCGAGTCACTCGACTCGGGTCGCATGCATCTCGCGGTCACCCCGTATTCGGTGGAGGACACCGGTACGTACTTGACGCACGCCGAGTTGGCGCAGGCGGCGGGCGTCACGGACTCGGTGGTCTCGACCCTCGAGGAGGAGGGCGTCGTCCACCAGCGCGTCCCAGGGCGATTCGAACGTGAATGCGTGCCGCTGGTCGTCGCGGGCGGTGCATACCTGGGAGCCGGGGGAGACCCCCGTTCCCTCAAGGCCCTGGTGCGAGCGGCCGGCCGCGAAGCGGAACTCATCGCAGGCGCCTCCGCTCCCGACCGGCGCAGGGGTGACGATGCCGCGGCCGATGCGATCACGAGCGCACGCGCCGACGCGGCCGTCGCGGTGTTCAGCGCTTGTGTGCACGAGCAGATCGACCGATAGACGGTCAGCGGGCGACACGCCACCGGGGGAGGGGCGATGTCGTTGACCGGCGGGGTCCACCGCCCTACCTTGGTGGAGAGGGATCGAGCGCGAGGAGTAGCGATGGCAGAGCAGGAAGGCCCCGGCCTGACCTCAGTGTCCGACCAGGGGATCCTGTTCGATGACGGGCTCGCGCACCTCGACGAGAACACTGGCTACCGCGGTCCCACCGCGTGCAAGGCGGCCGGAATCACCTACCGTCAGCTGGACTACTGGGCGCGCACCGGTCTCGTCGAGCCCAGCGTCAAGGCAGCGACAGGTTCCGGCACCCAGCGCCTCTACGGCTTCCGCGACATCCTCGTGCTGCGCGTGGTCAAGCGCCTCCTCGACTCCGGAGTGTCGCTGCAGCAGATCCGCTCGGCAGTCTCGGCGCTGCGCGAGCGCGGCGTCGATGATCTGTCCCGCATCACCCTCATGTCCGATGGTGCCTCGGTGTACGAGTGCACGTCGGACGACGAGGTGATCGACCTGGTCCAGGGTGGACAAGGAGTGTTCGGCATCGCCCTCGGAAAGGTGTGGCGCGAACTCGAGGGTTCGCTGTCCTCCCTGCCTGCCGACCGGGGCGATTCCCCCGCATCGGCCGCCGCTGCGGTCGATGACCTCGCCGACCGCCGCGCCAAGCGCTCGACAGCGAGCTGAACCACCGCGCCCTGCGCCGCATCGGCGGCCTTGCTGACGCGCACCCGCAAACCTGGCAAGATAAAGCCACCGTCGAAGGGAAGTCAATGTTTTCCAAGGTCCTCGTCGCCAACCGGGCAGAGATCGCCGTGCGCGCCTTCCGCGCCGCCTACGAACTGGGTGCCAAGACAGTCGCCGTATTCCCACACGAGGACCGGATGTCCGAGCACCGGGTCAAGGCGGACGAGGCGTATGAGATCGGCGAGGAGGGGCACCCGGTCAAGGCGTACCTCGACATTGACGAGATGATTCGGATCGCCAAGCACTCGGGCTCCGACGCGATCTACCCGGGCTACGGCTTCCTGTCGGAGAACGTGGAGCTCGCCCGTCGCTGCGAGCAGGAGGGCGTCACGTTCATCGGACCGCCGCCCGAGGTGCTCGCGCAGGCGGGGGACAAGGTGGCCGCGCTCAAGGCCGCGAAGGCCGCCGATGTGCCGGTCCTGAACTCCTCCGAGCCGTCCAAGGACAAGGACGAGCTCATCGCCGCCGCGGACGAGATCGGCTTCCCGATCTTCGTCAAGGCCGTCGCCGGTGGCGGCGGGCGCGGCATGCGCCGCGTGGAGAAGCGCGAGGCGCTGCCCGATGCGCTCGCGGCAGCGATGCGCGAGGCGGACAACGCCTTCGGCGACTCCACGGTGTTCCTGGAGCAGGCGGTGCTGGGCCCGCGCCACATCGAGGTGCAGATCCTCGCGGACAACGAGGGCAACATCGTCCACCTGTACGAGCGCGACTGCTCGGTGCAGCGCCGCCACCAGAAGGTGGTGGAGATCGCACCCGCGCCCAACCTCGACCCCGCGATCCGCGAAGCGCTCTGCCGCGACGCGGTGAGGTTCGCCGAGTCGCTCGGATACGTCAACGCCGGCACCGTCGAGTTCCTGCTCGAGACCGAGGGCGAGCGCGCCGGACAGCACGTGTTCATCGAGATGAACCCGCGCATCCAGGTCGAGCACACGGTAACCGAGGAGGTCACCGACCTCGACATTGTCAGCGCGCAGATGCGCATCGCGTCGGGCGAGACCCTCGAGCAGATCGGGATCCGCCAGGAGAACGTGCGCACCAACGGGTTCGCGGTTCAGACGCGCATCACCACGGAGGACCCCACCAACGGGTTCCTGCCCGACACGGGCCGCATCGTCGCCTACCGGTCGCCGGGTGGCGCTGGGGTGCGCCTCGACGGCGCGACCGGCATGGCGGGCAACTCCGTCACGGGTCACTTCGACTCGATGCTGGTCAAGCTCACGTGCCGCGGACACGACTTCGAGACCGCCACCCGCCGGGCCTCGCGTGCGCTCGCCGAGTTCCGCATTCGCGGAGTGACCTCGAACATTCGGTTCCTGCGCGCCGTGATCGACGACCCGGACTTCCGCGCCGGGGGCGTGACTACGTCGTTCATCGACCAGCGCCCGCACCTGCTCGAGGTGCCCGAGAGCCAGGAGCGCTCCACCAAGCTGCTGAGCTTCCTGGGCTACCAGACCGTGAACCGTCCCAACGGCGAGCCCGCGGACACGGCGCTGCACCCGGCCGTGAAGCTGCCCTCGATCGACCTCGACGTCGAGCCGCCTGCCGGCACGCGCCAGCAGCTGCTCGACCTCGGCCCCGAGGGCTTCGCGCGCGAACTGCGCGCGGCCAAGCAGCTGAAGCTGACCGACACCACCATGCGCGACGCGCACCAGTCGCTCCTCGCGACTCGCGTGCGCACGTACGACCTGCTGAAGGCCGCGGGTCACGTGTCGCGCATGACGCCCGAGCTGCTGTCGATCGAATGCTGGGGCGGGGCGACCTACGACGTCGCCATGCGGTTCCTCTCCGAGGACCCGTGGCTGCGGCTCGCGAACCTTCGCGAAGAGGTCCCGAACATCGCGCTCCAGATGCTGCTGCGCGGGCGCAACACCGTGGGGTACACGCCGTACCCCGACGAGGTCGCGCAGGCGTTCGTCGAGGAGGCCACCGAGACCGGCATCGACATCTTCCGGATCTTCGACGCCCTCAACGACGTGGACCAGATGCGCCCCGCGATCGAGGCCGTGCGCGCGACCGGCCAGTCGGTGGCCGAGGCCACGCTGTGCTACACGGGCAACATGATCTCGCCGGACGAGGACCTCTACACCCTCGACTACTACCTGAAGCTCGCGGACCAGCTGGTGGAGGCGGGCGCGCACGTGCTCGCCCTCAAGGACATGGCGGGCCTGCTCCGCCCGGCCGCGGCGTTCACGCTGGTGTCGGCGCTCCGCGAGCGCTTCGACCTGCCGGTGCACCTGCACACCCACGACACCGCGGGCGGACAGATCGGCACGCTGCTGGCCGCCGCCGAGGCGGGAGTGGACGCCGTGGACGTCGCCAGCGCGGCGATGGCGGGGACCACGTCCCAGCCGCCCATGAGCGCGCTGGTCGCCGCTCTCGAGCACACCTCCCGCGACACGGGCGTTTCGCTCGCCGCCGCCCAGGACCTCGAGCCCTACTGGGAGGCCGTGCGCAAGCTCTACGCGCCGTTCGAATCGGGGCTGCCGGGGCCGACAGGCCGCGTCTACCGCCACGAGATCCCGGGCGGACAGCTGTCCAACCTGCGCCAGCAGGCGATCTCCCTGGGCCTCGCGGACAGGTTCGAGCAGATCGAGGACACCTACGCCGCGGCCGACCGCATCCTAGGCCGGCTGGTGAAGGTGACGCCCACGTCCAAGGTCGTCGGCGATCTCGCCCTCCACCTGGTGGCCAAGGGCGCCGACCCCGAGGACTTCGAGCAGAACCCGGACAAGTACGACCTGCCGGACTCCGTCATCGGCTTCCTGCAGGGCGAACTGGGCGATCCCCCTGGCGGCTGGCCCGAGCCGTTCCGCACCAAGGCCCTCGAGGGTCGCTCGTCGTCGCGCGAACTCGCTCCGCTGTCCGACGAGGACCGCGAGAAGCTCGCGCAGCCCGGACAGGTGCGCAGGCGTGCGCTCAACCACCTGCTGTTCCCCGGGCCGGCCGACGACTTCGACGTCGCGGTCGACAACTACGGAGACATCTCCGTCATCGACACGTTCCACTACTTGTACGGCCTCACGGTGGGCAGCGGGGAAGAGGTGAACATCGAGCTCGACAAGGGCGTGCGGATGATCGTCTCCCTCGAGGCGCTCGGCGAGCCGGACGACCACGGCGAGCGCACGGCGATCTTCACCTACAACGGCTCGATTCGTCCGGTGCAGGTGCGTGACGAGGCCGCGTCGGTCGACGTGGTCCAGCGCGAGAAGGCCGATGGCACCAAGCCCGGGCAGATCGGGTCGCCATTCTCCGGTGCCGTCGCCGTCACGGTCGACGAGGGCGACGAGGTCCAGGCGGGACAGACCGTCGCGCTGATCGAGGCCATGAAGATGGAGTCCGCGATCACCACGCCGGTGGCGGGCACCGTGAAGCGCATTGCCCTCGACGGCAATGAGACTCTCACTGGTGGGGACCTGATCCTGGTCGTCGAGTAGCGGGCGGACGAGGCCAGGAGGGTGACATAGGCCCTCGGGCCTGGGGACATAGGTCCCTGGCAAGGGCCGATGCGCGGGCTCAGACTGGTATCACCCAGTCAGGAGGTCGTCATGAAGGTTCTCGTCACTACCGGTTCCAAGTACGGGTCCACCCGCGAGGTGGGCCGTGCCATCGCGGATGAGCTCATCGAGCTCGGCTTCGAGGTGGACTTTCAGGACGCCTGCGACGTGCTTGGCGTGCACTTCTACGACGCGGTCGTAGTCGGCAGCGCCGTGTACGGCGGGATGTGGCGTCGCGACGCCGCGGAACTGGTCCGCGACCACGTGATCGACCTGCACGAGCGCGAGGTATACATGTTCTCGGTGGGCATGGAGCCCATCGTGCGTCCCGGGCAGCCACTCGACGAGGCCGAGGCGCTGGCGCGCGACGTCAACGCGAACGAGCACGTGCGCTTCCCGGGTTGCCTCCAGTGGGACCGCCTGAACGTGGGGGAGAGGGCCATCATCCGTGCCCTCAACCCGCCCAAGGGAGACTTCCGCGACTTCGAGGAGATCCGCGACTGGGCGCAGCGTGTCGGAGCCAAGTTGAGGATGGTCGCCGCCGTCTGAGGGCGGGCACGGCCGTGGCCGCGACACTTGCCCCGTCACATGACAGGGGAGGGCGCGGTGCCGATTATGTCGAGACCGCGACCGCTCCACCTTCCCCTATGGCGCCTCTGTGGCGACGTCGGCGTCCAAGGGGATCCATACCCGCATCGTCGACGAGCCCCTGTTGCCCCACTGGTGATAGGGCCGCAACGGCACATCCACCGTGTCAGCACTCGCGGAGGCCGCATTGCCCGATTCGAAAGGCCACGCTCGGTCCGGAAGCGCTATCGTCCTCATCCCGACCGTGACCTGGGTGGCACCTTCGTCGCGGATCCCGCCTGCGACGCGTAGCTGGTCGACGACGTCGATCGACGGGACGTCGACCGATTCGACGCACAACACCAGTGGCCCGCGCTCGAAGGCGACCTGACCGCGCAGCGCATCCATCCGCACATCGGGCAGGGTCATGCGCGTGCGCATCGGCAGGCTGAGCACCACGGTGTCTCCAACCTCGAACGACTCGGTGACTGTCGCCAGGCCGGGATTCACCCGCTCCGCGGCTCCCGCGACGGTCAACGTCGCGCCCTCGGCCCATGCCGGCACCCGCATCGCGAGCGTCCACGGCGTATCGAGCGTCTCGGTCACGGTGAAGGCCACCTCACCGCCATCGGGGTAGTCGGTCTCGACGTCCACGGCCACAGGCCCTGCGTCAAGCTCAGCGCGCACCGACCCGGTCGCGTACTGGTAGATGTGCAGCGCATCGACCGTGGATGCCGCGAAGTAGCTGGACAGTGACGCCACGGTCCGCGCCACATTGGTGGGGCAGCAGCTCACTGCGAACCACGGCGCTCGCATGCTGGCGGCGGCGCGCGGCGAGACGGCGTCTGGCTCAGGCACCACGCCGGGCTCGCGCTGGTGAAGCGTGTTTGCGTAGAAGAAGCTGCGACCGTCCTCTCCAGGTGATGTGGCGAGCACGTTGAAGAGAGTGCGCTCGATCACATCGGCATAGCGGACGTCTCCGGTCGCGAGAAGCAGTCGGTAGTTCGCCATGATCGATCCGATGCCCGCACAGGTCTCGGCGTAGGCCCGGTCAGAAGGCAGCTCGAAATCGGAGCCGAACGACTCTCCCTCGTGGTGAGCCCCCATGCCGCCGGTGATGTACGTGCGACGCGCGAGCGTGGTCGCCATCTGCTGCTGGACGGCACCGAGCAGGAGGTCGTCCCCGCTCTCGATCGCGACGTCGACCGCCCCGGCCGCCAAGTAGGTGGCCCGCACCGCGTGTCCGCGCAGCACGGTGGACTCGTGGATGGGCTCGTCGTCCTGGTAGTAGGCGCGCCCGAATTCGATGTCCTCCAGCAGGCCGTGGCCACGACGATGCACGAACAGTCGGGCCTGATCCAGGTAGCGCTGCTCGCCGGTGAGTCGACCGAGCTCGACCAGCGCGGGCTCGATCTCCGCATGCCCGCCCACAGCCTGAAGGCCGCCCTCACCGAAGGTGTCGCACACGTGATCAGCCGCGCGACAGGCCATGGCCACGAACCGGTCGTGGCCCGTGGTGCGTGCGCGCGCGACCGCGGCCTGGAACAGGTGGCCGAAGCAGTACAGCTCGTGCCCCCACTCGAAGTTGGAGTAGCGCGGCTGCTGTCCCGGACGGCCGAATCTGGTGTTGAGGTAGCCGTCCTCCTCCTGCACCGGCAGGATGCGATCCACGAGCGCCTCGAAGCGGGCGTCGAGATCCTCGTCGCCGGTGCGGCCGATCTCCCATGCCATCGCCTCCATCAGCTTGAAGACATCGGAGTCGGAGAACTCACGCCCCCGACGGGCCTCGGGAAGTCTCCCCTCGACGGCGGCGTCGAAGTTGCCGATCCACCCCAGGCGTTCCATCCAGTCTTCGCAGTGACGAATCATCGCAGACGCGTTGAGTGACTGCAGCTGAGCCCAGAAGCCGTCTGCAATGACTGCATCGGCCATCCCAATGGGACGCAGGGCGCCACGGCTCGGCTGCACGGGAAGGGCGGTGGTGTGGACCTCGTTCGTCACGGTGAATCTCTCCTAGTGGGTGGGTCAAGATGCGATGGGGGGTGTTGTCAGGTGGGGCAGTCTTGCGTCGACGACGCTCGTCCCGATCCTCACTTCACCGCTCCGAGGGTGAGCCCCTCGCGCAGCAGGCGGTACGTGAACACGAACAGCAGCATGATCGGGATCGACGTGATGACGGCGAGCGCCATCAGTCCTGGCCAGTCGATGCCGAATGCGGAGACCTGCTGCGCCAGCAACGCGCTGAGGGGGTAGTTGCCGGGGGTCTGGAAGAAGTTGATGGCATACAGGAACTCGCCCCATGCCAGGAGGAAGACGAGAGTGCCGGTCGTGGCGATGCCGTTTCGCGAGATCGGCAGCATGACCGACCAGAAGGTGCGGAAGGTGTTGGCTCCATCGAGCGACGCGGCCTCCTCAAGCGCGGGAGGTACCGCCCGGAAGAACGGGCGCATCAACAGCACCGCGAACGGGACGAGCAACGCCGTGTCGGCGATGATGACACCGATGTTGCGGTCCAACAGTCCCCAGCTCGCGAAGATCTGATACAGCGGGATCACGTTGGACGTCTGCGGCAGCATCTGCAGCACGATCAACGTCCCCAAGCCGATAGTCGTGACCCGCGAGTCCACGCGCGCCAGGCCGTAGCCGGCAGGGATCGCAATCGCGAGAGACAGCACCGTCGTGCCCGCCGCGATCACGAAAGACTGCTGGAGTGCGGTGTAGAGGCCCGAGTCACCCAGTGCCTTGGTGTAGGCGTCGAGCGTGGGGCTGAACAGCAACGAGGACTGCGAGGAGATCACCTGGCTTGGCGACTTCAGCGACGTGAGCAGGATCCAGAACAAGGGGATCCCGTACATGAGGAACAGCACCACGCGCAGCGGAGAGGCGACGGGCTCCTTGAGGCGCAGCCGTGCGCGCAGGCCACTCTCCTGGTGTGTCGCGGGGTTGCCAGAGGGGGCGGTGCCCAGGCCCCTTGCTACGGGCGAAGCGGGTGTGCGGCTCATGAGTGGGCCTCCTCTCGTCGCACGCTGCGGGCATAGAGCACCGCCAGGATGACCACCATGAGCACCGCAACCACTGCAGTGGAGGCGCCCAGCCCGAAGTCGAACCTGACGAATGCCTGGACGTACCCCAAGAACGGGAGCGTGGTGGTGGCCGTGCCGGGGCCCCCAAAGGTCATGACGTAGATGAAGTCGAATGAGCGGAATCCATAGACCACGGTGAGGACCGTCAGCACCAGGGTGGTGGGCTTGACCATGGGCACCACGATGTGGCGGATCTCGCCCCATCTGCTCGCACCGTCCATGCGTGCGGCTTCGAAAACCTCCGAGGGAATGCCCATGATGGCGGCTCTGAACACGAGTGCGTTGAATGGCACCACCGCCCAGGCATTGACCAACGCGACCGAGTAGAGGGCGATCGAGTCATCGAACAGGAACGGGATCACCTGGTCACGTAGACCGGTGTCCAACGCCACTGAATTGAAAAGCCCTGTGCTGCCCAGCAGGAACTTCCACACCGACCCGTTGACGACTGGAGGGAGCGCCCAGATGAAGACGAGCATCGCAAGGATGAACCCTGTCCAACGTCCACTCTTGGCGAGCAGGATCGCCGCGGCGAGACCGATCGCCAGCCCTAGGACTGTCACGATCGAGACGAAGACGACGGTGTTGAGCGTGGCATCCCCGAACGCATCACCTGCGAGGTTTGTCTCGAGGTTCTGCGTGCCGGTGAACTCCCACGACTCATTGAGCGTGGACACGCTCACGTCGCTCACGCTCATGCGGAGCAACTGCACCAGGGGGAACAGGGAGAACAAGGCGAGGAACAGCGCCGCCGGGGCCGCGAACATGAGTTGCTTGCGGCGCGTGGATCTACGGAAGCGGGAGATTCCCCCTCCCGGCCCGGCGCGGCCGGAGCCGCGCCGGGTGGGTCGAGTTGACTGCGGAGCAGTGGTGACCATGGGGAATAGCCTCCTTTGGCTACGGATCAACTCGAGCAGGGGGGTGGTCTACAGCAGTCCGCTGAGCGTGTCGATCACACTCTGTGCTGCTTCTTCGGGTGTGATCTGTCCGCCGATGACGGCGCTCCATACCTGACCGACCTCGAGCTGCTGGTCTGCGACTGCCTCTGGCGGAACCGCCGGCGCCGGGTAGTTCGCACCACTGTTCTCGATCGTGGCGGCGAAGCCCTCAAGGAGGGGATTACCGGTGACGACCTCGTCCTGTGCTGCGTCGGCACGAGCAGGAATGCTCCCCACCAATTCGGCGGCCAACAGCTGACCCTCCTGGCTGTAGTACGTCTCCTGCAGGTACTGCCAAGCGAGGTCGGGGTTCTCGGAGAATGCGCCGACACCTTGCCCCTCGCCACCGAGGTAGACCTTTCCGGTGTCGCCCACGGGGAGCGGAACCACGCCGTACTCGAATTCAGCCGTGGTCTCGGCGGTGCCGATCTGCCAGTTGCCGTTCTCGGCGAATGCCACATCGCCCGCGGCCCAGGTCTGGAAGGGCACTGTCTGGTCCCACGTCACGGCCTCTGCGGTGAGAGCGCCCGAGGCGGTCCAGTCCTGGATCATCGTGAAGGCGTCCGCGAGCGGCTGTGCCTGCGGGTCCTCATAGGAGAAGCCGTAGGACGTCAGCCACGGGTATGCCTGCCACTCGCCTTGCGAGTTGGGAAGTCCCGACAGGGTGATGCCGCCGTAGCCAGCCTCAACCACTGCGTCGAGGGCGGTGTTGAGCTCGTCCATGGTCTCGGGCGGCTCCACCCCGACCTCGGCCAGGATGTCGGCGTTGTACCAAAGACCCAAGAGGTTCACGTAGCCCTGCACGGCATAGGCAGAGTCGTCGAGGCTGTGGACCACGGACTCAGGGAACTCGGACGCGTCCTCGAACCCGGCCCAGTAGTCGTCGAGCGGGGCCAGCGCGTCGCCGAGCACGAGAGTGCTCGCCTCTGCGCCGTTGAAGACCACAACGTCCGGACCGGATTCGGTGCTCGCGCTCGTGATCAGTTGGGAGTTCATCTGGTCGTAGGGGACGAACACGTTCTCGACTGTGACGCCCTCATTGTTGCTCTCGAATAGTTCTTTGTACTCGTCCATGAGCTGGACCTGGTTGTCGGCGCTGAAGTAGTGCCAGACCGTGAGGTTCTGCTCTTCCACAGGGCCACCGTCGCTGGCCCCATCGTTCTCGTCGGTGGTGCCACCGTCAGGCGTGCATCCGGCGAGGACGAGGGCGCCTGTCGCGATGGCTGCGCCTGCCAGGGCCGTGCCGCGCCGGCGTGAGGAGTGATGATGTCTCATGTGCCTTCCTGCCTCTAATCGTCGTTGATGTGCAGTGCTTCGGCCAGGCAGCGATACCGAACCGACCCGGAGCGGAAACAGTCCGCAACGGGTTTCTGAAACGTAACACCCGGTTGGGGGCTCGTCAACTGCCACGCCGCGCAGGTGATTGCGAAACATCCGAAACTCCGGGCATAATGGCGCTGTCCGCAGGCAGTTTGTCCGGCAATCCCGATGTCAGGAAGAGGAAACGACGTGTCAGTCACCTCGCGATCAGATGCATCCGACACATCGGACGACCCCGGGAAGGCGAGGGTGACCCTGAGGGACGTGGCCCAGCTCGCCGGTGTATCCATCGGAACTGCTTCGAAGGCACTGAATGATCGCGCGCACGTGCGCGCCTCGACACGCCAGCGCGTGGTCGACGCTGCCGAACACCTGCGATTTCATCCCAATGAACTTGCTCGTGGGCTCTTCGCGGGCCAGACCGGCACTGTCGGCCTCATTACGGGTGACCTCGAGGGCCGCTTCTCCTTGCCCATCCTGATGGGGGCCGAGGACGCGTTCGGAACCGGCCGGGTATCGGTGTTCCTCTGCGACGCGCGCGGTGACGCGATCCGAGAGCAGTTCCACCTCAATGCACTCTTGCGCCGCAACGTCGACGGCATCATCGTGGTGGGTGCTCTCACGAATGCCCGGGAACCTATCGCGATGGAGTTTCCCGTGCCCGTGGTGTACGCGTATGCACCGTCCGCGGACCCCCGCGATGTGTCGGTCGTGCCCGACGACGTCGGCGCCGGAGCCGATGCCACGCGCTACCTGCTCAACCAGGGCCGCACCCGCATCGCGCACATCTCGGGCGACGTGGGATACACCGCCGCGCAGGAGCGCGCCCAGGGCGTGCGGGAGGCTCTCGCAGAGCGCGGCCTCGGCCTGATAGACGACACTGTGCACTTTGGCAGCTGGTCAGAACACTGGGGCCGCTCCGTCACGGAGCGCCTGATAGCCCGATACCCCGACCTAGACGGGATCGTCTGCGGAAACGACCAAATCTCGCGTGGCGCGCTGGACGCCCTTCAACGGGCCGGGTGGGATGTGCCCTCGCGTGTGGCACTGCTGGGCTTCGACAATTGGGAGGTCCTGACGACCGGTCCCCGCCCACAACTGACGAGCGTTGACTTGAACTTCGAGAGGGTTGGACGCGAAGCGGCGCGGTTGCTCTTCGAGATGATGAGCGGCACGGTCGAACCCGGAGTGCGACTCATCAGCTCGAGCATCGCCACGCGTGAGAGCGCATAGGAGCGTCGAGAGTGTCGGCCTAAATGCTCGCCGCAGCTCGGATCGTTCTCCGACCTGTGGCGGACGCTCAGCCAGGGCAGTCAACGCGATCCTCGTGACAGGTCCCGTCATGCGCACATGGCAGCACACCCGTCCTTCGTCGTTCCCGGATGGATCGGCCCAGCGCCGTTCACCTCACGTGCGAAAGCGACTGCATCGCCGCCAACGCGCCTACGGGCCTTCCTGGACACTTCCAGCGTGACCGCCTGTGCGTGGGTGACAGGAGGCTCATTCGGCCCCTCACCCCGCCAGAGGCCTCGAGGTCGTCTGCGATCGCGCTCATCATTGGCGCCAAGCCACAGTCGCAGCCTCAGTTGCCTGTGGCCGCGGGGCTACGGCAATCACACCATGCGCGGGCAAGCATCCCCTCTACCGACGTATGCCTTGCAAATCCAAGACGAGGCTCTTGATCGCGGACGCGGGCACCTGGTCGTGATCGGAAGAGACCTGTCCGGCCACGGACACGGGCACGTCCGGGTCTGAGCACAGCACCAGGGGAGTGTCAGCCGAGGAGGTCGGCAACCGCCCGTGTGTGCCGCGCACCCACGTGGCGTCCAGCGGCACGGTGCTCATGGCGTACCGCAGGCCCGCCTTCTTCTTCAGCAGGTTCGCGGCCGCCTTCGCCTTGGCCAACCGGTCATCGGGATTGAAGAACAGCTCGGCCGGGTCGTATCCAGGCTTGCGGTGGATATCCACCCCGCGCGCGTACTCGGGAGCCCGGTCATCGTCCTGCCAGAAGTAGTAGGTGAACCACGCGCCAGGTTCTGCGACCACCACGAGGTCGCCGGCGCGCTCGTGATCCAGGCCGTAGCGCGCCTGGGCCTCCCGGTCCAGCACCTCGTCCACACCCGGCAGATCGCGCAGCAGCGCACTCACCCGCCGGCGCAGCGCGTCGTCGTGCGCGTCGCCGAGGTAGACATGCGCCACCTGGTGGTCGGCGACCGCGAAAGCGCGCGACGTCCATGGATCCAACTGCTCCTTACCGTCCTGGACGTACACCTCGAGCAGGCCCGCGTCGCGAAGCGCCCGGTTGACGTGCACCGGCTGCGAGGCGTCGGCGATCCCGTACTCGGAGACCGCGAGCACGGTGATCCCGCGCTCCTCGCACTCATCCAGCAGCGGAGCCAGTGCCTGGTCGAGTTCCGCCGCAGCGGCGTGCGCCTGGGCCGACGTGGGGCCGAAGCGCTGCAGGTCGTAGTCCAGGTGCGGCACGTAGGCCATGGTCAGATCGGGCGCCTTCGTACGGATGATGTGCTGCGTGGCGGAGACGATCCATCGCGACGAGGCGATCGATGCCGTGGGACCCCAGTAGGTGAACAGCGGAAAATCGCCCAGGTTCGTCATCAGCTCGTCGTGCAGCTCGGGCGGGCGCACGTAGGCATCCGGCGACTTGCGGCCGTCGGCGTGGTAGATCGGGCGAGGCGTGACCGTCGCGTCGGTCGTCATCCCCATCGCGTACCACCAGCACACATTCGCTGCGGTGTAGCCGGGCTGCGCCGCGCGCGCGCTCTCCCACAGCTTCTCTCCGGAGACGAGCTTGTTGTGCTGGCGCCACAGGTACACATCGCCCAGCTCGCGGAAGTACCAACCGTTGCCGACGATGCCGTGCTGAGCAGGAGATGCCCCCGTCAGCATCGTGGATTGCACGCTGCAGGTGACGGCCGGAAGCACGGTCGCGAGTTCGCTGCTCCAGCCGCCCGCCGCCATTCGGGACAACCGGGGCATGTGGGCGAGAGCATCGGCGGTCAGTCCGACGACGTCGAGCAGCAGGACGGGTCTCATGGAGTGGTCTCCTTCTGGTCGCTGAGCAGGTTCGCGCGGGCCCACCGCAGCTCGGCCGCGATTCCCTGGGCCAGTGACTCCGTGGCGTCCGGAAGGACAGACCACGTGTAGGTCTCGATGTCGAGGTGAGCCTCGTCGCCGTGAGGCGCGGCGCGCACGGCCGCCACCGCATCTCGCAGCACATCCGTGGTGGCGGCGAGCGGGGCGACGGGCTCGTGGTGCAGGGGCACATGAAAGTGGACGCGCCACGGGCCGCGCGCGGGCAAGGGTGATGCGTCGAGCCGAGCGTCAGCGGGGGAGGCGGCGCCGCCCAGCGCCTGGGGAAGGTCGTCGCGCTTCAGCACCTCTCCAGCTGCGTCGAGTTCGCGCACCTGGTGCACGTAGCGCGTCTCGGCGAAGGCGTCGACGGCACGTCGCGCCTCGGCGGTGCCGGGATCCTCGACGTGAAGCGCCGCCGAGGCCTGAACCTTCACCACACGCAGCCCGGCATCGGTAATGCGGCGCACCGTCGCGGCGGTGCCCGCTCGCTGATCCGCGAAGGACACCGCCAGGTGGCAGGTGTCCAGACAGACTCCGATGAAGTCCGGATCCACTCGGTGCGTGCCGTCATCGGCAGAGCCGCCGGTGCGGGCCTCGAGCCATGCGACCACGTCCTCGACGTCGTCGAGCGTGCACCCGGGCTCCGGCTCGATCGCGAGCCTCACCACGCGCCCCGTCCGTTCGGCGAGGGACTTGAGGTCCTGGCTCAGGGTGGCGAGCGCGCGGGCTGCGGCGTCATCGTCCTCGGCCGTCCAGGACGTCCGCCAGCCCAGCGGCAGCGTCGAGATGGACCCCGCGACGCCCTCGGGAAGCAGGTCCGCCAGGACGCGAGCACTCGCCTGCGTGTAGGCGAGCCGCTCGGGCTCTGCCCACGTGGGCGTGTAGACGTCCAGCTTGACCACGTCGCGGTGGAAGCCGCCGTACGGGAAGGCATTGAGGGTGTGGACCTGCAGACGCTGCTCAGCGAGGACCGCGCGCAGTCTCGCGCGGTCCTCTGCGCTGGCGTCCAGTTGGTGTGCCAGTGCGGCCGGCATCCACAGCCCCACCCCGAGTGTCTCCAGGCCGGCGGCCTCGCGGACCGGCGCAGCGTAGGTGACGAGCTGGTCGATCACTCCATCCAGATCCTCGGCGGGGTGGACATTCGTGCAGTAGGACAGCAGCACCGAGGCCTACTTTCGCGGGCCGCGGAGCACTGATGAGCCCTCGAACTCGACGCCCGCCGCCGGTGGTTCGCCCGGCTGAAAGCCCGGGACCGGGTCGAGAATGAGATTGTTCGACTGGGCGTAGAACTCGACCGGATTGCGCCACAGCACGCGATCGACGTCGTCCTCACTGAACCCGGCGGCCAGCATCGCCTTGCCCGCCGCCAAGGTCTTCAAGGGGTCGGATCG
This sequence comes from Demequina pilifera, assembly GCF_048814985.1. Lineage (NCBI taxonomy): Bacteria > Bacillati > Actinomycetota > Actinomycetes > Micrococcales > Demequinaceae > Demequina > Demequina pilifera. The sequence goes on from NZ_JBMDTW010000004.1 coordinate 241,907, forward strand.
GCCCCAGTCGGCGGCGGAGTTGACGATCATGCGGTCGAGTCCGTACTCGGACAGGATCGACACCATGCGGTCGGGATCCATCTTGGTGTCGGGATAGATGGAGAACCCTGCCCAGGCACCAGATTCGAGCACCAGCTCCACGTTGGTCTCGTTGAGGTGGTCGACGAGCACCATCTCCGCGGGGACACCGGACTCTCGCACCACATCCAGGGTGCGGCGGGTGCCCGCCAGCTTGTCTCGGTGCGGGGTGTGGACCAGCACGGGCAGCTCGGCGTCGAGCGCCATCTGCATCTGCTGTGCGAAGACCTCGTCCTCTTCGGGGGTCATCGAGTCGTAGCCGACCTCGCCCACCGCGACCACTCCGTCCTTGAGAAGATAGCGAGGAATCTCACTCAGAACCTCTCGGCAGCGAGGATCGTTCGCCTCCTTGGGGTTCAGGGCGATCGTCGCGTGGTGGCGAATGCCGAACTGAGCGGCACGGAACCGCTCCCATCCCACGAGGCTGTCGAAGTAGTCGAGGAACGAGCCGACGTTGGTGCGGGGCTGTCCGAGCCAGAACGCGGGCTCCACGAGCGCGCGCACGCCGGCGGCGTACATGGCCTCATAGTCGTTCGTGGTGCGGCTGGTCATGTGGATGTGTGGGTCAAAGATGCGCATCATGCGCTCCTTTCGCTGGTGAGACGGGATACGTCCTCGGGTACCGGTCTTCCCGCGGCGCGGCGTTCGGAGGCAAAGTCCCGCGCCATTCTCGCCACTTCGGAGTCCCGTCGTTCGTCGAGCTGGGCGACGGCGTCCAAGCTCACGCCCATGAACACCAGCTTCAGCACTGCATGTCGCCACGTGTGCTGGTCGAGGTGCGCGGCGGCGAACGGCCCCACGGCGGCCGCCACGAGGGCCTCCTCGTTGGCGCGCAGGGCTTCGGCCACCAGGTCCACGCCGACCTTCGCCACGTCCTTCGGCATCTCGGCGCCGTGGTCCACGACGGCGTCCAGTCCCCGCAGCACTCCGCGGCGCTCGGCGCTGTCGCCCAGTCGGTAGAGGTCATCCAGCACCGGCGCGGCCCGGTCGCCGGACGTCTCGACCAGGGCGAGAACGAGTCGCGCCCGAGCCGCGTCCTCGATCCCGCCATGCACCACGCCCAGCGGATCAGATTCGGGCTGGACGGGGCCGCGGCCGACCTTCCTGCCTGCCAGGGCGAACGCGCGGGTCACGGTGGTCGGGTCGCTCCGGACGTCTTGCTGTGCTTGTGCCAGCCACTGGTCGCCGCTTGCGTTGTCGCTCATGCTTGGCCCTCCCGAGGTTCTCTGTCATCCCATGCCTGGCGCAGGGCGCCCATGCTGCGGCGCGCCAGTCCAGGCGCGTCGTACGAGTGGCGTGGCAGTTCCACGGCCGCCACCGCCCGGTAGTCGATCTCGGCGAGTGTGCGCATCACCAATGGCAGGTCGATCTCGCCCTCGCCGAACGGGCGATGCTCGTGGTGGGTGTGCGGCATGTCGTCGAGCTGGACGTTCATGAGGTGGTCGGCGGCGGCCCGCAGGGCGCCGACCACGCCTTCGGGCTCGACGACGAGGCAGTGACCGACATCGACGGTGATGCCGAGTTCGGGCGGTGTGCCGAGGGAGGACAGGACGTCGAGCGCGTCGCTCACGGTCTCCACGAGCATTCCGGGCTCAGGCTCGAGACTCAGCGCGACGTCGTGCGCGCGTGCATGCTCGACGAGCAGCGGCAGCCGCTCCAGGAGCAGTGCGCGGCCGTGGTCCGGGCTCACGCCCTCGGGCAGCACTCCGGAGAAGAACGACACGCACCGTGCCTTCAGCACGGCTGCGATCTCGATCGCTCGCTCCATGTATGCCATGCGGGCCTGCGCGTCGACGTCGACCAGCGTCGGCCGGTGCTTGCGGTACGGATCCAGCAGGAATCGGGTGCCGGTCTCGATCACCACCGCCATGCCGGTGCCGCCGCGCATGCCCTCCAAGCGCTGGCGAAGCTGCGCGGCGTGCGTTGCCCAGTCGGGGCCGAATGGATCGAGGTGGGGGAATCCAAGCGTGAGCGCGACCGCGTCGTAGCCCTCGTTCTCCAGAACGTCCAGGGCATCCTCGAGGGGGTGATCCGTGAAGCCGTTCGTGCCGTAGCCCAAGGCGAAGGGTCGGGGGGTCACGTCTCACTGACCTTCCGCTTGGACCGGCTGCGCAGCACGCGCCCCGCGATCTCGACGCCCGCCAGGAACACGGCGCTGCCGACGCTGCCGGCACGCGCAGCCCACGCGGCCTGCAACGGCACCATGGCACGGACGCCCTGGCGTGTTGCGGTGCGGGCGCGGGGGCCGGTGGGCTCGCGCGCGGCGGCTACCTGGTCTGGCAGGCACGTCCACACGTACGCGGCGCTGGCGAGTGCGGTCGTCGTCGCCTGTCGCGCGGGGCGCCGCACGGCGCCCGCGAGCAGAGCGACGGCGCCACCGGCGGTCACGGTGCTCGCCGTCGCCGCCGTCGCGACAGTCGTGCCGTGCACCTCGCCTCGGGACACCATGGTGATGGCGGCGGTGTGCGCGGCGATGCCCGCTGCAGGTGGCAGCGCGGATCGCAGATGACCGACGCCGGCGCCCATGAGCACATCGAGGCCGCGGCATGCGGCCATCACGACGGGTCCGCTGGGATGCTCCTTGGCCACGGTGTCGTAGGCCCAGATGCAACCGGCGAGCGGCACCGCCACGGCGAGCGCACGCGCGCCGCCGGCCGCGGCCGCAATGGCGAGGCCGGCTCCCGTGAGGCCGGTGGCGACGGCCAGAGCGTGACGGGCCGTGATGCGCCCGGAGGGAATGGGTCGTTCGGGCCGTTCGCGCGCGTCGAGCTCACGGTCGGCGTAGTCGTTGAGCGCCATCCCGCCCGCGTACAGGCACGCGGACGCGAGGGGCATCATCGCGGTGCGCCACGTCACCGGCCTTCCACTTGCGGCTCGACCCACGAGGGTGTCGCCGAGCACTGACAGCACCGCAGGCGCGCGGACGAGCTCCAGGTGGTCGTGCAGTGCGGTGTCTGCGCCGCTCACGAGTGGTGGGCGTTCGAATTCACGAGCTGAGAGGCCTCCTCGACCCACTCAGTGAGCTCGCGTGTCTGCCCGGCGAAGTCGTGAGTGTCGCTGCTCCACGGGTCCTTGAAGAAGAACCCGAGGGCGGCGACGGGACCAGCGTGGCCGGCGCCTCCGGCGAGGGACAGCAGCCGGGCAAGGTCGAGCACCAGGGGAGCGGCGAGCATGGAGTCGTATGCGGACCAGGTGGTCTGCAACGTCAGCCGCGAGCCGAGGAACCCTTCCACGTGCACGTGATCCCAGGCCACCTTGGTGTTGCCGAGGTCCGGGACGTTGTCGATGTGCAGCGGCGTGACCTCGCTGCCGGTCAGCGACTGCAGGCCCCGAGTCTTGGATGCCAGCTTGCTCTGCACCGCCACGGGGTCGGCCAGCGTCGCGCCGTCGCCGCCGCCAAGCAGGTTCGCGCCGGCCCATGAGAGGACCTTCAACCCACGCGCCGCGAAGGCGGGGGCGAGGATGGTGCGCAGCCACGTCTGACCGGTCTTGCCGTCCTGACCGGCGACGGGGATGCCCGCCTCCGTGGCCCATTCCATCAGCACCGGCAGGTTCATCCCCGCCGAGGGGGTGAAGCACGCGTACGGGGATCCGGCGAGGATCGCAGCGTAGGCGGTCACCGAGCTGGGGGGCAGCACTGCCCGCGACGGATCCGCAAGCGCCTCGCGCAGGGCGGGGGCATCAAAGAACTCGGGCGCGGCCTCGGGCACCGCCTCGGTGGAGGTGAGGTCCACCACCACCACGTGGTCCAACTCGTGGGCATCACGGAAGCTCGTGATGTCGTGCGCGAGCCGTTCCGCCGCGGCCTGCTGCGATTCCGCCGGCATTCCCGCCGGCATCATCGTCGTGTAGCCGGGACGCACCTGCGCGTCGGCGCGGGAGATCGCCTCCCGCGCTGCCTCCATGAGCTGCGGCGCGACCATCCCGTCCCTGACCAACGTCTCGGCACGTGCGACCATCGACACGTCGGTGACATCGTGACCTCCGACGACGATCTCGTCGAAGCCGGGCAGCGCCGCCTCTGTGAACGGTTCGCTGGCGGTGACGCAGCCCGTGGGCGCCGTGTGTCCGCCCGCGATCGCTGCGAGGCCGAGGGTCGCTGTGGTGGCGACCGATCCGCGAGCCCCCACCATCCACAGGCCCACGCGACCCGTCGACTTCCGGAGGGGGTTCGGCGTGGGGGTTGCCGTGGGGTCAGGCATGCCAGATTCGCTGGCTCCGCCATCGGATTGGTGCATCGTTACACTCCCGGTTTGGTCTCTGCCACGTGGTGGCAAGTCCTTCAAAACTCTGTGGCCATCATGTCGTCCCGTGGCGAGTGTTCGGACGTCTGTTGGCCGAAGACTCACCTTGAGAGAACTCAACCATACTTGCGATGATCCCCAATCAAAAGTCAGGCACGGCGCGGTCGTTTGCTGCCGTTCATGCGCGTAAGTGGCGGCCCGTCGCTCGACGCGGCACTCGACTCGGTGCTCGCGCATCGGACACGGTTCCGGGCAGCGCCGGTGCGTGTCGACTCCACCCTGCCGCGATTATCAGGGGCGACGGCCGCCTATGGCGACCGCCGCGGGCCCCGGACTCAGGCTCGCAGCCGTCGCGCGACACGGCGATCGGTGGCGCCGCGCGCACTGCACTGGGAAAAACAGGACCGCGTACTACGCGACCGTGCCAACGAGGCTGCGCACGACAGCGCCGCGCCACGACACGTCGCGGCCTGGGTCGATGCCAGCCCTACGCGCACGAGCTCACGACGGGGGAGCGGTGCCTCAGAACATATGCGCTGTGATTGCGAAGCGATGCTCACGCCCGCGACCAGCCTCGCAGCAACGGCCGCGCCCACGGTGACGGCAGTGAAAAGTCGTGGCACTTCGGTTTGCGCCCCCATTCGTCCAGGTATGTGTGCGTCATGGGGGCGCTGTGGACCCGTCAATGCGCACCGACGAAGTTCCGGCCATTCGCGAGTGAACGCGTGGGTGTCCGCTGAGGCGACGCCGCACCACTGTGAATGGTGGCTTTGCCCTACCGCCCTGCGACCATGCCGCGCTCGTGAGCAGACAGCAGTCGACTTCAGAGCCAGGACAGGGGAGTGTCTCGACCACGCCAATGATGGGGGAGCAGCAGTGACCATGAGACTGTCCGTCTCGGATTCGCACTGGTGTCTTGGTCGGCACCGAATGGTCCGGGGACGGTGTCCGACCCAGGCCTGGAGTCCTCTGCGGCAATTCCTCGCAGTCTGTATCAGCCTCGTACCGGTGAACACGGGTGGATCGCGAGTGGTGCCAGTCCGGAGCTCGAGATCGACCAGAGGGAGAGCGAACTGGAGGTCGTGCGACTTGGACCGGATCAAGAGAGCCTGAACCTTCCGATAGTCGGAACGAGCCTCGACGGCTCGAATCCAGGCGAACTCCTCCTCAGGGAGTTTCCTTCGGGTGCCGCCGTGTGGCTGCGCCTCGATTGGGTTGAGTCAACGGTTGCGGTGGCGTTCGGCTCGGACCGTGACGCCCTGGTCTCCGCAGGCGCAGGATTGCCGGCCTCGTTGCAGGGGACCGCATCGGCAGGCACGGCCCCGGAACGATGACCCCGCGCGGAACCCTCCCCACACCTAACTGACATAATGTGCATTATCGGCGTTAGGCAGTACGTCGGCACCGGAACCGGATCAGCCGCTGACCGACAGCTCGATTCGGTTGGCCCACGGGTCATCGAACGACACGGTGCGCCCGTCGTCGGCCAGCCCCACTCCGTAGTGCCGCAGCCTCTCTGAAGCCTCGTCAAGCGCATCGGCCGTCGGCACGTCGATGCGCACCAAGCCCAGACCCAACGCCGGTGCCCGCAGGCCCGCGCCACGCGAGCCCCAGACATTCATGGCCATGTGGTGGTGATATCCGCCAGCCGACACGAACAACGCCGAGCCGGAGAGTTCCGCTGTGGCGTCGAAACCCAGTTGGTTGACATAGAAAGCGCGAGCCGACTCCACGTCGCCCACGGACAGGTGCACGTGGCCCACGTGTGCCTTGGCCAAGCCGTCGCGCGCATCGGCCGTATCGGGCACCAGATGCTCGTTCAGGAACTCTTGCGGGTCCAGGCTCAGTACTGCCATCTCGACGCGGCCGTGTGTCCACGACCACGTGGTGCGATCCCGATCCCAGTACAGCTCGACGCCGTTGCCTTCAGGATCAGTCATGTAGAACGCCAGACTGACCAGATGGTCCGCGCTGCCCGTGTAGGTGCCCGGGTAGCGACGCGCGATCGAATACAGCGATCGTGCGAGTTCCGCGCGGGTGTCGAACACGATCGCCGTGTGAAAGAGCCCTGCCGAGCCTGGCCTGGCCCACGGCAGATCGGGCGCGTGCTCCAGGATCACCACCGGCACGCCGTGACGCCCCAGGATCGCCGCTCCGTCCGACTCCGCGATCACGTCCAGCAGCACGCCGTCACGGTAATACGCGATCATCGCGTCGAGGTCGTTGACTTTGAGCGTGACCGCACCCATGCCGGTGTCACGTGCGAGTCTGTCGTCGGAGTTCACTTCGGGTCCCTTCGGCGGCTACGTCTGCGCAGCGGCTCTGTGACCGCCGCACGCCTAGCGCTCATACTTGAACATTCAACTATGCTATCACCGGCGTGCCGCGCGCCCCGCTCCCCCGGCACGCACCCTTCAAGGTGGCTAGGCTCCGATCATGGGCGACGGCACTCGCATCGTGACGGCCTCGGACGGCCGGCGACTGTGCGTGCGCGACGCCGGCAGCTTCGGATCCGACTCGCCGCTGACGCTGTTCTGGCATCACGGCACGCCGGGCCTGGGACTGCCGCCGCAGCCGCTGCTCGCGCTCGCCGATCAGCTCGGACTGCGCTTGATCGGCCACGACCGCCCGGGCTACGGCGGCTCCGACCGCCTCGCCGGTCGCCTCATCGGTCACGCGGCAGCAGACGTGGCCGACATCGCCGATGCTCTGGGCATCACTCGCTACGCCGTCATGGGCTATTCGGGCGGCGGTCCGCACGCGCTGGCCTGCGCCGCGGCCGACCCTCGCGTGGTCGGGGCGATCGTCGTCGCGGGACTGGCGCCGCGAAGCGCCGACGGCCTCGATTGGTATGCCGACATGATCGCCTCGGGCCGGCACGTGCTCAGCGCGGCCGAGCACGGCGAAGAGGCGCGCCGCCTGGCCGAGCACGACGGCTACGACCCGGAGTTCAACGCACGGGACCTCGAGGCGCTCGACGGCCCCTGGAGCTGGCTGGGCGACATCGCGGGAGCATTCACGGCTGACGACCTCGACGGCGCGATCGACGACGACCTGTCCTATGTGCGCGACTGGGACGTGGACCTTGACGCCATCGGGGCAGCCACCCTCGTCATCCACGGCACGGAGGATCGAATCGCTCCCGTGAGCCACGGGACATGGGTCGCCGAGCGGATCGGCGCCCAGTTGTGGAAGCGAGGGGGCGACGGCCACGTGTCGGCGGTTCAGGCGCTGCCCGAGGCGCTGCGCTGGCTTCGGGACACTGTGCCCGCCTAGGGACGCGCCGCGAGCCCCCCGATCGCGGCCGCGAGGCCCGCGACCTCCGCATCGGCCAATCGGAAGAAGGCCCAGGTGCCGCGCTTGTCGCGGACGGTGAGGCCCGCGTCCGTCAGCTGGCGAAGGTGATGCGACACGGTGGGTTGGCTGAGCCCCAACGGCCCCTCGAGGTCGCACGCGCACACCGACCCGTTGGCCGCCAGGATCTGCACGATCCGCATGCGGGTGGGGTCCCCCAGCACCTTCACCTTGGCGGCGAGCGGCCCCAGATCCTCCGTCGGCACGGTCAGCTCGGTGCCGGGCATGCACACCCCGTCGGCGAGCAGGTTCTCCCCTACTGTCATGGTCCCGACGATAGTTCACCTCATCGACATCTGTCGATATTGACTTCCATCTATGGGTGCGACAGCCTGGACCCATGAGCGAAAGCAAGCCCTCCGTCATCTTCGTGTGCGTCCACAACGCCGGCCGGTCGCAGATGGCCGCCGGATACATGACCCACCTCAGCCAGGGCCGCGTCGAGGTGCGCTCCGCCGGCTCGATGCCCGCGGACCAGATCAACCCCGCTGCCGTCGAGGCCATGCTCGAGGAGGGCATCGACATCCGTGCCGAGCAGCCCAAGGTCCTCACCCCTGAGGCGGTCGAGGCGTCCGATGCGGTCATCACCATGGGCTGCGGCGACGCATGCCCGTACTACCCGGGCAAGAGGTACGAGGACTGGAAGCTCGAGGACCCGGCCGGCCAGGGAGTGGAGGCCGTGCGGCCGATCCGTGATGACATCCGCGGCCGCGTCGAGGCGCTGCTCGCCGAGTTGGGCGCATGACCACACTCGAGGTCAGGCCGGCACGGCTGTCCTCGCTCGACCGATTGCTGCCGCTGTGGATCGGCGTGGCGATGGTCGCGGGACTGCTGCTCGGTCGCATGGTGCCTGCGGTAGGTGAGTTGCTCGCGCGCATGGAGATCGGCGGCATCTCGCTGCCGATCGCGTTGGGTCTGCTGGTGATGATGTACCCGGTGCTGGCCAAGGTTCGTTACGACAAGGTCGCTGCTGTCACGGGCGACAAGCGCCTGCTGGCGTCCTCGCTGGTGCTGAACTGGATCGCCGGGCCGGCGCTGATGTTCGCGCTCGCATGGATCTTCCTGCCCGACCTGCCGGAGTTCCGCACCGGCCTGATCATCGTGGGGCTCGCCCGGTGCATCGCGATGGTAGTCATCTGGAACGACCTCGCGTGTGGGGATCGCGAGGCAGCCGCCGTGCTCGTGGCCATCAACTCGGTCTTCCAGGTCGTTGCGTTCTCGGTGCTCGGATGGTTCTACCTCGCGGTACTGCCCGGGTGGCTGGGCCTCGATACCCAGGGCCTGGACGTGTCGATGGGTGAGATCGCCGTCAATGTGCTGATCTTCCTCGGCGTGCCACTGGTGGCCGGCTTTGCATCCCGCATGATCGGCGAGCGCACCCGCGGGCGCGACTGGTACGAGACGAACTTCGTTCCCGCCGTGGGGCCATGGGCGCTGTACGGCTTGCTGTTCACGATCGTGCTGCTGTTCGCGCTGCAGGGCGAAGCCGTCACCTCGAACCCGTTCGATGTGGTCCGCATAGCACTACCGCTGCTGGTGTACTTCGCCGTCATGTGGTTCGTAGGGCTAGCGCTTGGCCGCGGGCTCGGACTTGGCTACGCCCGGTCGACGACCCTCGCGTTCACCGCTGCCGGCAACAACTTCGAGCTGGCCATCGCCGTATCCATCGGCACCTTCGGCGCGGCCTCCGGAGAGGCGCTCGCGGGAGTGGTGGGCCCCCTCATCGAGGTCCCCGTGCTCGTGGGACTGGTCTACGTGTCGCTGTGGCTAGGGCGGCGCTGGTTCCACGTCCCGGCCTCGGAGCTCAACCGTCGGGAACCCTCGACCACGTCCAGCTGACGGACCGCCACCATCCAGGACCGGCCTTCTCACCACTGGTAAGGCAAAGGCGGGAACATCGTCGGTGACAGGGACGTTCCATCCTCGCAGGCACCACCCCAGTCTGCGACGAGAGGGAGGCTGACATGGCTGATCGAGCATTGCGTGGAATGCGTCTGGGAACCCAGAGCATGGAGACTCCGGCGAACGCGGAACTCGCGGACCGGAAAGACGTTCACTACGACTGCCCGAACGGGCATATTCTGACATTCCCCTTCTCGACTGAGGCGGATGTGCCGCTGTCGTGGGAGTGCCACTGCGGCGCACTCGCACTCCTGCGCGACGGAGACCGCTCCGAGGTCAAGGACCAGAAGGTGGCGCGCAGCCACTGGGACATGCTGCTCGAGCGCCGCTCGATCCCCGAGCTCGAAGAGCTGCTCGACGAGCGCCTCGAACTCCTGCGGGCGGGCCGCATCGGCTGATTCCAGCCCCGAGACCTCTACTTGGAGAACGCGCGGCGCACATGCGCCGCGCGTTCTTTCATTCCCCACACGGTCACCTTCACGAGTGCCTCGCGAATGATCTCCCCCGACATCTTCGACGCTCCGTGCTCCCGCTCGACGAACACGATGGGCACCTCGACCACGGCGCCCCCGGACCGGATCACGCGCCACGCCATGTCGACCTGGAAGCAGTAGCCCTGGGACTCGACGGCCTCCAGGTCCAGCGCCCGCAGGGCCGATGCGCGGTACGCCCGGAATCCGGCCGTCGCGTCGCGTACGGGGATCGCGAGCATCCATCGAACGTAGGTGTTCGCACCGGTGGACAGCAGGCGCCGATGCGCGGGCCAGTTCTCGACGGCTCCGCCGGGCACCCAGCGTGATCCGATGGCGAGGTCCCACTCCCCCGGCGCGTCCAGCACGCGGGCCAAGTCCTCGGCCCGATGGGAGCCGTCCGCGTCCATCTCCACGAGCACGTCGTAGCCGCGCTCGAGGCCCCAGGCGAAGCCCGCGCGATACGCGGCCCCCAGGCCCTGCTTGCCCGGCCGGTGGAGCACGTGCATCTGGGGGTCCTCAAGTGCGCGGGACGCCGCCCACTCCCCCGTGCCGTCCGGTGAGGCGTCGTCGACCACGAGGATGTCCACGTCCGGCCGTTCGCGGCGCACGCCGTCGACCTGCAGTGGCAGGGACTCGCGCTCGTTGAAGGTGGGGATGATGACGAGCGTGGTCACCATTCGTACCTCTGACCCAGCCTCCGCGTGATCGCGGTGCCGACCAGGGCGAGCGCGCCCAGCAGCGGCGCCCACGCCCAGATCAGCCGGAACCGCACGGCCGGGGTGATGCCGTCGCGCAGCGGCAGCTCCGCGTGCATCTGCTCGGCGGTGAACAGGCCGGTCTCCTCAAGGATGCGTCCTCGGGGGTCGATGATCGCGCTCACGCCGACGGTGGACGCCTGCACGGTGGCGCGCCCAGTCTCGATCGCCCGCAGGCGCGACATCGCGAGCTGTTGAGTGGACTCGGCTGTCTCGCCGAATGAGGCGTTGTTGGTGGGCACCAGGAGCACCTCGGCGCCGTCCGCGACGGCGTCCGCGACGATCCGGTCGTAGGCCACCTCGAAGCAGATCACGGCGCCGAGCGTCACGGTGCGCCCCAGCTCGGTCACGGGCAGGTCGATCGTCGCCGAGTTCTCGCCCGCGAGCACGTCGTGCCGCACGCGGTCGACCTCAGGCGAGAACTTGCGGGCGATGTCGCGGATGGGGATGTACTCGGCGAACGGCGCGGGCCGCTGCTTGTTGTACGAATCCATCACGGCGCCTTCCGTCGACCACAGCAGCATCGAGTTGTAGCGGCCCTCGGGCGGCGAGTAGTCGTTGGTGCCCAGCAGCAGTGGCGCCCCTGCGGCCTGCGCCGCCTCGGTGACGAGCGCACTCGACTCCTCGTCGGTGCGCGGGTCGTAGTCCGAGGAGTTCTCCGGCCACAGCAGCAGGTCAAGGGTGCCCGGGTCGTCCTCCATCAGAGCCAGCGTGCCGTCCCGGTGATTGCGCGTCACCTCCCGGGCCTGGGCGAACGCGTCGAGGCCCGCGTTCGGCACGTTGCCCTGCACCACCCCCACGCGCAGCGTGCCGGTGGTCGCCTGGCCGTCCAGCGGCACGAACAGCCCGCTGCCCACCACCACGACGGCGGCCAGCGGGGCCGCGACCGCGACGAGGAGCCGGCGCTTGAGCATCGACTCGGCCGCGGCGCCCAGCAGCGCGCCCGCCAGCGCGGCCGCGAAGGTCGTGAGTGGCGCGCCGCCGATCCACGCGAGATTGGAGACCGTGGAGTCGAGTTGAGAGAACGCGACCCGGCCCCAGGGGAAGCCGCCGAACGGCACCATGGACCTCAGGCCCTCCATGCCGGTCCACAGCAGTGCGAAGGCCAGCACGCCGATCCACGGGTTGGCGCGTGTGATGCCGGAGCGGTGAACGTGAACCCAGCCGGCCCCGAAGAGGCCGTAGAAGGCGCCGGAGGCGACGGACAGCGCGACCCACGGGATCGGGCCCACCGCCTCGTGCGCCCACCACACGTGCGGGAGCATGAACGCGGTGCCGAACGCCCATCCGTAGAAGAACCCGCCCCACGCGTTCGCTCGCGCGAGGCTCAGCCACAGCACGCCCAGGGCGACGTAGGCCAGCGGCCACCAGCCGAGGTCGGGGAACGAGGCGGCCAGGGCGAGACCACCCAGCACCGCGAGACTGAGGCGAAGGGCTTTTCCGTGCACGCACCCAGCCTAGGCTCGCGCGGAGGCCCGCCCGCACATCGGCGCACCGGTCGCGTTCGCGCAGCGCTGATTCACGCCGCGCTGGTTCAGGCAGCGCTGGGTGGGGCAGTGCTGGGTGGGGCAGTGCTGGGTGGGGCCGCTCGGGATCTGGCAGCGCTGGTTCAGTAGGCGACTACGCCGCGACGCATCGCGTCGATGGCCGTGCGGGCGCGGCCGCGCAGCTCGCTCGACGGCGCGGACTGCGCCACCTGGTCGAGCACGTCGATGACCTGCTTGCACCAGCGCACCATGTCGCCCGGAGCGATGTCGGTGTCCTGGAGCACCTGGTCGAGCCCCTTGCCCTGCGCCCAGCCGTGGATGGGGCCCACGATCCCCCAGTGGGGCGCCGGCAGCTCCGGCAGGCCTCGCTCGGTCTGCAGGTCGTCGATGACGGACCAGATGCGCTGAGTGTCCGCGAGCACGTGGCCGAGCACCCCGCGGGATCCGCCGGGGACGCGGGGCGTGCGAGTGTCGTCCTCACGCCTCCCGCGGTAGAGCAGGGATGACACCGTCGCGGCGAGGGCGGGCGGGTGCAGCCGGTCCCACGCGCCGGAGCGCAGGCACTCCGCCATCACCAGGTCGTTCTCTGAGTACAGGGTGCGCAGGCTCGTGCCGGCCGGGGTGACGGTGGTGTCCTCGCCCTTGCCCTCGAGATAGCCGAGCTCGCGCAGCACGTCGCAGCGCTTGTCGAACACCCGGGCGATGGAGCCGGTGGCGCGCGAGATCTCGCCCACCACCCGGTCGCGGTCGCGCTTGGCCCGGAAGTGCCGCTCCGCCCAGCGCGCGTGCTCCTCGCGGTCCGGGCAGCCGTGGCACGGGTGGCTCTGGAGCTCCCTGCGCAGCTGCGCTATCTGATCCTCCTCGCCCGAGGGGGCCCGCTCGCGACGGTTCGACGGCATCTCGAAGGTGTTCTTCGCGGAGTCGATGACCTGGGCCAGCTCCTTGCGCTGGCGAGGATCGCGGTCGTCGTGCTTGGCCGGCACCTTGATGCGGCCCACCTGCTCGAGACCGTGGTGCAGGTCCGCCACCGCCAGCCGGAACGAGCGGCCGAGCGAGGACACGACGGTGGGCCGCGGCGCGGCCTCGTCGTCGTCGGGACGCACCACCACCGCGAGTCCCGCGCGCTTGCCGCCGCCGATGCGCACCACGTCGCCGCGGCCGAGTCCCGCCAGCATGGACGCGGTGGCCTCGCGCCGCTTGCGTGACACGGCCTTCGAGGCGCCCTTCTGGAGCCGGTTCAGCCGCTCGCGCATGGCCGCGTACTCCATGAAGTCGCCCTTGTCGCACGCGGTGGCCTCGCGCAGGCCCTCGATGGCCTGGTCCAGCTCGCGCGCCTTGCGGGCCTTGCCCACCACGGACTGGTCCGCCTGATACTGCGCGAACGACAGCTCGAGCAGCTCCCTGGCCTGGTGCACTCCGGACTGCCCCACCAGGTTGATGGTCATGTTGTAGCTGGGCTGGAACGAGCTGATGAGCGGGTAGGTGCGCTTGGACGCGAGCCTGCCGAGCTGAGCGGCGTCGAAGCCGGGGTGCTCGACCACGACGGCGTGGCCCTCGATGTCGATGCCGCGCCTGCCGGCCCGGCCGGTGAGCTGCGTGTATTCACCCGCCGTGAGGTCCTGATGTCCCTCGCCGTTCCACTTGACTAGCTTTTCGAGCACCACGGAGCGGGCGGGCATGTTGACGCCGAGAGCGAGGGTCTCGGTGGCGTAGACCACCTTGATGAGGCCGGCCGCGAACAACGTCTCGACGACCTCCTTGAACAGCGGGATCATGCCGGCGTGGTGGGCCGCGACGCCGGCCTCGAGGTTGTCCCGCCACCGCAGGTAGCCCAGCGCGCCCAAGTCCTCCGTGGGCAGCCCCTCGCAGCGCTCCTCGACGATCCGGGCGATCTCGGCGCGCTCCTCGTCGGTCGTCAGCGCGATGCCGGCGCCTCGCACCTGGTCGACGGCGTCCTCGCAGCCTGCGCGAGAGAACACGAACACGATCGCCGGCAGCAGGCCGTTGCGGTCCATGACGTCGACCACCGCGAATCGAGGCGGGGCACGGCGGCCCTGGGGGCGCCTGCCGCCGCGGGTGGGTCGGCGCGGGCCGCGGCCGCCGCGGAAGCCCTGCTCCTCGTGGCGCTGGCGCTTGGAGATCGCCTCGAGCTCGGGGTTGAGCCGGGGGTTGGGGCCCGGGGCGAGCGGGTCCACGCCCGGCGCATAGAGGTCGAAGATGCCCTCGCGCACCAGCACGTGGGGCCACAGCGGCACCGGCCGCCGCTCGGACACGATCACCCGGGTGTCGCCGCGGACCTCGGTGAGCCACGCGCCGAACTCCTCGGCGTTGGAGACCGTGGCGGACAGCGAGACGATCGCCGTGCGCGCCGCGAGGTGCACGATGACCTCTTCCCACACCGAGCCGCGGTAGCGGTCAGCGAGATAGTGGACCTCGTCGAGCACCACAGTGCCCAGGGTGTCGAGGGTGCGCGAGTCCGCGTAGATCATGTTCCTCAGCACCTCGGTGGTCATGACGACCACCTGCGCCTCGGAGTTGATGGAGGTGTCGCCCGTCAGCAGGCCCACGTTGGCCTCGCCGTACACGGCCTTGAGCTCGAGGAACTTCTGGTTGCTGAGCGCCTTGATGGGCGTGGTGTAGAACGCCTTCTCGCCGCGCTCGTAGGCGTGCCGCACGGCGTACTCGCCGACGATGGTCTTGCCCGCTCCCGTAGGCGCGGCGACCAGCACCGAGTGGCCCTCGGCCACCGCCTGGCAGGCCTCGCGCTGGAAGTCGTCGAGCGGAAAGGCCAGGCTCTGCTCGAAGTCGGTCAGGTCGCGATAGCGGGACCGAGCCTTCGCGGCGGCGAAGCGCTCCGCAGGAGAGCTCATGCCTTCAGGCTATCTGCCTTCCCGCCGAGCACGCGCAACGCTCCTGCCACCACGCGCACGTCGAGAGGAGCGGGGCCGATCAGCTCCCCGTCCGCGAAGGCGGGCGGCAGCGGCGCGCCGTTCACCTGGGACGGCGCGCCTTCGGCGCTCGCCAGAGCGGACACAGCGCCGATGCGCACGCGCCTGGCCTGCACCACGCGCACCCGGGCGTCCGCCAGGTGCGAACCGTCGTTGAGCTTGGGGAAGAGCGTGGCGATGGCCAGCGGGCCCATCGGATCCGCGACGACGAGCTCGAGCAGCCCGTCCACGAGCGACGAGTCGGGCGAGATCACCAGTCCCCCGCCGAACACAGGTCCGTTCGCGACGGCCACCAGGGTGCAGCGCTGATCCCAGCGCTCGCCGTCGACCTCGAGGCTCACGCCGTACGGCTTGAAGCGCGGCACCTCGCGCAGCGTCGCGATCTTGTACTTGAGGGGGCCGCGCGGGAAGGTCAGCTGATTGGCGTACGCGGCGATCGCGGCGTCGATGCCGGCGGACAGCACGGCGCCGAAGTAGCGCCGGCCCTTGCGCTCGGCGACGCCAGCGCCGTCGACCCGGCCCAGGTCCACGCGCACCACATCTCCCTCGAGGCCGCGCTCGATCGCCGCCACGGATGCGGGGATGTCGTACACGGGCAGCCCGAGCGACAGTGCGACGTCGTTGCCCGATCCGGCGGCCACGATGCCGAGCGGCAGCCGGGTCTCGGCGCAGGCCTGGATCCCCAAGTGCGCCATGCCGTCGCCGCCCACCACGATCAGGGCGTCCAGGTCGCGGTGACGCTCGCGAGCATGATCGAGCGATGCGGACCACGAGCCCATCGACAGATCGCGCACGCGGTGGCCGCGGGCGGCGAGCAGCGACAGCGTCTCGGCCGCGGATCTCGCTCCCCTGCCCGACCCCGATGTCGGATTGGAGATCACGCCGACGGTGGTCATGACTCGATGTCACGCCCCGTCTGTCCGGCGAGGCGCGCCTCCTTCTTGGCGGCCGTGCGCTCGCGTAGCAGGCCGATGCCGACGGCACCGAAGTACAGCAGACACAGCGGGACGGCCATGAACATCATCGTCACGACGTCGGGGGTGGGCGTCAGCACGGCGGAGGCGACGAAGATCAGCAGCACCGCCCATCGCCAGCCCTTCAGCCACGTACGAGCCTTGACCACGCGCGCCCACGTGAGCGCGACCATCACGACCGGGAACACGAACGCGATGCCGAACACCAGCACGAGCCGCATCGCGAAGGAGATGAACAGCTGGGCGTCCAGGAAGTTCGAGGCCAGCTCGGGGGTGAAGCCGATGAGGATGTCGACGGCTCGGGGGTAGACCCACCACGCCAGCGCCACCCCGGCGAAGAACAGCGGTACCGCGGTGCCGAGGAAGCCGAACGCGTAGCGCTTCTCCCCCGCCTTCAATCCAGGGCCCACGAATGCCCACAGTTGGTACAGCCACCACGGCGCGGACACCACGACGCCGAGCACCAGCGACACCTTGATCTGCATGTCGAGGGCGGTGGCGATGCCCGCGAAGTTCACCGACACCGCCGCACCGTCGCGGTCCGCGGCGGCGATGACGGGCTCCTGCAGAGCCTCGAAGACGGGAGTGTAGAAGAACCAGCCGGCCACTGCTCCGACGGCCACGCCGAGGGTGGCCAGGATCAGGCGGGTGCGGAACTCCTTCAGGTGCGCGCTGAGCGGCATGCGCGCACGGGCATCCCGCCTGCGCGCTTTAGCGCGTGCCACGCCCGTCGTTGTCGGGGAGGTCGACGGTGCTGTCGGGGACGGGGGCGTCACCGGCCTGCTGCGCCTGCTCCGCGCCTGTTTGAGGCGCTGTGTCGGCCTTGGGATCCTCCCCGGACTTCTCGGACTTCTCGGACTTGTCGTCGTCGGCCAGCGAGCGGGTCTCGTCCTTGAGAATTCGCATCGACTTGCCGAGGCTGCGCGCCAGTTCAGGGAGCTTGGGGGCGCCGAACAGCAGCACGACGATCAGCGCAATGATGATGATCTCGCGGGGACCCATGAATGCCTCCTGTATCGGGTGCGGACACCACGGTTGTGCGGATGGTTCAGTCTAGACGGAGTGCGCGGCCGCCACGGCATGGGCGTGGGCCGCCACGGCCTCGCGCAGCGCGGCCGGCTCGACGCTCACCAGGTCGGGCGCGACGGAGAGCAGCCGTCCCGCCGCCCAGTCGACGTCCGCGACGCCGAACCGTGCGGTCGCGGTGTCGCCATCATCCTCGATCTCCACCCCCGCGAGGTCCTCGAAGGCCCACCGCGCGCCGCGGCGCAGCACCACCGAAGCGTCGAACTGCGGGGCGAGGGCGAAGCCCCGCTCCTCGCTGGGCGGGTGGGTCACCATGACGTCGGTGAGGCTTACGGAGGCGACACGTCCGAGCCGCAGCGTGCGGTGATCGTCGGCCTTGAGGCAGAAGCACTCGACGTAGCCCACGCCGTCGATCGCCACCAGCCGGTGCGGCTCGATGACGCGCACGCTGCGGCGATCCTGAGCGTCGATGTAGTCGAGGCTCACCGCCCGGCCCTCGCTGATGCCGCGTTCGAGGATCGCGGTGACGCCCGCATCGGCCTCAGGAGCGCCGTCGAGCACGCGCACCGGCTCGCCGCCGCCATAGGCCTCTCGCAGCCTGGCGAGGACGTCGTCGGCTCCCGCGGGGGCCGTGCCCGCCGCGACCAGGGTGGCGAGCGCGCCGATGAGCGCCACGGCCTCGCGGCCGGACAGCTTGACCTGCGAGACGCCCTGGGAGGCCACGAGCGTGGCGACGCCCTCGTCCAGGTCGTCGAAGTCGAACTCGATGCACTCGTCGGGAAGGTACGGCGGGATTCCGCTCGTGGTGAGGGCCCACAGGTCGCGCTCGATGCGCTCGACGCTGACGCCGAAGTGCTCGGCAAGCACCGGGAACCCCGTGGAACCGTGCGCCTCGAGGTAGGCGATCATTCCCAGCAGCCGGACCAGCCGGTCGCGCGAGGTGTCAGCCACGGGCCACCTCCAGGGCGGCGTTCGCGTGCGCGAGCACGGACTCTCGGAGCGACTCGGGCTCGATCACCCGGGCCGCGCCGCGCAGCGCGAGCACCTCGGAGCGCAGCAGGTCCTCGTGGCGGTACGGCACCCGGACCAGGTCCCAGCCGTCGGCGGCATCAGCCGAAGCGGTGTCGGTCGACACGTGGCCGGCCGATGGGGGGCCCGAGGACCCCGTCGCGGCCACGCTGGACCCGGAACCCGAGTGGCCGGATTCTGCGCTCACCGGCTCGCCGCGCCGGCGCAGCGCGTGGCCGGTCTCGGGGCGCAGCGCGATGATCGCGCTGCGCGTGGCCGAGTGGTCGTCCAGGTCGCCGAGCGGGAGGGTGTCGGGGCGGTCGAAGGCCTCGACCTCGCCCACGGTGCGGACCCGGCCGGAGATGCGGCCCACGCGGAACGTGCGCTGCGCCTTGCGGTCGAGATCCCAGCCCACCAGGTACTCGACTCCGGAGCGCATCACGATTCCCCACGGCTGGACCGTGCGGCGGGCGGTCTCGGAGCTCGCGGAGGCGTAGTCGAATCGCACGGCCTGCCGGTCCACGATCGCCTCCGCCAGCGCGGCCGTCGCGTCCTGTCCCGCGGAGGTCGACATGCCCCCGTACGGGAGCGCGTCGGAGTCGCCGTGCTCGATCGCGGAGACCACCTTGGCGTAGCCCATGCGGGCGTCCTCCGCCAAGGAGGAGCCCTGCCAGTACTCCACGGCGAGGGCCAGAATCGCGGCATCCCGAACGGTGAGGTCGAGGTCGGGCAGGGAGGCGTCCCCATCGATGCGATAGCCGAGGTCGTCGTGGTGCAGCGAGTCCGTGACGGTGCGCAGCGGCAGCCCCATGCGGCGCAGCTCGTCCTTGTCGCGCTCGAACATGCGCTGGAACGAGACGTCGGCACGCTCGCGCTCCTCTGCGGACACGCCCTTGGGGACGGGCTCGTACCCGTCCACGCGGGCCCGGATCTCCTCGCGCGTGAGCCGCCGGCGCGTCGCGCTCAGGGCGAGCATGAGGTTGAGCCGGCGCTGCTCGGCGGAGATCTCGGACATCTACACCCGCACCGCCAGCAGCTCGGTGGTCAGGATGGCCCGCGCGCCCGCGGCGTACAGCCGGTCCATGATCTGGTTCATCTCGGAGCGGGGCACCATCACCCGCACCGCGTGCCAGTCCTTGCCGTGCAGCGGCGTCACCGTGGGGGCCTCGAAGCCCGGGGTGACGTCGACGGCCTCGTCCAGGCGGTCGTTCGGCACGTCGTAGTCCACCAGCACGAACTGGCGCGCCATCAGCACGCCGCGCAGGCGGCCGGTCAGCACCGCGAGCTCGTCGTCGGAGACGTCGGGTCCCTTGATGAGGATGGCCTCGGACTTGAGGATCGGCTCGCCGAAGATCTCGAGCCCCGCGGCCTTCAAGGTCGTGCCCGTGGAGACCACGTCCGCCACGACGTCGGCGACGCCGAGGCGCACCGAGGACTCCACGGCGCCGTCCAGGCGGACCACGTTCGCCTCGACGCCGAAGGACTTGAGGTGGTGCTTGACGAGGCGCGGGTAGCTGGTCGCCACGCGCTTGCCGGCGATGCCCTCGATGCTCGCGACCGCATCGGCCGGAGCCGCGTAGCGGAAGGTCGAGCCGCCGAAGCCGAGCTCGAGGTGCTCGGTCGCGGGAGCGCCCGAGTCGAGCAGCAGGTCGCGGCCCGTGATGCCCGCGTGCACGGTGCCGGAACCCACGTACACCGCGACGTCCCGCGGGCGCAGGAAGAAGAACTCGACCTCGTTGCGCGCGTCCACGAGCACGAGCTCGCGGGGGTCGCGACGCTGCTTGTAGCCCGCCTCGCGCAGCAGCTGCGCGGCGGGTTCGGACAGGGATCCCTTGTTGGGGACGGCGATGCGGAGCACGACTCTCCTCGGGTGGTGGTGGTCGTTACAGGTAGCGGTAGACGTCGGCGGGGGTGAGCCCCTTCGCGATCATCATCACCTGCGCGTGATAGAGCAGCTGAGAGATCTCCTCGGCGGTCTCCTCGTCGGACTGGAACTCCGCGGCCATCCAGGACTCCGCGGCCTCCTCGACGAGCTTCTTGCCGATCGCATGGACGCCCTTGTCGAGCAGAGCGACGGTGCCGGAGCCCTCGGGGCGCTCCTCGGCGCGCGCGGACAGTTCCTCATAGAGTTCGTCGAACGTCTTCACGTGACCAGCCTAGGGCAGACGGGCGGCCTCACGGCCCCCGGCCGATGCGGGGGCTCGCCTCAGGCGAGGTCGCGAAGGATCAGTGCGGTCGACAGGGCAGCCTCGACGGACTCGGCCCCCTTGTCCTCCTTCGAGCCCTCGAGGCCGGCGCGATCCAATGCGTGCTGCACCTCATCGACCGTCAGGACCCCAAAGCCGATCGGCACGGCATGAGCGCGCGCCACCTCGGTGAGCCCCATGGTCACGGACTCGCACACGTACTCGAAGTGCGGCGTCTCGCCCTTCACGACGACGCCGAGCGCCACGACCGCGTCGGCCCCCTGGCGTGCGAGATGCTCCGCCACGACGGTGAGCTCGAAGGCTCCCGCCACGCGGGTGACGCGATACGAGGCGCCGCTCTTCTCCGCCGCGCGCACGGCACCCGCGACGAGTCCGTCCATCACGTCCGTGTGCCACTGGCTCGCGACGATCTCGACCGTCAGACCCGTGCCGTCGATGTCGATCTTCGGTGCGCCGTCGCCGCTCATGAGTTGTCTCCCAACAGGTGGCCCATGCGTTCGATCTTGGTGCGCAGATACTCCGCGTTCTCGGGGTGCTCGCCGAAGTGGTGCGGGATCCGCTCCGCGACGTTGATGCCGGAGGCGCGCATGGCCTCGACCTTCGCCGGGTTGTTCGTCATGAGCCGCACCTCGTCGAGCCCGAGATCCTGCAGGATCGCCGCGGCGGCGCCGTACTCGCGCCGGTCCACCGGGAACCCGAGGTCCGTGTTGGCATCGACCGTGTCGCGGCCCTGATCCTGCAGCGCGTAGGCCTGGATCTTGCCGAGGATGCCGATGCCGCGCCCCTCGTGACCGCGCAGGTAGACGACCGCGCCGCCCTCGTTCGCCACGCGCTCGATCGCAGCGTCGAGCTGAGGACCGCAGTCGCAGCGCTGGGACCCGAAGGCGTCCCCCGTCAGGCACTCGGAGTGCACACGCACGAAGGGCAGCGTGCCGGGAGGCACGGGCGCGGTGAGCGCCACGTGCTCGTCGCCGGTGCGGGCATCGCGGTACGCCTTGACCGTGACCACGCCATGGCGGGTGGGCAGCCGGGCATCGCCCGATGCCGTGACGCGGTGGGGTGCGGGCTCGATCGGCGGCGGCTGGTCGTCCTTGCGACGCCGGTACTCGATCAGGTCCGCGATGGTCATGAACACGAGGTCCTCGCGCTCGGCGACCTCGGTCGCGTCCCCGGTGCGCATCATGGTGCCGTCGTCGTTCACCAGCTCCGCGATCACGCCCACCGGCTCGAGGCCCGCCAGGCGGCACAGGTCGACGGCCGCCTCGGTGTGACCGGGACGGTGCAGCACTCCCCCGGCGACCGCGCGCAGCGGCAGCACGTGGCCGGGGCGGATCACGTCGTCGGTGCAGGCCTCGGGATTCGCGAGCACCTGCAGGGTGCGGTGCCGGTCCGCGGCGGAGATTCCCGTGGTGACCCCCACCGCCGCGTCCACGGACACGGTGTACGCCGTGCGCCGCGGGTCCTGGCTGTTGGGGACCATGAGCGGCAGATTCAGGGCGTCGGCGCGCGGCCCTGGCATGGGCGCGCACAGGTAGCCGCTGGAGTGGCGGATGCCCCACGCGACCCACTCGACCGTGGTGGTCTGCGCGGACATGATGAAGTCGGCCTCATTCTCGCGGTGGCGCGAATCCGCGACCAGCACCGGCTTACCCGCCCGCAGGTCCGCGAGGGCACGGTCCACCAGCGCGACGACGTCCTCGCTCATGAGCGGGCCGCCAGCATCGACTCCACGTATTTGCCCATCACGTCGACCTCGACGTTCACGCTGTCGCCGACGCTCAGATCGCCAAGGGTGGTGTCCGCAAGGGTGGTCGGGATGAGCGACACGGTGGCGCGGTCGCCGTCGAGCGCCGCGACGGTCAGCGACACCCCGTTGAGGGCGATCGAGCCCTTGGGAACCACGTAGCGCACCAGGTCCGCGGGGAGTGCGAAGGTGAAGTCGTCCCATTCGGACTGCGAATCGCGGGCGACCAGTTCGGCGGCGCCGTCGACGTGGCCCTGCATGATGTGCCCGCCCAGGCGGCCGTCGGCGCGCAGTGCGCGCTCGAGGTTGACGCGGCGCCCGGCGGCGACGTCTCCCAGGGTGGTCGTGTCGCGCGTGACGCGCATGACGTCCGCGAGCCACGCGCCGGTCCGACCGGTGCCGTCGCCGTGCTCCGCCACGGTCAGGCACACGCCGTCGACCGCGATGGACTCGCCATGCTGAAGGTCGGAGCCGAATCCGGCGGACTCGATCGTCAGGCGCGAGCGCGTGCCTTCGTCGACGACGTCCACCACGGTTCCGACCGCCTCCACAATTCCGGTGAACATCAGAATCCTCTCGAGAGATGGGCGGTGACAAGGATATCCGCACCCAATAGTTGAAAGTTCACGTCCTGCCCCCTCAACGCGTCCGCCATCGTCTCGATTCCCAGGCCCTCGACCACGCTCGGTCCCGCGCCCAGCAGCGCCGGGGCGATGTACGCGTTGACCTCGTCCACGAGGCCTTCGCGCAGGAACGCGGACAGCACGGTGGGACCGCCCTCGACCACCACCGTCCGCACCTCGCGCTCCCACAGCGCGGCGAGCGTGTCGCGCGGGTCGTGAGACGCCACCGCGAGGGCGTGGAGATCGCGCCACACTCGCCTGCCGGCGGTGTCCGTGCGGCCGATCACCACGCGCAGCGGCTGGTGTTCCGATTCCTCGCCGCCGGGCCGCGCAGACAGCTGCGGGTCGTCGGCGAGCACCGTGCCGGTGCCGACAGCGATCGCGTCCACCTGGGCGCGCACTGCGTGAGCGTGCTCGCGCGCCTGCGGCCCAGTGATCCAGAACGAGGTGCCGTCGGCGGCCGCCATTCGGCCGTCGAGGGTCGCGGCCCACTTGGCGATGACGTAGGGCCGGCCGGCCCGCATCGCCGTCAGCCACCGATGAGTGAGCGCCGTGGCACCCTCGTGCGGAGCGTGGATCGCCGGGATGCCGCGCGACGTGAGCACGTCCGCTCCCCCGCTGGATGCCTGGCCGGGGTCGGCGACCGCATAGGTCACGGCCGCCACGCCCGCCTCGGTGAGCGCATCCACGCATGGTCCGGTGCGACCGGTGTGCGAGCAGGGCTCCAAGGTGACCACCGCCGTGCCACCGGTGATGTCCGTCCCGCGGGCCCGAGCATCGGCGATGGCCGCGACCTCCGCGTGGGCGGTGCCGGCACCGCGGTGCCAGCCCTCGCCAAGCACGGCTCCGTCGGCATTGAGGATCACGCAGCCGACGCGCGGGTTGGGTCCGTGCGCGGGTCCCAGCGCCGCAAGGTCGACAGCGCGGTCCATCGCCTGCGCGATGGTGAGTGCAGCGTCGGCGTCGCTCATGCGGGCCGCGCGCGGGCGGCGAGATCGCGCAGCGCGGAGATCTCCGCTTCTCTGTCGTCCGCGCCGAAGACCGCGGAGCCGGCCACGAACACGTCGCAGCCCGCCGCGGCGATGTCCTCGATCGTGTCGCGGGACACGCCGCCGTCCGACTGCAACCACAGGTCATGGCCGGCGGCCTCGGCGGCCGCGCGCAGCGCCGTGAACTTGGGCAACATCTCGGGCATGAAGGACTGCCCGCCGAAGCCGGGCTCGACCGTCATGACCAGCACCATGTCGAACTCGCGCAAGTGATCCAAGACCACATCCACGTCGGTGCCCGGCTTGAGCGCGACCGATGCGCGCGCGCCCAGTGCCCGCAGGTCCTTCGCGATCGCCACGGGGTCCTTCGCGGCCTCGTAGTGGAACGTCACCGAGGTGGCGCCGGCCTCCGCGTACTTGGGCGCCCAGTGATCGGGGTCCTCGATCATCAGGTGAGCGTCGACGGGCATGGGCGACACCTGCGCGATGCGCTCGAGCACCGGCAGGCCGAGTGTCAGGTTGGGGACGAAGTGTGCGTCCATGACGTCCACGTGCAGCCAGTCGGCGTTCGCGACTGAGGCGATGTCACGCTCCAGGTTCGCGAAGTCGGCGGCCAGGATGGACGGAGAGATCTGAATGCCCATGCGTCGAGCCTAGCGCCGTGGCGGGACTCCCGAGGCTCGCCGGTGATGAGCGCGGTCCAGGCCGTCTGATCCGGCGGCCGAAGCGGACTGTGTGCTCAGGAGGGACGCTCGAGCAGCGCGACGAACATCGCGTCGGTGCCGTGGGCGTGCGGCCACATCTGAACGTGGGGGCCCGTGCCCCAGTCCGAGGGTTCGGTGCCGGTGAGCGTCGCGACGGCTGCGCGGGCGTCGATCTGGCGCAGCGTGGAGCCGGCGACGACGTCGCGGGTCTCCGCGACCACGGGCGAGCACGTGATGTAGGCGAGGAGGCCGCCCGGGGCGAGCAGGCGCTCGGCGCTCGCGAGCAGCTCGCGCTGCAGCGTCACCAGCTCGGTGAGGTCCTCGGGCCCGCGCCGCCAGCGCGACTCGGGGCGACGGCGCAGGGCGCCGATCCCTGAGCACGGCGCATCCAGCACGATGCGCTGGTATGCGCCGTCCTGTCCCCACCCGCGGGCGTCGCCCACGTGGACGCTGACTGCGCCCTCGGGGACGGCGCGCACCGAGTTCTTGACCAGACCCGCCCGATGCGGGTGCAGTTCGAGCGCGTCGAGGTGGGTACCGCTCTGGGCGGCGATGGCGCCGAGCAGCGCGGCCTTGCCGCCTGGGCCCGCGCACATGTCCAGCCAGCGCTCGCCCGCGACGACGTCCCGTGCCGTCGCGAGGGCGCCGGCGGCGACCTGGCTGCCCTCGTCCTGGACTGCGGCACGGCCCTCGGCCACGGACGCGAGGTCGCCGGGCCGGC
Organism: Demequina pilifera; assembly: GCF_048814985.1. Lineage (NCBI taxonomy): Bacteria > Bacillati > Actinomycetota > Actinomycetes > Micrococcales > Demequinaceae > Demequina > Demequina pilifera. The sequence goes on from NZ_JBMDTW010000004.1 coordinate 267,144, forward strand.
CCGAGGCCAAGCCGACGGCCCACGGCGACCAGCGCCCGGGCTCGCCCCCGGTTTCGCGGGCCAGTTCATCGCGGTCGGCGAGGCCGGGCCGTGCGGCGAGGGTGACGCGCGCGGCGGTGTTGTCGGCCTCGAGCAGCGCACCGATCTCGCCCGCGCGCCCGTCCGCGGCGAGTGACTTCTCGAGCTCGGCGACGACCCACTCGGGGTGAGAGAACCGGATCGCCGCGGACGCCCGCGAGGTGCCGGGGGCGACGACGGCGAGCCACGCATCGGCCGTCTTCTCGGTGACGCGACGCATGATGGCATTGGCGAACTTCGCTGCGCCCTGGCCGCGCTCGCGGCGCACAGTGTCGACGGTCTCGGACACCGCGGCGTGCGGGGGGACGCGCATCGCCAGCACCTGATGCGCGCCGATCCACAGCGCGGCACGAACCTCGGGGTCGAGCGACTCGGGGTCGCGCTTGGAGGCCTTGCCGATGATCGCGTCGTACAGCCCCCGCATGCGCAGCGCGCCATAGGCGAGCTCGGTCGCGAAGGCGGCGTCGCGGCCGTCCAGCCGCGCCTGGTCGATGAGCCCGGGCATCACCAGGTTCGCGTAGGCGTCGTCATCGGTCACCGCCATTACGCAGCGGTAGGCGACGTCGCGCGCGGCGCTCATGCGTCACCCAGCACGGCGGTCTCGCCCAGCCGGGCGCCGCGCCACCATGCGGCGGCGTCGACCTGGCCCTTGCCCGCGGGCTGCACCCAGCCGAGGGCCACCGGGTTGCCCCCGGTGCCGACCGTCACGACCCCGTCGTGGAGCGCGACCTGGCCGGGGACGGTGGTCGGCAGGTTCGCACGCTCCCGCACGGGCCCGAGCTTCATGGCGGAGCCGTCGGGCAGCGTGGTCCATGCGCCGGGCGCAGGAGTGCAGCCGCGGATCTGGCGGTCGACGACGTGGGCGGGCCGGTCCCAGCGCACATACGCGTCCTCTCTCGACAGCTTCGCGGCGTGACTCACGCCGTCCTCGACCTGCGGGATGGGGGCCGCGTCGCCGGCGCCGAGCGCCTCGATCGCCTGGACCAGCAACGGGGCGCCCGCGTCTGCGAGGCGTTCGAGCAGCGTGCCGGTGGTGTCGTTGAACCGGATCCTCTCGGACATGGTGCCGATGACGGGGCCGGTGTCCATGCCCTCGTCGAGCAGGAAGGCGCTGGCCCCGGTGATCTCGTCGCCGGCCATGATGGCGCGCTGGACCGGCGCCGCTCCGCGCCAGGCGGGCAGCAGCGAGAAATGCAGGTTGACCCAGCCGAGTCGAGTCGCGTCGAGCAGGTCCCGTCGCAGGATCTGGCCGTAGGCGACGACGGCGGCGGCGTCCGCATCGAGTTCGGCAATCTGTGCCACGAAGTCGGGGTCGGAGGCCCGCGCGGGAGTCAGCACCGGCCAGCCGTGTTCCTCGGCGTATGCCTTGACCGGGGACGGGTGCAGATCGCGGCCGCGCTTGCCGCGCGCGTCGGGCTGGGTGACGACCGCGACGATCTCGTGGCGCTCGGCAAGGGCCCGGAGGCTGGGCACGGCGATGTCGGGGGTCCCGGCGAAGATCAGACGCATGGCATCCATCGTAGGGCGGCGAGATCGGGAGTCAGGCGCCGCCAATGGCCGCCCCATGGCGTGACTCAGTGGTGTGGATCAGCGGTGTGGATCAGCGGTGCGAGCCAGTGGAGTGACTCAGCGCGGCAGCTCGAGCGGACCGTCGACGCGCACGCGGAGCTCGCGCTTGGCCTTCGAGGCCTCCCGCTGCACCTCGCGGACGGCGTCGACCACGTCCTGGGCGCGCGAGCGGGGCACGAGCACTCCCGCTCCATCCGGCATGTCGATGACGGTGGTCGCTCCCGAGAAGTCGTCCACGGCGCCGGCGCGCAGCAGCGCCTCGTCCACGAGGTCGCGCTCGCCCTGCAGGATCACGTATCGCCGGTGGGGCGGCAGCCCGAGGGCGCTGCGTTCGCGGTACTCGTCCAGGGCCGCTTCGGCGGGAGACCAGGTCGACAGCGCCCGGCGCACCGCGGGTGGGACCTCGCCGACGATGGTGACGGCGCCCCCCTCGTGCCGGCCCCGCACCAGCGCGGCGGCGCCCAACCACCAGCGGATGGCCTTGAGCTCGCCGCCGAGCCCGGAACCCGCGGGCACGCCGGCATCGGTGACGACGAGGTGCCGGTACCCGCCCGCGACGGCGGGAATCGCGCCGGGGGTCGCGAGCACCACGCCCTCCGTCACCGTGTGGTCCTCCACCACTCCGGCCGATGCGGTCGAGACGGTGAGCGGCACGTCGCCGAGCATGCGCGCGAGCTGCTCGGCGATGCGGTCGGCGCCCTGGCGCACGTGCTTGAGGTGAGAGCCCTGGCATTCGGGACAGTGCCAGTCGGTCTGCGCGTGTCCGTGATCGAGGCACACGGGTGCGGCGTCGTGGCTCGGCAGGCCGAGGAGCGATCCGCACTCGCGGCACTCGGCCCACTGCTCGCACCGGGCGCAGGCTGCGGCGCGGACGTAGCCGGCGCGGGGCACCACGATCGCGACTGGGCCCTCCGCCACGGCCTTCCGCACGGCCCGCCACACGCTGCCGGGCATCCAGTGCCAGCCGGCGCCGCCCTCGGCGTCTCTGCGCTCGGCCGTCAGCACGTCGACGGCGGGCACGCGGGCGCGAACCTCGTCGCGCGACGGCGCCTCGAGCCGGGCCCAGCCGTGCTCCACGAGTGCGACGGCATCCGCGCTCAGGGCGTATCCGCCGAGCACCATTCCGGCGCCGTCCTCGGCACGCATCGCGGCGATCGTGCGGGCGTGCGGGTACGGGGCGTGCAGGTCCTCAAGGCCGCCGTTCGCCTCGTCCCAGACGGCGATCACGCCGAGTTTCGGCACCGGCTGCATGGCGGCGGGCCGGGTGCCGATGACGATGCGGGCGTGGCCCCGCATGGCGGCGATGTAGCTGCCGAACCTCACGGCTGGACCATCGTCGTGGTCGAGGACCGCGACAGTGCCGCCGGACCGCGCGGTCCAGCGGGTGAGACCCAGTCGCTCGCATTCCGCGAGCAGGGCGCCGACGGCGCGCGCGTCGGGCGCCACGACGATGCTGGAGGCTCCCGTGGCGGCGGTGGCCACGGCCGTGGCGATCAGGCGGGCCGAGGCGACCGTGGTGCGTGGCTCATCGTCGGGAAGCGCCTCCCACACCACGCGCTCCCCTGGCGCGGCGAGCGGCTCGGCCGTGGTGCGCTTGGCGGCGGCCTGGTAGGCGTAGGTGAGCGACTCGGGCGGATCCGACCATTCGCGCTTCTCGACGGACGCCGCGCGCGGGGGCGCCATGAGCCGCAGGACGTCCCATAGGGACCCTCCGTAGCGGCGCGCGATCCGTTCGGCCAGGCCGAGTGCGGCCGGCGTGAAGCTGGCGATCGCGCTGGAGCTGCGGATCGCGCTCAGGTCGCCTTCGAAGGACGAGGTGCGCGCGAGACGGGTCACGACCGCGCTCACGAGCCGGCCCGCGAAGGGCACCCGGACGCGCGAGCCGACCGCGATCACATCAGCGAGCGACTCGGGTACGGAGTAGTCGAACGGGCGGTCCAGGTGCGGGAGCGGGCTGTCCAGCCGCACCGATGCGACCGCGGGGTTCTTCACGCGCACACGGTCACGCACACGCGTCGGCGAGAGCCTGGGCCCTGTCCGTGCGCTCCCACGTGAAGTCCGCGAGCTCGCGCCCGAAGTGGCCGTAGGCGGCGGTCTGGCGATAGATGGGGCGGCGCAGGTCGAGAGCGTCGATGATGGCCGTGGGACGGAGGTCGAAGACCTCGCGGATCGCCTGGACGATCCGGTCGGGCGCGACCGTCTCGGTGCCGAACGTCTCGACGTAGAGGCCCACGGGGCTCGCCGTGCCGATCGCGTAGGCCACCTGCACCTCGCAGCGGTCGGCGAGACCGGCGGCGACCACGTTCTTGGCCACCCATCGCATCGCGTAGGTCGCGGACCGGTCCACCTTCGAGGGGTCCTTGCCGGAGAAGGCTCCGCCGCCGTGGCGGGCCATGCCGCCGTACGTGTCGACGATCACCTTGCGGCCCGTCAGACCGGCGTCTCCCTTGGGCCCACCGATCTCGAACTTGCCGGTCGGGTTGATGAGCGAGCGGTGTCCGGTGGCGTCGAGTTCGAAGCCGGACAGCACCGGGGCGATCACCTCGGCCTCGACGGCCGCGCGGAGGTCGGTCATGTCCATGCCCTCGGCGTGCTGGGTCGACACCACCACGGTGTCCACCGTGCGTGCGATGTCCCCGTCGTAGCCGATGGTCACCTGGGCCTTGCCGTCCGGGCGCAAGCCCTCGACGATGTTCTCGCGGCGCACCTGGGCGAGCCGCTGCGTGAGCCGATGGGCGATCGCGATGGGCAGCGGCATGAGCTCGGGGGTGTCGCGGCATGCGTAGCCGAACATGAGGCCCTGGTCGCCCGCGCCCAGCTCAGCGTCCGCCGAGTCCGTGGCGCGGCCGACGCCCTGCCAGATGTCGGGACTCTGCTCGCCGATCGACACCGAGACGCCGCACGAGTCGCCATCGAAGCCCGAGGACGACGATGTGTAGCCGATCCCGGTCACGACCTCGCGGATCGTGCCGGGGATGTCCACGTATGCCTCCGTGGTGACCTCGCCGGCCACGTGCACGAGACCCGTGGTGACCATGGTCTCGACCGCGACGCGCGAGAGCGGGTCCTGGCGGAGCATCTCGTCGAGGATCGCGTCGGAGACCTGATCGCAGATCTTGTCGGGGTGGCCCTCGGTCACGGATTCGGAGGTGAACAGTCGCAGATTCTTCACGCGAGCAAGCCTAACGGCGCGCGGAACGTGTCATCGGCCGAGCTTCCCTCTCTCTCGAGCCACTCCCGATGTTCGTGTTCCCACCGTCGGACCATGGCTTCGTCCTGGGCGGTGATGGGTGGCCAGTCGAGTTCGGGTGGTGGCGGGACCTGAACGTCCAGCGCCGCCGATCCGCCTGGGCACGGAGTTCTCCCCGGATCAATGCTCGGCGGTGGGATGAACGACACCGACGACCTGGTCGCCACGATCTCCCAGCCTTGGTTGTGAATATCGTGATGACACCTCGTGCACAACATCACCCCGTTATCCAGATCCGTCACGCCACCGTGCATCCACCACTGAATGTGATGAGCTTCGCAGTGCTGCGGTGGTGCATGACACTTCGCACACCCCCCATCCCGATGAAGCAACGCGATCCGTTGCTCGTCGGTGAACAGCCGCTCCTCAACCCCCTGATCCAACACCTCGCTATCGCTACCGAGTACCTGCGGAATGATCCCCGCATCCCCCGACAAACGCCTGAGCTCACCGACAGACACGGGCTGATCGATCCCATCGATACTGCCCACCCCCTGGCCACTCATCAGACCCGACTGGCTCATCCGCACGACGAGACTCGTCCGCACCCCGGACTTCTCCGTCTTCGTGCAACCCAAACAATGCCGGGCGAGCTCGAACAACGCATCAGCCCGCATCTGGCCCACAGTTCGGGTATCAGAGCTCTTCTTGCGACCCTTGCGGCGCACATCCCTGGTGGTCATCTGCGCCAACACATTGATGATCGGCGCCGCCGTGACCGCGTCCATCTCTCCATGGATCACGACCTTGCCCTCGTGGTCCTCCTTCCACCACAGATACCGATCCTCATGGTGCTGCCGCTCACGCGCCTTCAAGCCCTCCTGGTCCGCGTTCGCGACCGCGCGGACCACCATCTTCCGCACATCGTGAGCGGACATCGACACCGCGCGCGACACCAAACGCTCCTCCAACTGAGCCAACGCTGCGTCGTCAAGCCGTCCCGCCAACTTCTTCAACCCACCGACAATCAGGCTGGCAGCGTCCACCGACAACTCCCCCGCCACCGACGCCGCCGCCACCGCCGGATACTTGGGTCGCGGAGCCGGCGCCGGCGCTGGCTCATCAAGCAAGCCCACCGGCCCATCGGTCGGCGGCGTCACTGGAACGAAGGCCTCCCCCGCCTCCATCGACTTCTGCGCACCGGCCTGCGTGCCCCCACGGACCTTCGACAACAACGTCTTCGCGTTCCCATGACCCTCACGCCTGGCCAGACCCCCGCCAGGCAGATCCGGGGACGACCGCCGCGCGATCTCACCCGCGCATCGGGAACTGAGCGCCTGCACCAGACGCTCCAACGTCGCGATCGCACCGTTCAGCCCCAGCAGCTCATCCTTGGACAGACCCGAGACATCGCGAGACGCGAGCTCACCCACCAGGGCACTCACCCGCTCCACCTGCGCCGCCTCCACGACGGCCGCCTCATCAGCCATAGGAACAGTCAAACATCAGGGTCTGACATCGCCGCCAGCGCCCATTTACCAGGCAGGATATGACAGCGCTACGGGGCAGGAAGGCGCTTTACGATCGCGTCCAGCACCGCTCCGGCGACGGCGAGCTTGGACCCGCCCGCCTCGGCCACGGGCGCACCAGCAGCGTCGAGCATCGTCACCGAGTTGTCGGAGGCACCGAAGCCCAGGCCGTCCCCCACTTGGTTCACCACCAGCAGGTCCGCGCCCTTGCGCCGGGCCTTGGCCGCGCCGTGCTCGAGCACCGAGCCGGCATCGTCGCCGGTCTCGGCCGCGAAGCCCACCACGACCTGCCCAGGCGCCCGCGACGCCACCAGGCCGGCCAGCACATCGGGCGTCTGCACCAGCTCGAGGGTCATCCCAGCGGAGCCGTCCTTCTTGAGCTTGCTCGCAGAAGCCGACGCCGGGCGGAAGTCCGCGACCGCGGCCGCCATGACCACCGCATCGGCCGCAGGAGCGAGCTCGCCCACCGCCCGCTCCAACTCCTCAGCCGAGGACACGTCGACGCGCGAGATCCCCTCGCCGAGCGGGAGCGTCACGTTTGCGGCCACCACAGTCACCTCGGCGCCCCGCTCGCGCGCGGCCTCGGCGATGGCGAAGCCCTGCAGGCCAGTCGAGTGATTGCCCAGGTATCGCACGGCGTCGATGGGCTCGCGCGTGCCACCGGCGGTCACGAGCACGCGGCGGCCGGCCAGGTCTCCCCACGGCAAGGACGCATCCGTCAGCGACAGCCCCTCGCCGCGCGCCACGCCATACAGCGCCGACACGAGGTCGTCAGGCTCGGGCAGCCGCCCGGGCCCGGAATCGGGACCGGTCAGCCGCCCCACCGCGGGCTCGATCACGTGAATGCCTCGCTCCCGCAGAGCGGCCACATTCGCCCGCGTCGCGGGGTCGTTCCACATCTCGGTGTGCATCGCGGGCGCGACCACCACAGGGGCCTCGGTCGCGAGCAGAGCGTTCCCCAGCAGATCGCGCGCCGCGCCAGAAGCCATCTGCGACAGGAAGTCGGCGGTCGCCGGTGCGACCAGCACCACATCGGCGCTCTGCCCCAGGCGCACATGCGCCACCGACGGAACGTCCTCGAACGTCTCGGTGGGCGCTGGGTGGCCGGACAGCGCCTCCCACGTCGCGCGCCCCACGAAGTTGAGGGACGCGGCGGTGGGCGCCACCCTCACGGAGTGGCCGTCCTCGACCAGGCGACGCAGCACGAGCGCGACCTTGTAGGCCGCGATCCCGCCGGTCACGCCCAGGAGGACGCGCATGGGTGTGCTGCTACTCGGAGTCGCGGCCGAGGTCCAGCAGCGTGCCGGCGTTGATCTCGCGCAGCGCGACGGACAGCGGCTTGTCGGTCGAATCGGCCTCGACCAGCGGGCCGACGTTCTCGAAGTGGCCCTCGCCCAGAGCCTCGTAGTACGCGTTGATCTGACGAGCGCGCTTGGAGCTGTAGATCACGAGGGCGTACTTCGAGTCCACCTTCTCCAGCAGCTCGTCGATGGGCGGGTTGGTGATGCCCTCGGGCTGTGCCACAGTTCCGGCCACGATCACTCCAAAGAATTGATTAACGGGAAAGTCCGGCTACGAGTCTACCGCGCATGCGCAAGGGCGGGGCTCAGGCCGCGCCCGGCAGCCGGCCCCTGCACCGTTCGATACCCGCCCTGGGTGGGATTTCGGATGTCGCGCGCTTGTGGATACCCGTCACGGTAGTTCTCATACGGCCGATGCGCGGGCCGGCTCGACACGCCCGCGCCACAAGGCCGGGCCCGCTCAGGCCGCGTCCAGCACCAGCTCCTCGAGCTGGCTCACGGCCGTGTCGAGATCGTCGTTGACGATGATCCGGTCGAACTCCTTGGACGCCGCCATCTCGATCTTGGCGGTGAGCAGGCGCCGCTCGCGCTCCAGGTCGTCCTCAGTGCCGCGCCCCACGAGCCGGCGCACCAACTCCTCCATCGACGGCGGCTCGATGAACACGTACAGCGCCTCAGGCATCGCCGCACGCACCTGGCGCGCACCCTGCAGGTCGATCTCCAGCAACGACGGCACTCCGGCCGTCAGGTGCTCGTCGACGGGTCCGCGCGGCGTCCCGTATCGATGCTTGCCGTGCACCGTCGCCCACTCCAGCAGGTCGCCTCGCTCGATCATGCCCGAGAACTCCGTCTCGGACACGAAGTGATAGTGCTCGCCGTCGACCTCGCCCGGGCGCGCCGGACGGGTGGTCGCGGACACCGAGACCCAGATGTCGGGACTCCGCTCACGCAACGCCCGCACCAGCGTGCCCTTGCCGACGGCAGTGGGGCCCGCCAGCACGACGAGTCGCGTCACCGATGCTCGCGTTCGACGAGGGACTCGATCTGGTGCGTTCCGAGGCCCCGGATGCGGCGGGCCTGTGAGATCCCGATCTCCTCCATCGCGGTCTCCGCACGCTTGGGCCCGATGCCGGGGAGGCACTGGAGCAGGTCCCGCACCCTGATCCCGGCGAGGGCCTCGTCACTCTTGGCGCGGGTGATCGCCTCCTGAAGCGTCATCTCTCCGCGGGCCAGCTCCTCCTTGAAGACACGTCGTGCACTGCGCACCGCCGTCGCCTTCACGAGGGCCGCCGCACGCTGCTCTTCTGATAGTTCAGGTGTCGCCACGACCCCTCCTTCCTCGCGCTTAAGGCTCACGCCCTGAGCGCGTCATGGGCTGCTCCGGCGGCTGCCTGGATGGCGCCGCGCAGCTTCTCTGCGAAGGGCCCCGCCGACAGGACCCCTCTGGATTGATTGACGAGTACCAGCGGTGACGCGTTCCCGAAGGTGGTCGCGACATCCGTCGGTTCGGCACCCTGCGCGCCCACTCCTGGCGCGAGGATCGGGCCGTTCAGCCCGTCGAGGTCGATGCCGAGCTCCGACATCGCCGAACCCACCGTCGCCCCGACGACGAGTCCCACATCTCCCATGGGCTTCACGCCCGCGTTGCGCTGGGCGGCCTCGCGCACCATGGCGCCCGCGACGGACTCGCCGTCGGCCGATCGCGCATGCTGCACGGAGGCACCCTCAGGGTTCGAGGTGAGCGCCAGCACGAACACGCCTTTGCCGTGCTCCTGCGCGAGCGCCAGCGCGGGCTCGAGCGCCCCAAATCCCAGGTACGGCGACAGCGTCAGCGCGTCGCACTCGAGCGGCGCGCCGGCACGCAGGAACGCGTCCGCATAGCCGGCCATGGTCGAGCCGATGTCGCCCCGCTTCGCATCCAGGATCGTGAGCAGGTCCTGCTCCCGCGCCCGGCTCATCACGTCCTCGAGGGCCGCAATGCCGCGCGCGCCATGGCGCTCGAAGAACGCGATGTTCGGCTTCACGGCCGCCGCGGTGTCGTGAGCGGCGGCCACGACGGTCTCGCCGAAGGCCACCAGGCCCTCGGGAGTATCGTCCAGGCCCCACGCCTCGAGCAGTTCGGGGTGGGGGTCGATGCCGACGCAGAGCGGGCCAAGCCGCTCCATCGCATCGGCAAGCCTGTACCCGAACCGCATGTGGTGCTCCTTCCGAACGATTCGCGCCTCTGAGCGATTTTGCACCTCTAGGCCATGCTACCTGCGATGACGTTTCGCGCACGGTCGCCGGCGGCATCCTGCAGGCTCAGGACGTCGAACGGCCCCAGGCGAAGCGCCTCGATCGCGAGCACCGCCGCCGCCAGCTGCTGCGTGGTGGTGACGATGGCGGCATCGGCCGCCGTCGCGGCGGCCCGGATCTCGTAGCCGTCCGCACGCGCGCCCTGACCCGACGGGGTGTTGATCACGAGCGGCACCTGGCCCTCGTTCACCAGGTCCACGATGGTCGGCTCGCCGTTGGGACCACGGCCCTCGAAGTACTTGCGGACCACCGTGGCGGGGATGCCGTGGCGCCCCAGGACCTGCGCGGTGCCGGCCGTCGCGAGGATCTCGAAGCCCAGCTGGTGCAGCCGCGCCACAGGGAACACGATCGAGCGCTTGTCGCGGTCGGCGACCGACACGAAGGCCTTGCCGCCGGTGGGCAGTCCGCCGAAGGCCGCCGCCTGCGACTTCGCGAATGCCAGCGGGAACGTGGCGTCGAAGCCCATCACCTCGCCCGTCGATCGCATCTCCGGGCCCAGCACCGAGTCGACCACCAGACCGTGATCCGTGCGGAACCGCTTGAACGGCAGCACCGCCTCCTTGACCGCGATGCGCTGCGTCATGTCGATGTGCGCCGCGTCCTGCTCGGGCAGCACTCCGTCCGCCTTCAGCTCGGCGATGGTCGCACCGGTCATGATCAGCGATGCGGCCGATGCGAGGGGCACCCCGGTCGCCTTCGCCACGAAGGGCACGGTGCGGCTTGCGCGCGGATTCGCCTCGAGCACGTAGAGCACGTCCGAGACGAGCGCGAACTGCACGTTCATGAGTCCGTGCACGCCGATGCCTCGGGCCAGGCCCTCGGTCGAGCGGCGGATCCTCTCGAGCTCGTCGAGCGACAGCGTCACGGGAGGCAGCACGCACGCGGAGTCGCCCGAGTGGATGCCGGCCTCCTCGATGTGCTCCATCACGCCGCCGAGGTACAGCTCCTCGCCGTCGAACAGCGCGTCGACGTCGATCTCGATCGCATCGTCCAGGAACTTGTCGATCAGCAGCGGCGCCGTCGTGACGTGGTCGCCCACGCCCGCCATGCGCGTGCCGTAGTCCTCGAGCTGGGCCCGGTCGAACACGATCTCCATGCCGCGTCCGCCCAGCACGTAGGACGGGCGCACCAGCACGGGGTAGCCGATCCGCTCGGCGATCTCGACGGCCTGCTCGATGCCGTGGGCCGTGCCGTACGCGGGCGCGGGGAGATCGGCCGCGTCGAGCACGCGGCCAAAGGCCGCGCGGTCCTCCGCGTTGTCGATCGCCTCAGGCGACGTGCCGAGGATCGGCACCCCCGCATCGGACAGGCGCTGGGCCAGGCTGAGCGGGGTCTGCCCGCCGAGCTGCACGATCATGCCCTTGATGGGGCCGGCGGCCTTCTCCGCCTCGTACACCGCCATGACGTCCTCGAACGTGAGCGGCTCGAAGTACAGCCGGTTCGCGGTGTCGTAGTCGGTCGAGACCGTCTCCGGGTTGCAGTTGACCATCACGGTCTCGTACTCGTCCTTGAGGCTCATCGCGGCGTGCACGCACGAGTAGTCGAACTCGATGCCCTGACCGATCCGGTTCGGCCCGGAGCCGAGGATGATGACGGCCTCGCGCTCGCGCGGCGACACCTCGTCCTCGGAGTCGTACGAGCTGTAGTGGTAAGGGGTGCGGGCCTCGAACTCGGCCGCGCACGTGTCGACGGTCTTGAACACGGGCTGCACGCCCAGCTCGGCGCGCGCGGAGAACACGTCCTCGACACTCAGCCCGCGCAGCGCCGCAATCTGGGTGTCGGCGAGCCCGTGACGCTTGGCGTCGCGCAGCACCTCGGCGGTGAGCTCCGGCGCGTGAGCGACGTCGTGGGCCACCTCGTTCATCAGCAGCATCTGGTCCAGGAACCACCGGTCGATCCGGCAGGCCTGGTAGACCTGCTCGACGTCGCAGTGGCCGGCGCGCACCGCGCGCAGCAGCTGCTGGACCTGGATGAACCGCTTCTCCGTGGGAGTGCGCACCGCCTCGAGCAGCTCGTCGACGGCCTCCCCCGACGGGACGCCGCCGTCCCAGTGGAAGTTCATGCTCTGCTTGTCGATGGACCTGAGCGCCTTGCCGAGCGCCTCCGTGAAGCTGCGGCCGATGCTCATCGCCTCGCCCACCGACTTCATGGTGGTGGTGAGGACCGGGTCCGCGGCCGGGAACTTCTCGAACGCGAAGCGCGGCACCTTCACGACCACATAGTCCAGCGTGGGCTCGAAGCTCGCGGGGGTCGAGCCGGTGATGTCGTTCGGAATCTCGTCCAGCGTGTAGCCGATGGCGAGGCGCGCGGCGATCTTGGCGATCGGGAAGCCCGTCGCCTTGGACGCCAGCGCCGAGGACCGCGACACGCGCGGGTTCATCTCGATGACGATCAGCCGGCCGGTCTCGGGCTCGACCGCGAACTGCACGTTGCAGCCGCCGGTGTCGACGCCCACCTCGCGGATGATCGCGATGCCGACGTCGCGCATGTGCTGATACTCGCGGTCCGTGAGGGTCAGCGCGGGCGCCACCGTGACGGAGTCGCCGGTGTGGACGCCCACGGGGTCCACGTTCTCGATCGAGCACACCACCACGACGTTGTCGTGCTTGTCGCGCATGAGCTCGAGCTCGAACTCCTTCCAGCCGAGGATGGACTCCTCGAGGAGCACCTCGGTGGTGGGCGAATAGTGCAGGCCGGCGCCCGCGATGCGGCGCAGGTCCTCCGGGGTGTACGCGAAGCCGGAGCCCAGTCCGCCCATGGTGAAGGACGGGCGCACCACCACGGGGTAGCTCAGGTCCTCGGCAGCGGCGAGGCACTCGTCCATCGTGTGGCAGATCCGCGACCGCGCGGACTCGGCGCCGCAGCGCTCCACGACTCCCTTGAACAGCTCGCGGTTCTCCCCCAGGTTGATCGCCTCGAGGTTGGCACCGATGAGCTCGACGCCGTACTTGTCGAGCACGCCCGCGGCGTGGGCGTCGATCGCCGCGTTGAGCGCCGTCTGTCCGCCCAGGGTGGGCAGCAGGGCGTCCGGGCGCTCCTTCTCGATGATCGCCTCGATCACGTCGGTGGTGATGGGCTCCACGTACGTGGCGTCCGCGAACTCGGGGTCGGTCATGATGGTGGCCGGGTTCGAGTTCAACAGCACCACTCGCACGCCCTCCGCCTTGAGGACGCGGCACGCCTGCGTGCCGGAGTAGTCGAACTCGCAGGCCTGACCGATGACGATCGGACCCGAGCCGATGACCAGCACCGACTTAATGTCGTCGCGCTTGGGCATTCTCAGCGCGCTCCCTTCATGACGGAGATGAATCTGTCGAACAGGTGCGCGGCGTCGTGCGGACCCGCGGCGGCCTCCGGGTGGTACTGGACAGAGAAGGCGGGGATGTCGAGGCACTCGAGGCCCTCGACCACGTCGTCGTTGAGGCACACGTGCGACACCTTCACGTGGCCGTAGCCCGCGGGCGACACTGACTCGCCGTCCAGCGGGGCGTCGACGGCGAAGCCGTGGTTGTGGGCCGAGATCTCCACGCGGCCGGTGGTGCGGTCCATGACGGGCTGGTTGATCCCGCGGTGGCCGAACGGCAGCTTGTAGGTGCCGTACCCGAGCGCGCGGCCCAGGATCTGGTTGCCGAAGCAGATGCCGAAGAACGGCACCTTCGCGTCCAGGACCGTGCGCAGCACGCCCACGGCGCGCTCGGCGGCCGCCGGGTCGCCGGGGCCGTTGGAGAAGAACACGCCGTCCGGCTGCGTGGCGAGCACCTGGTCCGCGGTCCACGTGGACGGCACCACCGTGACGCGGATGCCGCGCTGCGCCATCATCTCCGGCGTCATGGCCTTGATGCCGAGGTCCACGGCCACCACGTTCGCAATGGTCTCGACACCCTCGGGCGGCTCCACCGCGTAGCTCTCGGGGATGGTGACCTCGTCCGCGAGGTGAGCGCCGGTCATCTCGGCACCTGCGCGCACGCGCGCCACCAGCTCCTCGGTGCCGACCTGTACGCCACCGGGCGCGAGGGCATCGCCCGAGAAGATGCCCGCGCGCATCACGCCCTCGCGCAGAATCCTGGTCAGCTGGCGGGTGTCGATCCCCGAGATCCCCACGATTCCCTGGGCCTCGAGGTCGTCGTCGAGAGTGCGCTTGGCGCGCCAGTTGGAGGACATGCGGGAGGGATCGCGCACCACATAGCCGGCGACCCAGATCTGACGGGACTCGTTGTCCTCGTCGTTGACGCCGGTGTTGCCGATGTGCGGGGCCGTCATCACCACGATCTGGCGGTGGTAGCTCGGGTCCGTGAGCGTCTCCTGGTAGCCGGTCATGCCGGTGTTGAAGACGATCTCGCCCAGGGTCTGGCCAAGAGCGCCATACGCGGCGCCCTCGAACGTGCGGCCATCCTCGAGGACGAGGATCGCAGGGATGCGGGTCACGCGGGTGCTCCTTCGGTACTGGTGGCGATCAGGCGTGCATCGAGGTGCGTGGGGGTGCCGCGCAAGAACGTGGCGACGGCACGCCCGGGAAGCTCGATCCCGCCGAACGGTGAGTTGTTGGACCGGCTCGCGGTCGCGGTGGGGTTCACGGTCCACGCGTCTGAGGGGTTCACGAGGGTGACGTTGGCCGGCTCGCCTGCGGCGAGCGGGCGTCCGTGGGCATCCTCATCGCGGCCGATGCGCGCGGGGCTTTCGCTCAGCACGCGGGCGACATCGCGCCAGGACAGCGCGCCGGTGTCGACCATGGTCTTCTGCACGATTCCCAGGGCGGTCTCGAGTCCGATCATGCCCATCGCTGCGGCGCCCCACTCGCAGTCCTTGTCCTCGTCCGGGTGAGGGGCGTGATCCGTGGCCACGATGTCAATGGTGCCGTCCGCGAGTCCCGCGCGCAGCGCGTCCACGTCCGCCTGCGTGCGCAGCGGCGGGTTGACCTTGAATCGCGGGTCGTAGGTGCGGGCGTTCTCGTCGGTCAGCAGCAGGTGGTGCGGCATCACCTCAGCAGTGACGTCGATCCCCCGGGCCTTCGCCCACCGGACGATCTCGACCGATCCGGCGGTCGACAGGTGGCAGATGTGCACGCGCGAGCCCACGTGGCCCGCGAGCAGCACGTCGCGGGCGATGATCGACTCCTCGGCGACCGGCGGCCAGCCCGCGAGCCCCAGCTCCGCGGAGACCAGGCCCTCGTTCATCTGGGCGCCCTCGGTCAGGCGCGGATCCTGCGCATGCTGCGCGACCACTCCCCCGAAGGTCTTCACGTATTCCAGGGCGCGGCGCATGAGCAGCGGGTCGTGCACGCACTTGCCGTCGTCGGAGAACACGCGCACCTTCGCGCGGCTGCCGGCCATCGCCGCCATCTCGGACAGCTGCGTGCCGCCCAAACCCACGGTCACGGCGCCCACGGGATAGACGTCCACCAGTCCCACCTCGCGGCCGCGGCTCCACACCTGCTCGACCACGCCGGCGGTGTCCGCCGTCGGGGTGGTGTTGGCCATGGCGTGCACCGCGGTGAAGCCACCGGTCGCCGCCGAGCGCGATCCGGTCGCGATGGTCTCCGCGTCCTCGCGGCCGGGCTCGCGCAGGTGAGTGTGCAGGTCGACCAGGCCGGGAAGGGCGACCAGGCCCGAACCGTCGATGCGCACCGCCCCGGCGGGTGCATCGGCCGCAGACAATGACGCGATGACGCCGCCGGACAGGACGAGGTCGGCGGTGGTGTCCCCATACAGCGACACGTTCTCGATGACGTGCGCGCGTGCGGTCGTGGATGTCACTGGTGCGCCTCCTCTCCGGCAAGCAGCAGATACAGGGCGGCCATGCGCACGGCGACGCCGTTGCTGACCTGTTCGACGATGACGGAGCGAGGCGAGTCCGCGGCCTCCGCGGAGATCTCCAGCCCGCGGTTCATCGGCCCCGGGTGCAGCACGATCGCGTGGTCGGGCATGCGCCGCAGCCGGTCCCCGTCGAGACCAAAGAGCCTGGTGTACTCCTCGGGGCTCGGGAAGAACCCCGATCCTCCGCCGGTCATCCTCTCACGCTGGACGCGCAGCATCATGATCGCGTCGAGCTCGTGATGGTCCAGCGCGTCGTCGAGCGTGTAGTGCACCGAGATGTCGTCCCGGTCGGTCATGCCGTAGGGCAGCAGCGTGGGCGGGGCGACCACCACGACGTTCGCTCCGAGGGTCTTCAGCAACGGGATATTGGAGCCGGCCACGCGCGAGTGCAGGATGTCCCCCACGATCGCGACCGTGAGCCCGTCGAGCGCCTTGCCCGTCGGGTCGTCGACGAGGTGGCGGCGCATGGTGAAGGTGTCGAGCAGCGCCTGGGTGGGGTGCTGGTGGGTGCCGTCGCCCGCGTTCAGCACCGGGCCGTGCATCCAGCCCGAGTGCGCGAGCCGCTCCGCGGCGCCGGACGCCCAATGCCGGATCACCACCGCATCGGCCCCCATGGCCTGGAGGGTGAGCGCGGTGTCCTTGAGCGACTCGCCCTTGGACAGGCTCGAGCCCTTTGCGGAGAAGTTGATGACGTCCGCGCTCAGCCGCTTGGCGGCGGCCTCGAAGCTGATGCGCGTGCGCGTGGAGTCCTCGAAGAACAGGTTGACCACGGTCTTGCCGCGCAGCGTGGGGAGCTTGCGCATCTCGCGCTCCTGCGTCGCGGCCATCTGGGCGGAGGTGTCGAGGATCTGGATGGCCTCCTCGCGGGACATGGAGCCGGTGCCGAGCAGATGCCTCACGCGGTCGCTCCCTGTCCTTGAAGACGCTGTCCGGAGATCAGGACCTCGTCGACGTCGTCGATCTCGCTCAGGTGGACGTGCACGCGCTCGGACTTGGACGTCGGCAGGTTCTTGCCCACAAAGTCGGCGCGGATGGGGAGCTCGCGGTGGCCACGGTCCACCAGCACCGCGAGCTGGACGGCGCGGGGGCGGCCCAGGTCCTTGACGGCGTCGAGGGCAGCGCGGATGGTGCGGCCGGTGTGGAACACGTCGTCGACCAGCACCACGGTGCGGTCGTCGATCCCCTCGGACGGCAGCGTGGTCTCGCCGATGGGGCGAGTGGGCTGGCGGTGAAGGTCGTCGCGATACATGGTGATGTCGAGAGCACCCGTGCGGGCGGCTGCGTCGAATCCGGCCTCTACCTGGCCGATGCGCTCGGCGAGCCGGTGCGCGAGCGGCACTCCGCGCGTGGGGATGCCCAGCAGCACCAAGGATTCGTGGCCCTCGTTGCGTTCGAGGATCTCGTGGGCGATGCGCGTGAGGGCCCGGCCGATGTCGGGGGCGCCTAGAACGGTCCCAGTCATCTGGCGACCTCCTTCCCCGCCTCTCTGGACGGTCATTAAAGGATGGTGACAGTGGTGATGAGCCTACCTCAGCGTGAGGGGCCTCGCGGCTCCTACTTGTCGATGTCGGGTCGGTAGATGCGGGGGCGTGACTTCATGTAGCCGCCACCCGCGTGGATGCGCCGCTCAAGACGGAAGAACGCGCGCGCCAGCAGCTGCGTCGACCCGGCCAGGTAGAGATAGAGCGGCCAGTCACCACCGGTGTCGAGCACGTTCATGATCGACCCCACGAGGAACCACAGCCCCGTCATGATGTCGTTGAGAATCGACGCCGCCTCCCAGCGGCTCTCGACATCGATCTGCAAGCGGCCCACGCGGATGCTCAGGTCTCCGGCGGGTTCCTCGAAGGCCGGGTGCGCCGAGGGCTCGCTCTGCTCAGCCCGCTCGTCATGGGGCTCGTCTGGTGCGGCGCCGTGCGGGGCGGTCACTCTGTCGCCATCCCCTCCGCACTGTTGGTGCCGAGCGCGGGCGCCTCACGAGCAATCCGACCGAGCACGCCGTTGATGAACCGCGGCGAATCGTCGGTGCTGAGGTCGCGCGCCAGCTCGACGGCCTCGTCGATGGCCACCGCCACGGAGACGTCGTCGTTGCTCAGGATCTCCCAGGCGGCGATGCGCAGCAGGTTGCGGTCCACGGACGGCATGCGCTTCATGGGCCAGTCGGGGCTCGCGTCCGCGATGATCGATTCGAGCTCGCGCCACTGCGACACCACCCCGCGGACGATCTCCACGGAGTAGTCGGGCAGCGGGGTCTCGCGCCCGGACTCCATGAGCCTCGACGTGAGCGCATCGCCCACGTTCATGCCGCGCTGCTCGGCCTCGAAGAGGACGTCGAGAGCGCGCTTGCGGGCCTTGGTGCGGGCTGACACTAGTCGGTCACGCGTCCGAGGTAGTCGCCCGAGCTGGTGTTGACCTTGACGCGGGTGCCCTGCTCGAGGAACAGCGGCACCTGGATCTCCTTGCCGGTCTCGAGCGTCGCGGGCTTGGTGCCGCCCGACGAGCGGTCGCCCTGCAGCCCGGGCTCGGTGTAGGTCACCTCGAGAACTACGGAGGCGGGCAGCTCGAGGAAGATCGGATTGCCGTTGTGCGAGCCGATGGTGGCCTTCTCGCTCTCAAGCAGGTAGTCGGTGGCGTCGCCCATCACGGCCTCGCTGACCGTGACCTGGTCGAACGTGTTGGGGTCCATGAAGACGTAACCCGTTCCGTCGCTGTAGAGGTACTGCATGTCGCGGCGGTCGACGGTCTCGAACTCGACCTTGGTGCCGGCGTTGAAGGTCTTGTCGACGGTCTTGCCGGTCATCACGTTCTTCATCTTGGTGCGGACGAATGCGCCGCCCTTGCCTGGCTTGACGTGCTGGAAGTCGATGATGGTCCAGAGGTTGCCGTCGAGGTTCAGCACGGAGCCGTTCTTGATGTCGTTCGAGGTCGCCACGGGGTGTCCTTAAGTTCGGTGCGTCATCTGGGTACGTTTCCGCGCCGAGCGCGGAGGCCGTCGTCGATTCTAGTGCACACGTGCGGCGACGGCCTCGAGACCCAGGCGGTACGAGTCGGTGCCAAATCCCGCAATGGTGCCAGTCGCGACCCCAGAGACCACCGAGGTCTGGCGGAAGTCCTCGCGCGCGTGCGGGTTGGTCAGGTGCACCTCGACGAGCGCCAGCCCAGCCGAGGACACGAGCGCGCACGCGTCCCGCAGTGCGTACGAGTAGTGAGTGAAGGCAGCGGGGTTGAGCACCACGGACCAGCCGTTATCGACGGCCTCGTGCATCCAGCCCACCATCGTGGCCTCGTCGTCGCTCTGGCGCACCACTGGCTCAAGGCCCAGGTCGCTCCCCCACTGCATGCACAGCGCGGCCAGCTCGTCGTGAGTGGTGGTGCCGTACTTCTCGGGCTCGCGTGTGCCGAGCCGGGAGAGGTTAGGGCCGTTGGCGATCAGGACGGTCGTCATGGTTCCCAGGCTAATGGCGCGCCCTCGTTTGGCCGCTGAACGCGCCCATATACTGCGACGATGCGTTGGCGAAGCCCCCTCTCCCATCTTCCAGCCCGGACGTGGTGGGGCCTGGCTGTCGTTCTCGCAGCGGGTGTGTTCGGCGCCCTCGGGGGAACGCCAGCGGTAGCGATCGCGGTTCTCCTGGTCCTTTCCTCAGTATCGCTCGCCCAGTGGTGGGGCGCGGCAGCCGGCATCGGGGCAAGCGTCCTGATCTGGGCCACTCTCACCTTCCTGGTGGCAGTGCTCGCTCCGTACCTCTCGATCCCCTTCCGGCCTTCGTACTTGGCGGTGGTCGGCGGCGCATCAGCGTTCGCGCTGCTGCGCATTCCTACGCAGCCGCGCCAGGACCCACGATCTCGCGTTCCGCTCCGTGCGCTAGGTGCCTCGTTCGCCGGGGCGGTCGCGTGGTTGGCGGGCCTTGTCGTCGCCGCAATGAACCCGTCGGGTTCAGCCGTGTCCTGGGCCGTCCATGACGACAGCAGTCTCGATATATGGGCGACGATGCGGAATCTCAGAGACGACGGTCTCGACACCCTGAACATCGACAATCCACGGCCACTCGAGCACGTGTTGACGACCGCCTTCGTGCCTTCGAGGACCATCGTCGACGGAAGCGGAGAGTCGCTGAGCGATCTGCTCATCGCGCATGCATCGAACTGGGCGATCGCGATCGTTGTCGGCACTGTGCTGGCGGGGCTGATTGCGTCACATCTCGTTCGGGGCGTGGTGCGGGATGAATCTCCTGCGGTATGGATCGCAGCCGCGCTTGGTTCTTTGGCCATTCTTGCGGGGCCCGCGACAGGGTTCTTCCTGTTCCGCGGCCAAATCAACGGGAGCCTGACGATGACGCTGCTCTTCGCGTGTATCGCCATCGCTATGGCAGCCGCGCGCAACCCACGGGCCGCATTCCAACTCCAGGTCATCGGAGCGACCCTTATCGTGCTGATGTGGACGCCCTTCGCTGCGGTTCCGGGGGCGATCGGCATTGCGCTCGCCATTCGGTACCGCACGTCGATTCTGACTCGAGATCACCTGCTCTCGCCCCGACTGGTGATTGTCGGCGGATTCGCACTGTGGAACGTCGTCCTCTTCTCCAGCAGTCAGTTGATTGGTCTGGCTGGCGCCGACCAGGGCCGGCGCCAAGCAGCCGTCTCAGTGGACACATATCTCCCTGCGCCGATGTCGTGGTGGGTGTTCGCAATCTTCACGATCCTCGTCCTCGCCGCGATTGCCCTTCTATGGAAGCGCGCCGCCCTCGCGGCGACAGTGCTAGCCACCACCCTCGCCGGTGTGGTGATTGGGGGCGCGCCACTGTTCGCAGCGCGCGGTGGCTTCACAGGAGCACTTGAGTACTACCCGTCGCGCTACGTGCACATGGCCGAGGTGATGTTAGCGCCCATCGCCATCGGAGCACTGTGTGCCTTGCTCGCGGTCGGAGCATGGGCCCTGAGAACTGTGTCAGTGGCCTGTGCAGCCGGCGTCGTCGCGTCAGCCATCATTGCTGACGTGCCCGAGCAGGTTCAGAAGTGGAGACCGGTGCCCCTGCTCGTCGCCTCAGGTGACTACTACGGGCCCGACGATGCGGTGTTCCACCGAATCGTCGAGTATGCGGACTATCCGCGACTCCGAGTGCCGTGGCACATGGACGAGCCGTTCGACGATTCCGTACGGAGGATGCTGTCCGTCGAACTCAGTGACCTGCCCAGTACTTGGAATACTCAGATGCGGTCTGCTCTTCGCAATCGAATCGACGATGAGCCCGAGCGCATCTGCGAGATCGCTGCGGCCTCGAAGCGGCCCGTCACAATCGTGACCCGTGATCGAGATCTACCTGATGTGGTGGCCAAGCAGTGCGAATCCACCTTGCTCGACCGTGTCGAATGGGTGCACTCCGAACCTCACCGAGAAACGGCGTCGTAGGCGCCGGCAAGCAGCACCGGGTCTGGTCCCTCGAGACGGACGGGATTGCCGATGCCCTGAAGAATTACGAACCGGAGCATGTCTCCCCGAGTCTTCTTGTCACGCTTCATCGCCGTGAGCAACGCATCCCAGCGGTTGCCCGGGTACGTCACAGGAAGACCCAGCCCGGTGAGGATGCTGCGGTGGCGGTCCACTGACCCATCGTCGAGCTTGCCCGCCAGCCTCGCCAACTCTGCCACGAACACCATGCCCACGGACACGGCTGCTCCGTGACGCCACTGGTAGCGCTCCGTGTACTCGATGGCATGGCCGAAAGTGTGGCCGTAGTTGAGGATCTCGCGCAGGTGCGATTCCTTGAGGTCTGCGGCAACCACGTCGGCCTTGACCTGGATCTTGCGGGCGACCAGCTCTTCGAGCACGGTCATCGCGGGCTCGTCGAGCGTCTCCGCGGTGAGCGCGGCGGTCTCCCTCTCGACGATGTCGAGGATCTCGGTGTCGCGGATGAATCCACCCTTGACCACCTCCGCCAGGCCGGCCACGCGGTCGTTCGCCGGCAGGGTCCGCAGGAAGTCCGTGTCGCACCACACGGCGGCGGGCTCGTGGAACGAACCCACGAGGTTCTTGCCCTCAGTGGTGTTGATCCCGGTCTTGCCGCCCACCGCGGCGTCGACCATGGCGAGCACCGTCGTGGGAATCTGTACCGCGGCCACGCCGCGCAGCCACGTTGCGGCGACGAAGCCCGCGAGGTCCGTGACCGCACCCCCGCCCAGGCCCATCACCACGTCGGAGCGCGTGAAATCAGAGCTTCCCAGCACCCGCCAGCAGAAGGCGGCCACCTCGGCGGTCTTGCCCTCCTCGGCGTCGGGAACCTCGGCGAGCACCGGAGTGCGTCCGCTGGCTTCGACGAGTCCGCGCAGCTCGTCCGCGCGGTCGCGCAGCGGCGCCGAGTGCACGATCAACACCCGGGAGGCCATCCCCGGCAAGGCGTCCACGGCCGCCGGGAGCAATCCACGGCCCACGGTGACGTCGTACGGTGCGGAGGTGGCGACGGTGATGACTGCGCTCAACGGTGGTCCTCCAGTTCGGCGATCGCGCGGGCGACGTGGTCGGGGTTCAGGTCGTCAGTCACGACCGTGGTGGTCGCGAGGCGCTCGTAGATGGGACGGCGCGCTTCCATCAGCGCCTTCCACTGCTGGCGCGGGTTGCTGTTAAGCAGCGGTCGCGCACGGTTGAGGCCCACGCGCGGGGCTGCCTTTGCGAGAGAGACGTCGAGAAAGACCACCTGGGCACCATTGGCAGCGTGCTGCGCAAGCAGCTCCTGGGTGTCGGCGTCGAGAATCGCACCGCCGCCCAGCGACAGCACCCCGTCATGCTCTGCAAGTGCGGCGGCAACGGCCTGCTTCTCAAGGGCGCGGAACGCGGCCTCCCCGTCGTCGAGGAAGATGTCGGAGATGGATTTGCCTGCCTGCTCGGCGACATCCAGATCCGTGTCACGCCAGGGAATCCCCAGGTTGCGCCCCAGTCGCTTACCCACTGATGACTTGCCCGACCCGGGCGGGCCGATCAGCACAATGCGCGGAGACGTCATCACCGCAGGTGCTCGGGTATGGCGGCCTGGTAGCTCTCGATGTTGCGGCGCACCTCTCCCACGGAGTCGCCGCCGAACTTCTCGAGCAGCGCATCGGCCAGAGTCAGAGCGACCATCGCCTGCGCGACCACTGCTGCCGGTGCGACCGCGCACACGTCGCTGCGCTGGTGAATCGCCTTGGCGGCCTCGCCGGACTCGGTGTCGATCGTGTCGAGCGCCCGCGGCACAGTGCTGATGGGCTTCATCGCGGCACTCACCCGCAGCGGCTCGCCGTTGGTCATACCGCCCTCGAGTCCACCTGCCCGGTTCGTGCGACGCGTGACTCCCCCGTCGCTGTACTCGATCTCATCGTGCGCCTGAGATCCTCGACGGGCCGCGGTGCGGAACCCGTCGCCGACCTCGACGCCCTTGATCGCCTGAATGCCCATGAGCGCGCCCGCGAGGCGCGAGTCAAGCCGTCGGTCCCAGTGGACGTGACTGCCGAGGCCCACGGGAACGCCATAGGCAACCACTTCAACGACGCCGCCCAGGGTGTCGCCGTCGCTCTGGCACTGGTCGATCTCGGCCACCATGCGCGCCGAGGTCTCGGCGTGGAAGCAGCGGATCGGATCCTCGTCGAGCTGCGGAGTCGCACCCGCCGGGGGCAGCGGGGCGTCCTCCGGGACACGCACGTCGCCCACCTGCGTGGTGTGAGCCACGATCTTAATGCCGGCCGTCTGCTCGAGGAACTTCTCGGCCACCAGGCCCAGCGCGACGCGCGCGGCGGTCTCACGGGCCGAGGCACGCTCGAGCACCGGGCGGGCATCGTCGAAGTCGTACTTGGTCATGCCGACCAGATCGGCGTGGCCGGGACGGGGACGAGTCAGTGCAGCAGCACGGGCGCCGGTGAGCTCGCTCCGATCCACGGGATCCGGGCTCATCACGGTCTCCCACTTGGGCCACTCCGTGTTGGCGACCTGGATCGCGACCGGCCCACCCTGCGACACACCGTGGCGGACGCCGCCCAGCAGCGTCACCTGGTCCTTCTCGAACGACATGCGGGCCCCGCGGCCGTAGCCGAGCCGACGTCGTGCCAGTGCGTCCTGCACATCAGCGCTGGTGAACTCCACCCCCGCCGGCAGTCCCTCGAGAGTGCCGACCAGTGCCGGTCCGTGTGATTCGCCTGCGGTAAGCCATCTGAGCATGGCGTTCATTCTGCCAGAGCTGGGGCGGCTCGCTCTCACCGCTAGAGAGACGCGGAAGGGGGCCGGGCATAATGCTCGGCCCCCTCACCTACGTATCTGTGATTGCTAGTTCGCGCCCGGCTGATCCGGTGCGTCCTCGATCGCAGTGAAGGGTGACTCACCGCCCAACGAAGCGTCCTCTAGGACCTCCTCGTCGATGATCGTCGGGTCAGGATTGAGCATGTAGACGAATCCCGAGATGTCGATCGTCAAGTCCCCATCGCTCGCATCGCTTACGCCGGAGAGCGACGATGATTCCTCTGGCCGAGCCGTCTCGGTGACGTCGTAGACCTGGAAAAGTGGTGCCTCGGGGTCTTGAATCTGCTGAAAGAAATCGAGCATCTCACTCGGCGTTCCGGCCAGACTGAAACTCAGGGTGATCCCGGTGATCCCATCGGCGACGGCGGCCGCCTCACCGACGGGTGCAGCTGGAGCCGTGTACTCCTCGCCCTCTGGCAAATGCACAGGCCCCGTCTGGAACAGGGTCGCCACCTGGGTCGACATCAACCCAGCGGGCTCTTGCGGCCACCCCTCGACGGCCGTCTCCCCGCCCTCCTCATAGGTGACGATCTCGAGGCCCGCGTCTTTGATCGCCGAGTCAAGGCGAGCGCGGAACGAGGGCATGTCCCACACCGACGGCGCGTTCTGGGCGATTGGCTCAGTAAGGTCTGGAAGTGCGTCCAGCGTTGCCTGATACTCGTCGAGCCTCGCTGACGTGGCGTCGATAGCTGCAATGTTCGTCTCGACTTCATCAACGAGACCTGACACCCTCGACGCTTCATCCACTTGTGGCTTAATTGCGAGGAACCACCCGAGCGCAACGAGGATCAGAATCAGCACTACCGTGATCGCCACTATTGGCGCATACCTCGAGTTCAGCATGTCAGCCCTCTCCCTCGGTAGACGTTGCGGCAGGTGTCGGCTCCGGTGTAGGTGTCGGTTCGACCGGCTCGCCCCCTGCGCCAGCAATGCGGGTTGGGTCGAGCCCGGTGATCCCTTCCTCCGGCACGAGCCTTCCGGTTAGGCGCAGCTCAGTGATGAGGGCACTGCCGCTCACTCCCCAGTAGGTGGCACCGCCGTCATCTGCATACTGTTCGGCCGTGCCGCGGGCTTTCGCGATGCCAGGGACGGATTCAATCCGCGCGATGAGATCGGTCGCATCTGCGTAGGAAGTAGTTCGAGCCTCGAATGTCAGCGCACCAACGCCACCCCCGTAGAACCCCTCTTGCGGTGACCCGAGGCCAAGAGCGCTCGGCCCCAGGAACTGTATCGAGTCGAAACTCGCTTCAGTGTTGGCAGTGCTGAGCACGGCAGCAGACAATTGCCCGTAGTCGATCTCGCCGAACCCAATCTGCGCGAGCGTGTACTCCTGCTCCTCACGCATAAGGGTATTGGTGTGGACCGCCACCTTCCCGTCCCGCTCAGCGAGGGCAACCTGCTGATCTCCACGGGCGCTCTCGAGATCGTTCTGCGCCATGGACTTGGCGCCCAGCGCCAGCACGTAGCCGGCAACAATCACTCCGATAGCGATCAGCACCGCAAGCAGAGCGGCCACCTGCACGGCGCGCATCTGGCGCTTCTCTGCGAATTCCCTTGGAAGCAAGTTGACTTGAGGAAGCCCAGGACTCCCGACCCTCTTTGCCAATTCGTTCACGAGGCACCTCCCATGGCGAGCCCGACCACTGTGGCGAGTTCGGCCTCACGGCCAGCCAGGCTCGCGGCGTCAACCTTCTTGCCCACCGCGGAACCGGCGAAAGGATCGCCGATCATAACGGGAAGGCGTGTGGCGCTAGATAGAGCTTGGCCGAAACCACTGAGGTAGGCGCCACCGCCAGTGAGCACGATGCGCTCGGCACCCGCGCCGGGGTTCGAGCTAGCAAAGTAAACAAGGGTGTTGCGAATCGAGTCCACCAGGGGACCCATCACGTGCGCGACGGCATCCGCGACGGGGCGCTGCTCTGGCCCGACATTGGCGTTCATCCCAATCTGACGCTTAAGAGCTTCGGCGTCTACGGATGTCCCTTTGAAGGCGCTTGCAACGGCCTTGGTAGCGTCCAAGCCTCCTTGAGGCAGCACGCGCACCAATCGAGGCCTGCTTTGCTGCGAAACAATCACCTTGGTGGATACAGCGCCGACATCGACGAGAGCGACGTTGGCGTTCATCAGCTCTCCGCGGCATCCCGAACGCCACAGGGCGAATGCGGCGTGGTCGACATGCGCCAACCCGACTCCAGCGCCTTCCATCGCCCTGATCACTCCGCGCACGAGGTCGCGCGGCGACGCTACCAAAAGCCCTCGCAGCAGTGTTCCACCCTGTCCCTCAATCTCCTGGGTCGGGTAGAAGTCGAGTAACGCGTCGTCGATGGCCATCGGCAGCGAGTCCTGCACGTGGAACGCGAGCGAGGCGCGCACCTTGTCAATTGGCTGGGACGGCACATCGACCTCACGCACCATGACGCTTGGGTGACCCACAGCGATCGTCGCCTTCTTGGCATTCACCTTGGCCGCGCTCACGGCCTCTTTGACCACTCCCGCGAAGACACCAGGCTCCTCGATCTCGCCATCACGCAGCACGCCCGCCGGGATGGGCCGTTCGGCGTATGCCGTCAGCGTGGCACCGTCACGCGGATCGTTGCCACCACGCATTTCTACCTCGGCGACGCGCACGGTTGCTGCACCGATGTCGATTGCTACCGATCTTGTGGCCACGGTCCTACCTCCCTCGCTTGTCCACATCGCCTATCGGCAAGTGCTCTGCTTTGCTCAACCCTCATGTGAGACCCACCACTTCCAAGTACCAGTTCGCGACCAATGGACCGATAACCACTCCGGTCCAGGCACCCAAGAGCATCCACGGCCCAAATGGAATCGACACTCCGCGTCGACGGCGCTGCAGAATCATCACACCGATCCCGATGACGGAACCCCAGACGAACGCGGCAAATCCGCCAACAGCGAGTTGCGCCCAACCCAAACTGCCAAGGGTCGCCCCTAACACGGGTGCCAACTTGACGTCACCAAGTCCCATGCCACGCGGGTAGGCCAGAAACGCGACGAAGTAGAACAGCCCTAGCGCGGCCGCACCGATCGCCGCTCGCCACACCACCCACACTTCGCCTTCGCTGATAGCGAAACCGCAGATGCCCGCTACTACCAGGAGCGCGAACGGCGCAACGATCCGATCCGGCAGACGCCGGGTCTCGAAGTCGATCGAACTGAGCACAATGGAGAAGAACGCAAGCACGAGCAGGAGCGGCAATACCCAAGCCAGACCCACGGCCGCGCCCACAACTCCGAACGCGATAGCCATGACTGCCTCATTAACGGGGTAGCGCGCGCTGATGGGCGCGCCACAGTCTGCACATCGGCCGCGCAGCCATAGCCAACCAACCACCGGCACGTTGTGCCGAGCGCGCACCCTTGCACCGCAGGCCGGGCATGCGCTAGGGGGAGCGACTACCGATTCGCCTCGAGGCACTCGGTAGATCACTACGTTGGAAAAGGATCCGAGCATCAGCCCCAACAGCGCGCAGAAGAATCCGACGAACACGTCCATGCAACCTGACCCTGCCGCTTAGCCGTGCAGGTCGAAGCGTGAGAGCAGCGTCATGTCCGCAATAGCAGTGGGGTCGGCGGTGGCATCCGAAAGCGAGGGCACAGGGATCTGATTCATCTTGATCTCGGTCGCGTTAGGCATGTTCACCTTGCCCGCGTAGATCTGTCCAGTGAAGGGCTCGGACCCCCCACCCAGGTCCGTGCCGTTGCTCCAGTTGAAGGTGCAAGGCGTGTACCACAGCAGGTTGATGCTCCACACCTTCAACTTGTCGACATCGATGTTGCCTGCGGGGCTGGTACACGACGGCGTTGTCTGACCGCTCGCCGCGGCACTCCAGGTCACTCCAGGTGCGTCTCCAGGAACGATCCAGTGAATGTCCCGTCGCTGCGAGAGGTCATCACTGTAAACCTTATGCAGATTCTGAGTGTAGAAGCCAGTGTTCGACACCATGGCGACATCACTATGGATGTTGAGCTGGTCGTTGCTGTTGAAGTGGACGGGCCCAGTGCAGTCCTCGAAGATGATGAGCCTTCCGCCTTCGGAGTCAAGGTCATCGGTCAGAATGTCCTTCGGGTCGTTGCCCGAGCACTTGTTGCTGTATCGCTCAACGTGGGTGTAACCGGCCGCCTGCCACATGAGGATGTCAGCCTCTGTCATCGTGATGATGGGCAGTTGCTCTCTCGGTGGCGCCTGGATGTTGGCTGGATAACCCACCGAAGCCGGGAACGCCTCGGCGGGGTTGGGAACACCCGGGAAACTACTCGGACTGTTGGGAGTAACCGATCCGGCTACCGAAACGCGGTCCGTATTGATGGTGCCACCGGCTCGCGCGTAGCCGCCGATCGTGTTGCCGTTGTTCTGGCCATCGATATTGCCTTGAGTGGAGACCGCATCACGGCCAACTGAGGAGCCATTCTGAAAGTACAGGTCGCCACGGCCGTACGCACTGCCCCCGATAGAGCCCTGATTGTCCATCGTAATTGCACCTGTGCGGGCGAACGCATTGCGCAAGATGCCGCCGCCTTGCGATAGACGGCCCGCATTGAAGATGCCGCCGTTGGTGAGCGCAGACCCGCCGATGTAGGAGTTGCTGTTCTCCAGCCTGATGCCCCACGTCGCGGAAGATGCCGCGTAGGCGTTGCCCGCGATCGAGCTCTGGGAGGACAGCTTGATGGTGCCCGAGGCCCAGACCGAGTTGCCGATCTCGCACGTATTCTGAATGTCGACGTCGCCCTGCGCGGCGTAGATGGAACCACCTGTATCCACCTGTGTCATGCAGGTGACCCCACCGTTGGAGTACACATGGGCGTCATTCTCGCCGTCTTCGCTCTCATATAGCTTCGAGTTATTCGTAATGGTGGTCGACGCTTCAGAAAAGATTGCCTTGTCGAGCAGCTGCTCCGGGGGAATCGGCATGAGGTTCGCAACTGCAGTTCTCACGACGGGCTCGCCGTCGGGGATCAAGGCTGACGTAGTTGCCGTCGACTCAATGCGGAGCATCTGCGTCATATCCCCCGGCGACGGGCAAGGCACCTCGAGGATGGTGCCAGATCGGTCGACGGTGTACGTGGTGGTCACCTGAACGTCGTCATTGTTCACTGTAAAACTGTTGCCACACACCGTGCCGAGCTCGTCGAACTGCAGGCCTTCCAGCATGTCGAGAGTGAGATCGATACCAGCGTCCGCGCTCTGAAGGGCGGCCAAACGCTCGCGGCTCTCCAGCGTGTAAGTGGTGTTGTACATCGTCACCACCGCCAATGTGACGGTGATGACTGCGCCGACCAGCATTACTCCCATGACCATCACCATGGCGGCCCCCGAATCGCTTGCGAACCGGGAACGACGCCTGCGCGCTAGGAACTTTGGGAGGAGCATCATTCGCATCCATTCGTGATGTCACTCTGTGGGCGGAGGGTGATGGCCTTATCGAGAATCACAGGCTTTCGTCCCTCCACTGTCTGTGCCTCAAGGGCGATAGTGATCAAGCCACCCTTGCCGTAGGTCTGGTCGGCTGGTCCGAAAGCCCGCGACGCTCCAACCGCAGACATATCTGCACGAGCCACCGGCCACGAGGTCGTCGTAGCGGCTAGTGCCGCGGCGTTTCCTGCACTCAACGCGGCCGAGGTATCGGATTGGTTGGTCGTACGCCGAAGGCTGGCAGAAGCATCGTCAATGAAGTACCCCACGCACTGATCCACGCCCTCGCCAGCGGAGCTTGCAGTACGCGTACGCATGACCAAGAGACTTCCCGTGTCGGATATCGTCGCCGTGCCTGCGTTCCGGAGGTCGCGCTCGAGTTCCGCGAAAGTCAACTGCGCCGAATTGGATGCGTCTGCCATCGCGCCCACCTCGCGTTGCACGGTCAGCATCTGAATAAACAAGGTCGCAGCGATCCCCATCATGAGGATCAACAGGACTGAGTAGACGACTAGTTCGACCAGCGTAAAGCCCTCGTCCCTAGTGCGCGCGTTTTGCACCATCACGCCTCCGGGTCGAACTTGACGAATATGTCCGTCGTGACTTCCGCGACGGGGTTGGTGAGGCTGGGATCAGTGGTCGTTGCCCTTACAGTGACGGTCGCGAGAGTTGGGTCGTCGTGCGGATCGCCAGTCTGGTCGCAAGTTAGTTCGCCCGACAACTCCATCGGCACGCCGCGTCCGTCCTCGAATGCCTCGGCGGGAAGAATCACGCTCGATACAACACCGCAGTCACCGGTGGCTGCCGCGCTGCGCGCACGTTCGATCCGATCCGTCACGAACTCGGAAGCCGATGCGCGAGTTGAGTTCTCCGCGACAGTCGTGATGGCCGTGATGAGAAGCGACAGAATAGCCATCATCAAGATGGCGAGAATGAGCATCGAGACCATAATCTCGGTAAGTCCAAAGCCTTCGTCGTTTCGCCGGTCGTCCATCGTTCTCACCACCCCTCGCTGTCTCACTCTAGTTGCCAGCCTGGCACTCACCTAGATGTGGGTGTGGGGGGGGGGGGGGGGGGGGGGGGGGG
>NZ_JBMDTW010000004.1:297762-448944 GCF_048814985.1 Demequina pilifera
GGCCCGGGCCGCGGCCCGGGCCCCACACCAACGTTGGCGCTCTACTACGACGTGGCCTCGGTCAGAGTTCCGTCACTGTTGATGCAGTAGCCGTTCTCGGACGCGCCACCCGTCGCAGTACCGCAGATCTCGAACGAGTCGCTGATCGCAATGGGGTCGGTCGTGATCGTCGTGTTGGGCGATGCGGCGAAGTCCAGATCCGCGACATCTACTTGGGTGGCGGTCGGGTTGTCCACCATGTACGTGGCAACGGCAATCTGTGCGTTCTTGAGGTCCGACTGGAGCGCGGAATCCTTGGCCTTCTCCTGCTGGTTCAAGTACAGCGGGATAGCGATCGCGGCGAGGATGCCGATGATGATGATGACGACGAGCAGCTCGACGAGGGTGAAGCCACCCTCGTTCTCGCGCTCCTCGAGTCGCTTCTGAATACGAGCAATCATGATGGTGCCTTTCGGATCTTGTTTTCTTTTTCTCTACCGTGTGACGGTTGTCTCACGGTCACGGTCACGCCCGACCATTCGGTAGCCCGGCTATCGCCCGGGCACGCAACCACGTCTATGGATTTATCGCATGGAGGAAGATCATCCGATCATGTCGAAGACCTTGAAGATCGGCATATAGAGCGCAATCACCATTGCACCGATCATGCCCCCCAGCACTGCGATCATGATGGGCTCGATCAGTGAGGTCAATTGCTCTGTGGTGGATTCCACTTCCTGATCGTAGAAGTCTGCGATCTTGTCCAACATCTCGTCCAATGCCCCCGTGTCTTCACCGACCGCGATCATCTGCACCACCATGGGCGGGAAGACCGCGTGCTGCGCGAGCGGGCGCGCCAAGGACTCGCCCTTACGCACCGACTGAGACACGGCTCGTGTCGCATCTTCGATCACGATATTGCCGGACGCCTGGCCGACGATGTCCAATGCCTGGAGGATCGGCACGCCCGAACGGATCATCGACCCGAAGTTGCGCGAGAAGCGCGCGACGGCGATCTTCTGCACCAGCGAGCCAAAAACGGGTGCCTTAAGAAAAGCGGGCTGATACTTACGACGGATGTGTTCCTTGTGCTTGTTCTTGCCCCACCACATCGAGAAGGCGATGATACCGATCACAATCGGAACGACCCCCACTTTGAGGATGTCCGACATGTACACCAACACCTGCGTGGCGAACGGTAGTTCACCGCCAAGGTTGTCGAACATTGCGGCGAACACCGGGACAATAAAGATCAACATGGCGGCGGTAGCGAGGATCGCGATGAAAAACACGACCACCGGATACGTCATTGCCGACTTGATCTTGCCGCGGAGCTTGACCTCATTCTCGAAGTTCTGGGCGATAGACACCAGCACCTCGTCGAGGAAGCCGCCCACCTCGCCGGCCTTCACCATGTTGATCATGATGGGGGGAAAGGTCTGAGGGTGGCGGCTGAGCGCTTTGGAGAAGGACTGACCGGTCTCGACGTCGCCGCGCACCTCTGCGACGACCTTCTGGAGCGGCTTGCTCTCGGTCTGCTCCGCCAAGATCGATAGGGCACGAAGGAGCGAGAGCCCGGCCGAGATCATCGTGGCGAGCTGCCGCGACAGGATCGCAATGTCCTTGAGCGTGATCTTCTCCCCGAGGCCAGGGATGCTGAGCTCCGCATTCAAGCCCTTGCCGCCCGCCTCGTTCACTGAGAGCGGGGTGAGGCCCTTCTCCCGCAGACGGCTCGCCACGGCGGCGCTCGACGGCGCCTCCATCGTTGATTTGTGCTCCTTGCCCTGGGTGTCCCGGGCGGTGAACTCGAATTGCTTGGTCGCGGTGGCCATCGCTGCGCTCCCCTAGTGTCGCTCGGCGCTGGCGCGCCCGCAGAGTCGGTTGAACTCGTCCAAGGAGTGGCACATCTCGACGGCATCGTCGTACTCCACCGTGCCGTCCTTGACGAGCTTGGCGAGGTGCTGGTCCATCGACTGCATGCCCAGCGAAGCGCCGGCCTGCATGGCCGTGTGGATCTGGTGCGTCTTGCCCTCACGGATGAGGTTGCGGATGCCCGGCGTCGCCACCAGCACCTCGACCGCGACCGCACGGCCGGGTGTGCCGGAACGCGGTAGCAGCGTCTGGCACAGCACTCCCTGGATCGCCGTCGCGAGCTGGGTGCGGATCTGGCCCTGCTGCTCCGAGGGGAACACGTCGATCACGCGGTCGATGGTCTGCGCCGCGTCCTGCGTGTGAAGGGTTGCGAAGACGAGGTGCCCGGTCTCCGCGGCGGTCAGTGCCACCTGGATGGTCTCCAGGTCGCGCATCTCACCGATGAGGATGATGTCCGGGTCCTGACGCAGCACGTGCTTGAGCGCGCGCTGGAAGGACTTGGTATCCGAGCCGACCTCGCGCTGGTTCACGAGGCTGCGCTTGTGGCGGTGCAGGAACTCGATGGGATCCTCGACCGTCATGATGTGGTCGCTGCGCGAGCGGTTGGCGAGGTCGACCAGCGAGGCCAGCGTGGTGGACTTGCCGGATCCCGTGGGTCCCGTGACCAGCACCAGTCCGCGCGACAGGGTCGCGAAGTTCGAGACGGCCTGCGGGATGCCCAGTGCCTCGAGCGGCTTGATCTCGTAAGGGATCACACGGAAGGCGGCGCCCACGGACTCGCGCTGCTTGTAGATGTTGACGCGGAAGCGCGCCTCGCCCACCAGCGCGTACGAGAAGTCGAGCTCGAGCTCCTCCTCGAACTTCTCGCGCTGCGCCTGAGTGAGGATCTGGTACAGCGAACGCTGCAGATCGTCCTTCATCAGCTTGGGGAAGCCCTCGAGCGGGGTCAGGCTGCCGTCCACGCGCACCATCGGCGGAGCGCCGGTGGTCACGTGCAGGTCCGAGGCGCCAACCTTCAACATGCCGCGAAGAGCGGCGGCAACGTCAAGGTCGTTCTCGTGCGCCTCTTGGCTCATGCCGATGCGGCCGGATCCGGCGGGCTGGCTCTGACGGGGCGAACCCGGCGCTGCTGGGCCACCCTGTCCGGGCCCGGCGGCACCGGGCCGCTGCGCGGGCTGCTGACCCGGGTTCATGGGCTGACGCTGCGGAGCCGGAGCACTCTGCGGCGCGGGCTGACGCTGCGGGCCACCCGAGACGGGCACCTGACCGGTCGTGGGCCGCTGCGGCGGCGCGAGGGGCGGCGCGGTGCGCGCACTCGGCAGCGCCTCCTCGAAGTGGTTCTGCGGCACCATCGGCGGGCGGGCCGGAGCATTTCCTGCCTGCGGAGCGCCCGGTGCCTGTGACGTGCCAGACGCCTGCGAGTTGCCCGGTACCTGAGTACCGCTGGGCGCCTGCGGGGGCCGCGTGCCCTGGGGTGACGGCGTGCCTGGAGCGCTCCCGGGCGCACCCTGCTGCGGGTTCGCTGGCGGGTTGCTGGGCCGCTGCGGCTGCTGACCCTGCTGCGGCGGCGTCTCCTCAGGCATGAACGACGTCATCTTCACTTCCCCTCATACCGTGCGCCGTGGCGCCGGCTTTCTGACGTACCACGCCTATCGGCGCTAACGCACGCGAACTCAAGTCCGCCTCGATCACTTAACAACACTGCGCTACTTAACAACACGAAGCAGCTCCTCCACCGACGTGGTGCCGTCGAGCACCTTGGCCCATCCGTCCATCAGCAGGCTCTCCATGCCGTTCGCACGTGCGGTGCGGTTGATCTCCGCAGAGGACGCGCGCCCGACGGCGAGGCGTTCGATGTCCTCGTTCACGACCATCACCTCGTGCAGCGCCAGGCGCCCGCGGTAGCCGGTGTTGGAGCAGCGCTGGCAGCCCTCAGGCCGGTACACGACCGGCGCGGGCGTGCCCGGCTCCCACTCGACGCTGGTGGGGATCTCGGCCTCGTCCATCTGGTACTCGACAGCGCAGTTGTGGCACAGGCGGCGAGCAAGCCGCTGCGCGACCACGCAGTCGATCGCGGAGCCCACCAGGAAGGGCTCGATGCCCATCTCGATGAGTCGGGTCAGCGCGGAGGGCGCATCGTTGGTGTGCAGCGTCGAGAGCACGAGGTGGCCGGTGAGTGCCGCCTCGACCGCGATCTGCGCCGTCTCGTGGTCGCGGATCTCACCGACGAGCACCACGTCCGGGTCCGCACGCAGGATCGACCGCAGGGCCGATGCGAAGGTCAGCCCGGCCTTGGGGTTCACCTGCACCTGGTTGATGCCAGGAATCCGGTACTCGACCGGGTCCTCGACCGTGATGACGTTGATCTCGGGCCGGGTGATCTGGTTGAGCGTCGCGTACAGCGTGGTGGACTTACCGGAACCGGTGGGCCCGGTGACCAGGATCATGCCGTAGGGCTTCCTGAAGGTGCGGGAGTACGCCTCGTAGTTCTTCTCGCGGATCCCCAGGTCCTCGAGGTCGAGCGTCGCCGTCGAGTTGTCGAGGATACGCATGACGACCTTCTCGCCCCACACCGTGGGCAGGGTCGCGACGCGCAGGTCGATCTTGCGTCCCTGGTGGTTCACGGACAGGCGGCCGTCCTGAGGCTTGCGGCGCTCGGCGATGTCGATGTCGGACATGATCTTCAGGCGGCTGGTCACGCCATTGGCGATCGCCTTCGACGCGTGCTGCATCTCGTGGAGCACGCCATCGATCCGGTAGCGGACCCGCAGGTCCTTCTCCGTGGGCTCGATGTGAATGTCCGAGGCGCGGTCCTGCACGGCCTGGCTGATCAGCAGGTTCACGAACCGCACAATGGGGGCGTCATCCTCCGACGCGCTCCCCATGGCCTCCTCGTCGAGGTTGACCTCGCCCTCGGACAGCTCCTCCTGCAGGTCCTCGAGCTCCGCGTCGGACCGGCAGTAGCGGTCGATCGCGCTGATCACGTCATCGTGCGCCGCAACCACGGGGGTCACGGACATGCCGGTGATGGTGCGGAAGTCGTCGACCGCGACCACGTTGCCGGGGTTGGACATCGCGACGCGCAGGATGCCGTCGTTGATGCCGATCGGCAGCGCGTTGTGACGGCGGCACACTGCGGCCGGCACCATCGCCACGGCCGCCCTGTCCACCGACTCCTCGGCGAGCTCGACGAAGTCCATGCCCACCTGGCTGGCGAGGGCGCGCACCAACTGACCCTCGGAGATCATCCCCAACTCCACGAGGGTGCGGCCCAGCGACTGACCGCGTGCCTGCTGCTCGTCGATGCCGTCCAGCAACTGCTCTTCAGTCAGGACGCCTTCTTCGAGCAGGATCGCTCCAAGCTGCTTCACAACACTCCCTCAGGTCCCTCAGCAAATGATGCGCTGTGCGCAAACTAACATCGGCAGGTGCATGAGGACACATCGGTGTTGCACATGTCACTCCGGGCCGTTCACCGTGACTGGAGTGCCTGGTCCAACGCCTCTGACATCGGTTCCAGCGGGGCCTCGCGCCCCGTCATCAGACGCACCTGCTCACCCGCCTGGTGCAGCAGCATCCGGGTGCCGCGCACGAACGTTCCGCCCGCCTGCTCCCAGGCCGCTCCCAGGGGCGTGTCCAACGGCGCGTAGACCGCATCCAGCAGCACGGCGTCCGCCGACAGCGTGCCCCCGGACCCACCCAGCGCCTGCGCCAAGCCGGCCCCCGCATCGGCCGGGACCGTGGAGACCACCGCGCTGGCGCGTGACAGGTAGTGGGGAGCATCCTCGAACGACACGAACCGCGGCTCGACGCCCATCTTGGTCGCGGCGCGCACGAGCGCGCCGGCGCGCGCTCGAGAGCGCACCACCACGATGGGCCGCGTCACGCCGAGCCGGCCGAGCGCCGCCAGCGCCGAGGTCGCCGTCGCTCCCCCGCCCACGACGACCCCCGCATCGGCCTCCTGGACCCCGCCCTCATGCAGGGCGGCCACGATGCCGTGCACGTCGGTATTGGCGCCCACGAGCTGGCGTCCGTCGGCCACGGGCTGCACCAGCAACGTGTTGATGGCGCCCACCAGCTTGGCCATGGGCTCCACGAAGTCCACGAGAGGCAGCGCCGCGACCTTGAGAGGCATGGTGAGGGACAGCCCGGCCCACTCACCCGAGAGCCCGTCGATGAACGCCGGCAGCGACTCCTCGGTCACATCGTGAGCGTCGTACTCCCAGTCGAGCCCCATCGCCCGGTACGCGGCGCGGTGCAGCACCGGCGACAGCGAGTGCTCGATCGGGTGACCGAGCACGCCTGCGCGGCGCGTGGCACCGCCCGCGTCGCTAGTCCGTGGCACCGTCCTCGTCCTCGGACGCGGCAGCCTGCTCCTGGGCCCACTGACGCAGCACGGCCACGTTCTCCTGGTGCGCCGCGAAGTCCTCGGCGTACCGGGTCTCACCCGTGTTCGTGTTGACCGTCACGAAGAACAGGTAGTCGTGCTGGGTCGGGTCCGCGGCCGCCTGGATCGCGGCCTCGCCGGGCGCGGCGATGGGCCCCGGCGGCAGGCCGGTGTACATGTACGTGTTGTACGGGTCGTCGATGGCGCGCTCCTCGTCGGAGGTGAACACGCCCTCGGACGGGCTGATGTACTTCACCGTCGAGTCCATCTCGAGCCGCATGTCGATGTCCAGGCGGTTGTAGATCACGCCGGACACCATGGGGCGGTCCTCGTCGAGGCGCGCCTCGCGCTCGATGATCGATGCCACCGTCAGCACCTCGTGACGGTCCTCGGGTGCGACGCCGTTGCGGTCCAGCACCTGGACCGTGGTCTCGATCATCTCCGCGAGGATGTCCGCCGGCTGCACGTCCGGGGTGAACGTGTACGTCGCCGGGAACAGCCATCCCTCGAGGTTCCCGTCCGCCTGCTCGGGCAGTCCGAGCGCGTCGGTGTCCTCGGCGACCTCGCGGATCTCGTCCTCGGAGTAGTCCGTGAGGTTGGCGATGGACTGGTAGTACGCCTCAACCCGGCGGCCCTCGGGGATGGTGATGGTGAGCTCGTTCTTGTTGCCCGGGTCCAGCAGGGCGGTGAGCGCGAACTCGGCCTTCATCTCGCGCTGCATGAAGTAGTAGCCGGGAGTGATGTTGCCCGCCTCCGGGCTGGCATTCGCCTCGCGGATGAAGGCCTCCGGGGAGGCGACCACGCCCGCGTCGAAGAGCGTCTTCGCGATGTCGGCGCCGGTGTCGCCCTGCTCGACCACCACCTCGACCACGCCCTGGCCGGCGCCGTCGTAGTCGGCGATCTCGGTGCTCTCGGTCTCGAAGCTTCCCAGGAAGTTCCATGCGACCGAGCCGCCGATCGCGAGCACCACCAGCGCCACGGCGGACACGAACAGCGTCCACTTCTGGCGTGTCTGGCGTCGCTTCTGCCGCTGCAGTCGCCGCAGGTCCAGCGACGTGGTGGTCGTCGCCTCCGTCTGCGGGTGGAAGAGGTCAGTCATCATTCCCCTTGAGGGTAGGCTCGTAGGTCACCTTATCGAGGTTGCCCTGTCGTTCGATATCCAACGCGCTCTCCAGGATCACGACGGCCGCCGCCTGGTCGATGACCTGCCGCTGCTGACGCGAGTTCCTGCCCGCCTGACGCATGGCGTGCTGCGCGGTCGCGGTCGAGAACCGCTCGTCCACCAAACGAACCACTGCGGCGCAGCGTTCCGCCAGGGCCGACGCGAAATCGTGGGCAAAGGCGGCGCTCGCGCCGTCCTGCCCCGAGAGCTTGCGTGGGAGTCCCACATAGACGCGCGCGGCCTCGCGCTCGCTCACGATCGCCGCGACCTGGTCGACGTCGCCGTCGCCGCGGGTCACGGTGGTCACGGGGAAGGCCATCATCCCGTCGGGGTCGGAGGCTGCGATGCCGATGCGCACGGTGCCCACATCGACGCCGATCCGCACTCCCCTGCCCACCGGCCCGTCGTTCATCTGACGCGAGGCCTAGCGCGAGGCGACGGCGTCGCGCACCGCGACCAGCGCATCGGAGATCTTGGACGCATCCTGGCCGCCGCCCTGGGCGAGGTCCGGCTTTCCGCCGCCCCCGCCTCCCAGCACGGCCGATGCGGTCTTGACCAGGTCTCCCGCCCGGACGCCCGCATCGCGGGCGGCTTGGTTGGTGCCGATGACGATCTGGGGCCGGCCGTTGATGGCCGCCGACGCCGCCACGACGGTGGGCTCGGACTCGCCCAGCCGGGCGCGCACATCCGTCACCAGCGTGCGGAGGTCGTCGCCATCCGCCGCGGTGGTGGACTCGTGCGCGACCAGGCGGATGCCGTTCACGTCGGTCGCGGTATCGACCAGCTGGCCGGCCACCTGCTGCATGGCCTGCTGGCGGTACTGCGTCAGCTGCTTCTCCGCCTCGCTCAGCCGCGTCAGCAGGGCGCCGATGCGGTCGCTGAGCTCCTCCGGACGCGCCTTCAGCGTGGTGCTGAGCTCGCTCACGATCGAGCGCTCGGCCGCCAGGTTCTGGAAGGCGTCGGCGCCCACGAGCGCCTCGATCCGGCGCGCGCCGGAGCCCACGGAACCCTCGGAGGTGACGCTGAGCAGGCCGATCTGGCCCGAGTTGTCGACGTGCGTGC
Organism: Demequina pilifera; assembly: GCF_048814985.1. Lineage (NCBI taxonomy): Bacteria > Bacillati > Actinomycetota > Actinomycetes > Micrococcales > Demequinaceae > Demequina > Demequina pilifera. Next base: position 306,225 of record NZ_JBMDTW010000004.1, read on the forward strand.
CGGCGCACAGCTCGCGCGAGAACGGGCCGCCGATCTCCACCACGCGCACGCGGTCGCCGTACTTCTCGCCGAACAGCGCCATCGCGCCCAGGCTCTTGGCCTCGTCGAGGGCCATCACCTGCGTCCCGACGGGCAGCTCCTCGCGGATCGCGCGGTTGGCGATGCCCTCGATCTCCTCGCGGGCGCTGTGAGAGATGCCCTGGCGCCACGCGAAGTCCAGGCGCATGTAGCCGGGCTTGTTGTACGAGCCCGCCTGCGTCGCGTCGTCGCCCAGCACCTCGTGCAGGGCGGCGTGGATCAGGTGGGTCGCCGAGTGCGCCTTGGACGCGAGCCTGCGGTTGACGGGGTCGACCTCGGCGGAGACCTGGTCGCCCACGGCGATCTCGCCCTCGTCGACCGTGACCGTGTGGACGATGACGTCCGCGACGGGCTTCTGCACGTCGATCACCGTCAGGGTCGCGTTGGCGCCGCGGATCTCGCCCGTGTCCGCGTCCTGGCCACCCGATTCGGGGTAGAACGGGGTCTGCGCGAGCAACACCTCGACGGTGTCGCCCGTGGTCGCCACCGGCACGGAGACGCCGTCCTTGATGACGGCGGAGACCTGGCTCACCAGCGACAGCTCGTCGTAGCCGCGGAAGGTGGTGGGCGTCTGCGCGCCAGCCGCCTGATAGACGCTGACGTCCGCGTGGCCGCCCTTCTTGGCCTTCGCGTCGGCCCGCGCGCGGTCGCGCTGCTCGGCCATGAGGGAACGGAATCCCGCCTCGTCGACGCTCACGCCCTGCTCGGCCGCCATCTCGAGGGTGAGGTCGATCGGGAAGCCGAAGGTGTCGTGCAGCTGGAACGCGTCCTCGCCGGACAGCGCGGAGGTGCCCGCGCTCTTGGCCTTGGCCACGGCCGTGTCCAGGATGGTCGTGCCCTGTGTCAGGGTGCGGCGGAACGCGTCCTCCTCGGCCCCGGCGATGCTCTGAATGCGGGTGATCGTGTTCACCAGCTCGGGGTACGAGGCGCTCATGGCGCGGTACGAGCTGTCCAGCAGGATGGTCAAGCTCGGGTCCTCGACGCCGAGGAGGCGCATGGCGCGCACGGTGCGGCGCAGCAGGCGGCGCAGCACGTAGCCGCGGCCCTCGTTGCCGGGCACCACGCCGTCGTGCATCAGCATCATGGCCGAACGCACGTGGTCCGCGATCACGCGCATGCGGACGTCGTCTTCCTCATTCGCCTTGTAGGCGCGACCCGAGAGCTCCTGGGCCTTCTCGATGACGGGGAAGACCTCGTCGATCTCGTACATGTTGGACACGCCCTGCTTGAGGTACGCGATGCGCTCCAGGCCGGCACCGGTGTCGATGGCCTTCTGGTCGAGCTCGCGGATCAGCGGGTAGTCCTTGCCGGAGCCGGGGCCGCGCAGGAACTGGTCGAACACCAGGTTCCAGATCTCGAGGTAGCGGTCGCCGCCGGGGTCGACTGTGCCGCCCACGGCCTCGGGGCCGAACTCGGGGCCGCGGTCGTAGTGCCACTCGGCGCACGGACCGGCGGGGCCGGGCTGGCCGGTGTCCCAGAAGATCTCCTCGCGCGTGAGCTTGACGATGTGCTGGGGGTTGACGCCCACGTCGACCAGCGCCTGGTAGGCCTCGTCGTCCTCGTTCCAGATGGTGACCCAGAACCGCTCTGGCTCGAACCCGTACTTGCCCTCATCCTCGGGTCCGGTCAGCAGGTCCCACGCGAGCTCGATCGCGCCGCGCTTGAAGTAGTCGCCGAAGGAGAAGTTGCCCAGCATCTGGAAGAACGTGCCGTGACGGGTGGTCTGTCCCACCTCCTCGATGTCCTTGGTGCGGATGCACTTCTGGACAGAGGCGATGCGGGCATGCGACGGCGTCTCGGTGCCGATGATGTACGGGATGAACGGCACCATGCCGGCCACGGTGAACAGCAGGCTGGGGTCGGGCGACACGAGCGAGGCGCTGGGCGCGATGTGGTGCCCATTGGCCTCGAAGTAGTCGATCCAGCGCTGGCGAATGTCCGCGGTGCGCATGCTGTCCTCCATGTCCTGCCGGGCTGCCAACCTGCCGCGCAGGCCGGGTGAGTGGCGCATCGGCCGCTCATAGGTACCTATATGACAACGCCGCCGGGCCCTGGCGAGTGCCAGGGGCCGACGGCCGTTGTCATTCGGCTCGCATGAGCCTAGTGCGAATCAGCGAGCGTAGAACTCGACGACCAGCTGCACCTCGCAGGTCACGGGGACCTCGGCGCGCTTGGGACGACGAACCAGCTCGGCCGACAGCTTCTCGAGCTTGACGTCGAGGTAGTCGGGCAGCTCGGGGAGCACGTCGCGGTGCGCGCCGGCGGCGGCTGCCATGTAGGGCTCCATCGTGACGGCCTTGGGCTTGACCTGGATGGTCTGGCCCGGCTTCACGCGGAACGACGGACGGTCGACGATCTTGCCGTCGACCATGATGTGACGGTGCAGCACCGACTGGCGCGCCTGCAGGATGGTGCGGGCGAAGCCGGAGCGCAGCACGAGGGCGTCGAGACGCATCTCGAGCAGCTCGACGAACGCCTCACCGGTCAGGCCGGACTCCTTGCGGGCCTCCTCGAAGACGCGAGTCATCTGCTTCTCGCGCAGGCCGTACTGGGCGCGAAGACGCTGCTTCTCGCGCAGACGGACCGCGTAGTCGCTTTCCTTGCGGCGCGCGGTGCGGCCGTGCTCGCCCGGGGGGTAGGGGCGCTTCTCGAAGTGCTTGACGGCCTTGGGGGTCAGTGCGAGACCCAAGGCGCGGGACAGGCGCACCTGGCGGCGCGCGCGCTGAACAGAAGTCAAAATAGTTCCTTTTGCCGTACTCGTGGCGCGTTCACACGCGCCTGAATTCTAGAGAGGTCGCGGAGACAGCAGCCAACCGTCCGCGAGGGCTGGTCAATACTAACAGAGCGAGGGGTGGATCGCGGTAGTGCGGCCGATGCGCGGGCCGGGCTGGTCGCGCCCCTCGCCTATCCGGCCTCGCCGCGTTCCGTGACGCCTCTACCCAGCTTCTCGCGAATCCGCGTGAGCCGCTCGGACAGCGTGCGCTCGAAGCCGAACTCGGTGGGCTGGTAGTAGCGCGTCCCCTGCAGCGATTCCGGCAGGTACTCCTGCGCCGCGACGCCGCCGGGAGCATCGTGCGAGTAGGCGTAGTTCTTGCCGTGGCCCAGCCGCTCGGCGCCCGAGTAGTGGGCATCCCTCAGGTGCGAGGGCACCACGCCGGCCTTGCCCGCCTTGACGTCGGCGATCGCGGCGTTGATCGCCGAGTACGCGCGGTTCGACTTGGGCGCCGTCGCCAGGTAAGCGGTGGCCTCGGCGAGCGGGATGCGGCCCTCGGGCATGCCGATAAAGCTCACCGCGTCCGCCGCGGCCTGCGCGATCACCAGGGCCTGCGGGTCAGCGAGGCCCACGTCCTCGGACGCGAGGATCACCAGCCGGCGCGCGAGGAACCGCGGGTCCTCCCCCGCCACGATCATCCGTGCCAGATAGTGCAGCGAGGCATCGACGTCGGATCCGCGCACGGACTTGATGAAGGCGCTGATCACGTCGTAGTGCTGATCGCCCGACTTGTCGTACGCCACCAGCGCCGAGTCCATGGCCCGCTCGGTGAGCTCCCCCGTGATCGTGGGCGGGTCGTCTCCGCTGCTCAGCGCCGCATCGGCCACTGACTCGAGGAGGGTGAGGGCCTTGCGAGCATCGGCCCCCGCGACGCGCAGCATGTGGTCGCGCGCCTCGGGAGCGAGGACCACGCGGCCGCCGAGGCCCCGCTCGTCCTCGACCGCGCGGTCCACCAAGGCGCCCAGGTCGTCGCTCGTGAGCGGCTGGAGCGTGAGCAGCAGGGACCGCGACAGCAGCGGGCCCACGACGGAGAAGCTCGGGTTCTCGGTGGTGGCGCCGATCAGCGTCACCCACCGGTTCTCCACGGCGGGCAGCAGCGCGTCCTGCTGGGATCGCGTGAAGCGGTGGATCTCGTCGATGAACAGCACCGTCTCGCGCTCGCCGGTCGTGACCCGCCGCCGCGACGCCTCGATGACCGCGCGCACGTCCTTGACGCCCGCCGTGACGGCCGAGAGCTCGACGAACGGCCGCGCCCCCGCCACCAGGTAGGCCAGCGTGGTCTTGCCCGTGCCCGGCGGCCCCCACAGGATCACCGAGGTGGCCGACGAGCCCTCCTGGACCAGGCGCCGCAGCGGGGAGCCGTCGGTGAGCAGGTGGGCCTGGCCCACGACCTCGTCGAGCACCCGCGGGCGCATGCGCACCGCGAGCGGGGCGTTGGCGCCCGGCTCGGGCACGCCGGTGCCGGTGCGCTCGGTCGACTCGAACAGGTCCATGCCTGTCACTCTAGATCGCGCCAGTGACGCGGATCTCCGCTAGTACCCGATGCTCCTCGCGTAGTCGTCCGGGTCGAAGACCGAATGGATGTTCGAGATCGCACGGCGCCGCTCGAAGACTCCTCGCGAGGAGTCACCCGTGCCGTCCGTGGTGTTGCCCTCCACGAGCCACACGTAGTCGCCGTCCACGCGGGAGACGATGCCGGTGTGGGTGGGGCCGTTGTGCGGCGGCCAGTCGACAAGCGCCACGTGGCCGCGCTTGAGGTCGCTGCGCGAGACGTTCGTGTCGAGTACGCCGGAGCGCTGCAGCACGTTCGCCCAGTCCGAGTACAGGCCGCGGTGAGGCACGCCGTTCGGATAGCCGGCGTGGTGGAAGACCCACATCACGAACACCATGCAGTACGGGTTGGTGGTGCCGTACCAGGCGCTGTACTTGTTGGTGCGGTTGCCGCCCCGGTACCCCACCTGCGAGTAGGCGCGGGACATGATCGGATCCGCGTCGTAAGGCTTCACGGTGTTGAGGTTGGACGCCGGGGTCCAGCCACGAGTGCCGGCGATCGACACCCACTTCCAGCTGCCCTTCGAGACGCCCGTGAAGTAGCCACGGGTGCCCTGGCTCACGGTCGCGACCGTCGGAGCGCTCAGGTTGGGCCGCTCGCTGAACGTCACCCGCGAGTCCGCGAGACCCACCTTGGTCGGGGCGGCGCTGGGAGCCGTGGTGGTGAGGTGCGCCGTCGGCGCCCACGCGATCATCCCGCCCATGCGGACCTGGATCCAGCCGCCCTCGCGGGCACCCAGGTAACGCGCCCGAGTGTGCTTGGCGCCCGTGACCACGACGCTCGAGTCCCAGGTGGGCTGCGAACGCAGGTTCAGCGACGAGGCCGTGACCCACACGTCCTTCTGTGCCTCGAGCAGCGGTTCGGCCGCCTTGACGGGCTCCGCCCCGTGCTCGAGCCGGTACAGGAACGCGGCCATGGCGTCGCGCGTCACGTTGCCGAAGGGCCGGTACTCGCGGCCACGCCACGTCACCCACCCTTGGGACACGCCCTGAGTCGCGAGCCACTCGATCGCGCCCTTGTGCTCGCTGGACTTCGAAGAGTCGACGTAGACGGCCGAGCCGCTGGGGGCGCTGCCGCCCTCGAGTCCATAGATGAAGCTCGCCATCGCATCGCGCGTCACGGGACGGGTCGGCTTGAACGTGCCGTCGCTGTACCCGCGCGTCACGCCTTCAGCCGCGGCCCACTCGATCTCCTTGTAGAACTCGGAGGATGAGGGCGACACGTCGGAGAACGTGGGCGTGGTCGGGGCCGTGAAGGTCGGCTCACCCGCATAGCGGTAGAGGAACGCGGCCATCGCGTCACGCGTGACGAGACCGAAGGGCCGGTACTCCCGGCCCCCGTCGACGGGGTAGCCGGTCGAGATCGCCTGGGCGCCCATCCACCGGATCTCGTCGGTGAACTCGGCGGACAGTCCCTCGTCCTCGAACGTGACGGCGGAGGCCGTCTCGCTCTGCTCCGCCAGGGTGGACATTGAGGCCTCGGAGTCGTCCTGCTCCGAGGTCGCGGGCAGGGACGAGGGCTCCTCGGAGACCTCGGGCGCAGGCTCTCCCGCATCCGTCGTCGACGGTTCCGGGCTGGTCGAGGGCTCTGGGCTGGCCGTGGGCTCTGACGTTGTCGTGATCGTCGACTCAGGCGTGGGCGAGGCGTCGGGAGTGGCCCCCGCCGGCACCGCCACGAACGTCGACAACGCCGCTATCGAGACCGCGGCGGCTAGCCCGGCCCATCTCCGTGAGATCTGCTGCAACACCATTGATCTGCTCCATCCTCCGCGGTCAGTTTCCGCTGACGCGATGTCCGGACGCGACCCTCACGCGACCATGCACCACTGGACCGGGGACTCCGGCCACTCTTCTTGACTGTAAGCGCCACCCGCACGCGCCGCAACGCCGGCACACGGACGCCAGGCCGGGTGGTGACCAATCGCACACGCCATGGCGCGCGGACGTCAGCGGGACGCCCGCCCCCTGCCGCCGTCCTTGGCGCGGTACATCGCCGCATCGGCGGCGCGCAGCAGATCGTCGGGAGACTGCCCCGGCTCGGCCAGCGCCACGCCTATCGACGCGCCCACGTCGTACTTCCGCCCACCCACCTCGATCGGCGTGGAGAACGCTTCCAGAATGCGGGCGGCGGCGGCATCGGCGTCCTCGGCCGTCGCCTCCTCGCACAGCACCACGAACTCGTCGCCGCCCACCCGCGCGAGGATGTCATGGGTGCGGGTGATGGCGCGGATGCGCTCCGCGACCGCCACGATCACGGCGTCGCCGGTGCCATGGCCCTCGGTGTCGTTGATGTGCTTGAAGCTGTCGAGGTCGGCGAACAGCAGCGCCGCGGGCGTGCCGCGCTCGCGCTTGGCCAGCGCGTCTCCCATGCGATCGTTCAGCAGACGCCGGTTCGGCAGGCCGGTCAGCGGGTCGTGCAGCGCCACTCGAGCGAGCTCCGACTCGGCGACCCGCAGCATCGCGGCGTTGAGGTCGTGACGAATCTCGGAGGCCTCGATGAGCGCCATCTGATCCCAGGGCTCGGACCGGCCCGCCACGCTCTCGCCCCACTTCGCGAACGAGTTGCGAGGCGCGAGCGGCGAACTCCGGTTGGCGGCCGACTGATCGCCGAGCCAGTGGACCGTGGAGATCGACTCCTTCCTGAACCACGCGAGGCAGTCGTTCTGACCCCCGAAGGGCACCACCAGCAGACCCGCGACCTCAGGCATCAGCGCATGAAGCTCCGGGTAGTCCTCGCTCAGGGCATCCGAGACCAGCATCGGCTCTTCGTCGCCGGCGAGTTCCTCGAGGAGCCTGTGATCGACCACCGCATCCGGGACCTCGCCCATCGACGTGGCGACGCCATCGAGCCGCAGCGTGGCGCCATCGGCGGGGATGAGGTCCAGCAACGTGAACTCGCCGTTGAACAACGAGTTCCGGATGTCCGTGCCCGTCTTGACCTGACGGCCCACGCGAGCGCGCACCGACCGCACGGCGTGCAGGTGGGTCAGTCGTTCGATCTCCGCGACCGCACCCAGCTGCATCGCCACCTGACGTGCCAGCACCTCGTAAGCCTGGCGCATCGCGTAGCGGAGGCGCATTGGACTGCGGTGCGAGCAGGTGACCATGCCGATCAGGCGGCCCACGTACACCATCGACAGGGACATGGTGGTCACCTGCCCCATGTTCCTCATGAACTCCACGTGATGAGGGGAGACGCTCCTCAGCTGGGCGTGCCCGAGGTCGAGCGACTCGCCGGTGACCGGGTTGACCGGCGGCACCAGCGCCGCCGGCTGCTCGTCGTCCAGGATGATCATGCGGCTGAGCTGTGAGAGGTACAGCTCGCGCGCCTGGGACGGGATGTCGGAGGCCGGGAAGTGGAGACCCAGATAGCGCTCCATTCCTTCCTCCGCCCGCTCCGCCACGACCTCGCCATGGCCATCGGCGTGAAACTTGTAGACGACCACCCTGTCGAACCCGGTGAGGCGCTTGAGTTCCGTGGCGGTCTGCTCATAGACCTCGGACACCGACGTCAACGAGCCGAGCCGATGGACAGCGGAATGCACCGCCGCCACGCAGTCATCGCCCGCTCCCGCCGGCTCGAACTCCACCAGGCCCAAGCCATCGGCACGGTGGACCACGACGTCGAATCCACGGTCGCCGATCCGCATCGACACCGGGTTCGCGGCCGTGCTCTCGTCATCGAGCACCGCGCGGAGGTCCTCGACGACCGCATCGCCCGACAGGTCGCCCAGGTGCGAGCCCACCAGCGCCGCCGCGGCGACACCCAGCACGTCGATGGCGTTCTCTGACGCCTGCAGCACCTCGAACGACTCCAGGTCCACGCACAGCAGGGCTCCATGGGGCTGAATCGCTCCTGGCACCCTGATCGGCTCGAGGGCGCACTTGTCCAAGCGAAGCAGCTCGTCTGAGCTCTGACGGACCTTCATGATCGTCACCGTTCAGGGGTGCAGGCGGTGGGCCTCGCGGCATTCCCCGCCCGTGGGGAGGAACGTGCCGGGTCTACGCGGCACGTCAAGGGCACAGCGATGGAAGACCGGACGAGGCACCCCCTTCAGCTTGGCGGCCCGTAGCACGAGTATCGACCACCATCTCACGATTCGGTCGGCACGACTCACCGACCGTCGCCACCCCGGCGCCCGTCGCACCGCCACGAATGGCGAGCCGACGCCCCGCGGGCGGCTAAGCGGGGTTCTGGGCCTCTTCCTCGGGCTTTGCGTCCACACCGGCCTCGGCGCGCTGCTGCTCCGTGATGGGGGCAGGCGCGGCGGTCAGCGGGTCGTACCCGCCGCCGGACTTGGGGAAGGCGATCACGTCGCGGATCGAATCGGCGCCCGCGAGCAGCGCGACCACGCGGTCCCAACCGAAGGCGATGCCGCCGTGAGGCGGCGCTCCGAACGAGAACGCCTCGAGCAGGAACCCGAACTTCTCCTGGGCCTCCTCCTCGCCGATCCCCATCACCTTGAACACGCGCTCCTGCACGTCCTGGCGGTGGATACGGATCGACCCTCCGCCAATCTCGTTGCCGTTGCACACGATGTCGTACGCGTAGGCCAGCGCCTCTCCGGGCGACTTGTCGAAGGTGTCGAGGTATTCGGGCTTGGGCGAGGTGAACGCGTGATGCACGGCCGTCCACGCACCCGAGCCCACCGCGACGTCATCGTCATCGTCGTCGCCGACGGCCTTGAACAGCGGCGCGTCCACGACCCACACGAACTCGAACCGGTCCTCGTCGATCAGGCCCACGCGGTGGCCGATCTCGAGCCGCGCGGCGCCCAGCAGCGCACGCGACGGGCCGGGCTTGCCTGCGGCGAAGAACACGCAGTCGCCGGGCTCGGCCCCCACGGCCTCGGCCAGTCCCGCACGCTCGGCGTCGGAGAGGTTCTTGGCCACGGGGCCGGTGAGCTCTCCGTCGGCGCCGATCAGCACGTAGGCGAGCCCGCGCGCGCCGCGCTGCTTGGCCCAGTCCTGCCACGCGTCGAGCGTGCGCCGCGGCTGATCCGCCCCGCCGGGCATGACCACGGCACCCACGTAGTCGTTTTGGAACACCCGGAACGGGGTGTCCTTGAAGTACTCGGTGAGCTCGGTGAGCTCGAGACCGAACCGCAGGTCCGGCTTGTCCGAGCCGAACCGAGCCATCGCATCGGCGAAGGTGATGCGCGGAATGGGCGTCGAGATCTCGTGTCCCGCCAGCGCCCACAGCTCGCGGACGATCTCCTCGCCCAGCTCGATCACGTCATCCTGGTCGACGAAGCTCATCTCGACGTCGAGCTGGGTGAACTCCGGCTGGCGGTCCGCGCGGAAGTCCTCGTCGCGGTAGCAGCGGGCGATTTGGTAGTACTTCTCCATGCCCGCCACCATCAGCAGCTGCTTGAACAGCTGAGGCGACTGCGGCAGCGCGTACCAGGAGCCGGGCGCGAGGCGGGCCGGCACCAGAAAGTCGCGGGCGCCCTCGGGCGTGGAGCGCGTCAGCGTGGGGGTCTCGATCTCGAGGAAGTCGTGGCGGTCCAGCACGCGGCGGGCGGCCTGGTTCGCCTTCGAGCGCAGCACGATGTTGGCGCGCGGCTGCGGGCGGCGCAGGTCGATGTAGCGGTGCTTGAGACGCGCCTCCTCGCCCACGGTGACGTGCTCGTCGACCGGCATCGGCAGCGGGGCGGACTCGTTCAGGATGGTGACGTCGCTCACCACCACCTCGATCTCGCCCGAGGGCAGGTTCGCGTTCGCGGAGCCCTCGGGACGCTCGCGGACCTCGCCGGTGACCTGGATCACGTACTCGTTGCGCAGGCTGTGCGCGACCTCCTCGCGGATCACCACCTGGGCGAAGCCGGACGCGTCGCGCAGGTCGATGAACGCCACTCCCCCGTGATCGCGGCGTCGTCCCACCCATCCGGCGAGGGTGACGGTCGAGCCGGCGTCGGACGCCCGGAGGTTTCCAGCGAGATGGGTGCGAAGCACAGTCAGCCTTTCTGGCGCGCGAGTGGCGCGCGGGAGTTCTACGACGGGAAGCGTGGGTTCGAGTCTAGCGGCGCGAGGTCCGTGGGCCGGTGCGCGCCCTCCCCCACCCTGTCCGGCACTCATTGACCCCTACAGGAGGCCGCGGCCTCCTGTCCGGCACCGCCCGGACATGAGTGCCGGACAGGGATAGGCGGCCGATGCGGGGGTCAGTCGGTCACGATGCGCGGCCGGGCGTCCTCGGCCGGGGGCTCCCAGCTCGCCGGATCCGCCGGCGACTGCTCGCCCGAGCGGATGTCCTTGACCTCCCCCGAGTCCGCGAACCACACGAAGGGGATGCCGCGCCTGTCCGCGTACTGGATCTGCTTGCCGAACTTCGCGGCAGCGGGCGCGACCTCGGCCGCGATCCCCCGCTCGCGCAGGGCGTCCGCGATCGCGTTCGAGGCGGCGCGAGACGACTCGTCGGTGACCGCCACCAGCACGGCCGACGGCACGGCTCGCGACGCCCTGGCCAGGTCCGCGCCGATGACGCGGCTCACCAGCCGGCTCACGCCGATCGACATGCCGACTCCCGGGAAGCCGCCGCCGGCGACCAGGGAGTCGTAGCGCCCTCCCGAGCAGATCGAGCCGAGGTCCTCGTGGCCGGTCAGGAACGTCTCATACACCGAGCCCGTGTAGTAGTCGAGGCCGCGCGCGATGCGCAGGTCCGCCACCGCGGTGCCGGGGACGGCCGCATTCACGCCCTCGACCAGCGCCACGAGCTGAGCCAGCCCCTCGCGGAGCTCCTCCTCCGCCGCCGCGACGTCGGGGACCGTCGGGGTCGTCGCCCACAGGTCCTCGACTGCCGCGACGAAACCGGCATCCGAGGCGCTGATGCGCGCGAGCTCGAGGACCGCATCGGCCGCCGTCTCGCTCACGCCCTTGCCGGAAAGCTCGGCGCGCACGCCATCCGGGCCGATCTTGTCGAGCTTGTCGACGCTACGCAGCGCGCCGGCCACGTCCTCGATGCCGACCCCTCGGTAGAAGCCCTCGACCAGCCTGCGGTTGTTGACGCGCATGGTCGCCGCGGGGATCGGCAGCGCGGCGAGCGCGCGAGCCATCACGACCGCCACCTCGACCTCGAGGTGCGCGGGCAGGGTGTCCCGGCCCACCACGTCGATGTCCGCCTGATAGAACTCGCGGTACCGGCCCTCCTGGGGGCGCTCGCCCCTCCACACCTTCTGGACCTGGAAGCGCTTGAAGGGGAAGGCCAGCGCGTGCTGGAACTCCTCGACGTAGCGGGCGAAGGGGACGGTCAGGTCGAAGTGGAGGCCCACCTTCGACTCCGCGTCCGCGTCCGCACCCAGGCGGCCGAGCGTGTAGATCTCCTTGGCGGCGTCGGACGAGCCGGCGAGCCGGTCCAGCGGCTCGACCGCGCGGGTCTCGATCTCCGCGAAGCCGTGCAGGCGGAACGTCTCCTGCAGCGACTCGATCAGCTGCGCCTCGACGACGCGCTCGGACGGCGTCCACTCGGGGTATCCGGACAGGGGTCTGAGGCGGGCCATGCAGACATTGTTCCACCCCGCCGGCGCTGGTCAGTGCGACTCGTGACTCCTCCTAGAATGGTGCGCCGGGGACCGCATCGCACCCCGCTCTCGGCCCTGAGGAGTTGCAATGTCGCACCAGCGTTCCAAGAGCGCCGCTCGCGAGTACGAGAAGCGCCGCCGCGAGGCGCTCGCGCGCAAGCACGAGCAGCGAGACGCCGCCCGCGCCGTCAGCCGCCGTCGCTGGCGCATCGGCGCGCTGGTCGCCGCCGGCATCGCCGTCGTCGCCATCGTGGTGTGGGTGCTGATCACGCTGCTCGGCGGGGACGACGAGGGCGTCGAGGCGGCCACCACCCCGAGCGCCGTCCCCACCGCCGAATCCACCGCGGGCGAATCGACCACTGCCCCGAGCGACCAGTCCGCCGACCCCTCACCCGAGGCCTCCGCCACGGGTGACGACGATTGGGCGACGTCCGGCGTGGCGCCCGATCCGTCGCTCGCCGAGGACCGCACGTGGACCGCCACGCTGGGCACGAACCTGGGCGACATCGAGTTCGCGCTGGACGGCGAGGCCGCCCCGCAGGCGGTCGCGAGCTTCGTCGCCCTGACCCGCGACGGGTTCTTCGACCAGACCGAGTGTCACCGCGTGGTCACCGCAGGCATCTACGTGCTGCAGTGCGGCGACCCGGACGGGACCGGCATGGGTGGCCCCGGCTACCGCTACGGTCCCATCGAGAACGCCCCCGAGGACGACGTCTACCCTGCTGGCACGCTCGCCATGGCGCGCGTGGGCGGCGACGGCGAGTCCATGGGCAGTCAGTTCTTCGTGGTCTACCAGGACTCCACCATCCCCTCTGACGCGGCCGGCGGGTACACCGTGTTCGGTGAGGTCACCCAGGGTCTGGGTATTGTGGAGGACGTTGCCAGTGCCGGAACGATCACAGGCGAGCCCGACGGGCGCCCGGCACAGTCCGTCATCGTGAACGAGGTGTCCCTGTCATGACCACCCCCAAGCCCAAGCCGATCCCCAAGCCTGGCCCGCCCGCATCGGGCGCCAGTCCCGCCGTGGTCGCCGCACACGCGACCCACCCGGTCAGGGTCCCCGTCGCGAGCGACGTCTCCGACGAGGAGCTGGCCGCCGCGGCCGCTCACGGGTCCGTCGCGGACGACCAGGTCATGGTCAAGGATGGCGACGACACCCGAGCCGTCGGTCCCGCCAAGGGCGAGGATCCCCTCAAGCCGTACGTGAGGGCCTACTTCGAGCTCAAGGCCTCGATCGAGCGCTTCCACGCTCGGCTCGAGTCCGCCGAGCTCTCGCCCAAGGACATCGACGACGCGCTGACGGGACTGCGCGAGTCCGTCGCCGAGCCCAAGGCCGTCGGCGACCTCGCCGCGCTCCGCGAGCGGCTCGAGGTCGTCGCGGGCGAGGCGGAGGCGATCCGTGAACGCATCCACGAGGAGCGCCGCGCCGCCCGCGAGGCCGCATTCGCGGACCGCGAGAGAATCGTCGCCCGCGCCGAGGAGATCGCCGCGAAGCCCGAGGCGCAGGTCCACTGGAAGAACGACACCGCCGAGCTGCGCTCCCTCCTCGACGAGTGGAAGGCCGCCCAGCGCGACAACGCCCGCCTCGCCAAGGACTCCGAGAAGGCGCTGTGGAAGCGGTTCACCACCGCCCGCTCGTCCTTCGAGAAGGCGCGCAAGCACCACTTCGCCGAGCTGGACCGCGCCAACACCGAGGTCGCCTCCCGCAAGGAGGAGCTCGCCGCCAAGGCGGAGCATCTCGCGGAGTCGACGGACTGGGACCGCACTGCCCGCGAGTTCCGCGACCTCATGGCCCAGTGGAAGACCTCCGGTCGGGGCCGCAGGAGCGTCGACGATGCGCTGTGGAAGCGATTCCAGACGGCTCAGGACGCGTTCTTCGACGCGCGTCGGGGAGCGTCCGAGGCGGAGAACGAGGCCCTCGCCGGCAACGTCGAGGCCAAGGAGGCCGCCGTGGCCGAGGCCGAGGGCATCCTGCCGATCACGGACCTGAACGCCGCCAAGCAGGCGCTGCGCGTCGCCCAGGACCGATTCGACGCGGCCGGGATGGTGCCGCGAGGAGACGTCGCGCGCCTCAATAAGCGCATGGGCGCGGTCGAGAAGGCCGTGCGCGACGCCGAGGACGCGCGCTGGAACCAGCGCAATCCCGAGATCGAGAGGCGGGCCTCCGGCGCCGCCGCCCAGCTGCAGTCCGCGATCGCGGGTCTCGAGGACGACCTCACCAAGGCCCAGGCCAAGGGCGACAAGCGTCGCATCAAGGAGGCCGAGGAGGCCCTCGCCGCCCGCCGCGCATGGCTCGAGCAGATCGAGGGCGTCGTCAAGTAGGCGCAGGCCGTCGCGTCGACACGGCCCCGAGCCACAGGACTGTCCACAGGCCTGCCATGCCGCCCGGCGCGCGGGCCCGTGAGCGTGCCACACTGCCGCGCATGTGGATCGTGACACGTGCCGACGTGGGCCGGCTGGCCTTCGGACGGCTGGTGCGGGACGGCATCGTCGTGCCGCTGCTGCCCGGCATCGCCCTGCCCCGCGACATCCCGGACGTGCCCGCGGTGCGACGCCACGTCCTGGGCGCGTGCGTGCCCGTGGGGTGCCAGGCGACAGGCGCGGCGGCGCTGTGGGCGCACGGAGCCGCCGAGGCTCCCTCGGTGATTCACGCCCGCCATCGCGCCGGCCGCCATGTGCGCAACTGGAGCGGGCCGCTGCCCGTGGTCTTCCACGGCATCGGTGTGGCGCCGCCAGGAGGAGCCGTCGCGGATGCGGCCACCGCGTCCCGGGACGCATCGCGGTGGGCGGAGCCACCGCAACCGGCCGATGCGGTCGGGCCCGGTCAGAACGGGCGGCGCTTGGCTCCGGTCAGTCGGCGAGCGTCGTAGACGCCGTCGATCTTGCGCACCGCCGCGATCACCGCGCCCAGATGGGACGGGTCAGCCATCTCGAACGTGAACGTGTTGAGCGCCACCCGGTCCTGATTGGTCTGCACGTGTGCGCCCAGGATGTTCACGTGGTAATCGGACAGCACGCGCACCACGTCGCTGAGCAGACGGTTGCGATCGAGCGCCTCGACCTCGATCTGCACCATGAACGTGGCGTCGGACTGGCCGGTCCACTGCACATCGATGAACCGCTCCTGCTCGCTCTCGAGGGCGGTCAGGTTCTGGCAGTCGGCACGGTGCACGCTGACGCCGTTGCCGCGCGTCACGAAGCCGCGGATCGGGTCGCCGGGGACGGGGGTGCAGCACTTCGCGAGCTTGACCACCACGTCCGTGAGCCCGTGCACGGAGATGCCCGGATCGCCCCGCCTCGCGCGCGCGCCGCCGGTCCCGGGCCGCGTAATCTCGGTGACGTCCTCGTCCGCACCCTCGGTGCCGCCGACGGCGTCGACCATGCGCGCGACGACGTCGCCCGCCTGCTCCTTGTGCTCGCCGATGGCCGCGTAGAGAGTCTCCACGTCCTCGTAGTGCATCTCCTTGGCGAGCGCGAGCAGCGTCGACTTGGACATGAGGCGCTGCATCGGCAGGTGCTGACGACGAATCGCGCGCGCGAGCATGTCGCGGCCGGTCTCGATCGACTCCTCGCGGCGCTCTCGCGTGAACCACTGGCGGATCTTGTTGCGCGCGCGGGCGGACTGGACGAAGTCGAGCCAGTCGCGCTTGGGGTGGGCGTTCTCGTCCGAGGTGGTGAGCACGTCCACCGTGTCGCCGTTGTCGAGCGTGGTGTCCAGCGGCACCAGCCGGCCGTTGACCTTCGCGCCGATGGTCTTGTGCCCGACCTCGGTGTGCACGGCGTAGGCGAAGTCCACGGGCGTGGCGCCCTGCGGCAGCGCCAGCAACTTCCCGCGCGGAGTGAACACGTACACCTCGGCGCGCGAGATCTCGCCTCGCAGCGCATCGAGGAACTCCGTCGGGTCCGCGGTCTCCTGCTGCCAGTCGGCGATCTGCCGCAGCCAGCCCATGTCGTTGCCGCCACCGGCGTTGCCGTTGCCGCGATCCTTGTAGCGCCAGTGCGATGCCAGACCGTACTCGGCGCGGCGGTGCATCTCGTGGGTGCGAATCTGCAGCTCCACGGGCTTGCCGCTGGGGCCGATCACAGTCGTGTGCAGCGATTGGTAGAGGTTGAACTTGGGCATCGCGATGTAGTCCTTGAACCGGCCAGGCACCGGCTGGTACCGGGCGTGCATCGCTCCCAGGACCGCGTAGCAGTCGCGCACGGACTCCACCAGGATCCGCATCCCCACCAGGTCGTAGATCTCGTTGAGGTCGCGACCTCGGACGATCATCTTCTGATACACCGAGTAGTAGTGCTTGGGCCGTCCCGTGATGACGCCCCGGATCTTCATGGTCTTGAGTTCGGTCTCGATCTCCGCCCGGATCTCCGCGAGGTAGCGCTCACGCTCGGGCGCCCGCTCCGCGACCACGTCGACGATCTCCTGGTAGATCTTCGGATAGAGCGTCTTGAACGACAGGTCCTCGAGCTCCCACTTGATCGCGTTCAACCCCATGCGGTGCGCGAGCGGGGCGTAGATCTCGAGCGTCTCCTGCGCCTTGCGGCGTGCGCTCTCGGGCGACACGTGCTTCCACGTGCGGGCGTTGTGAAGCCGGTCCGCGAGCTTGAGCAGCAGCACCCGGATGTCCTTGGCCATCGCGACGACCATCTTGCGGACCGTCTCCGCCTGAGAGGCGTCGCCGTACGAGACCTTGTCCAGCTTGGTCACGCCGTCGACGAAGGATGCAACCTCGTCGCCGAACTCCTCGCGAATGCTGTCCAGGGGGTGCTGCGTGTCCTCCACCACGTCGTGAAGCAGCGCCGCCGCGATCACCGTGTCGGGCAGCCCCATGTCCGCGATGATCTGCGCCACCGCGATCGGGTGGATGATGTACGGCTCGCCGCTCTTGCGCTGCTGGCCCTCGTGGGCCTGGTCCGCGATGCGGTAGGCACGCTCGATCATGCCGGTCTTGGCACGCGGGTACATCCGCTTGTAGGTGTCCAGCACCCCGTCGATCGCCGTCGGCTCCTTCGCCGGGCGGCGCAGGAACGCGAGCGGACCCGTGGGCGGCGACGACGAGCGGATCTCAGTCACTGACGCCTCCTTCACGGTTCGCCGGGTTCAGCGCTTCGGGTGGAGGCCCCAGTCTACTGGCGGCTCGAGGGGCTCAGGCGCGTCCCTTGCGACGAGGCTGCGCCTGGGTCCCGCGGTGCTCACCCGGCTGCAGCGCACCCACACGAACCGTGCCGTCCTCGCGCGTCACCACGTCGGCCTCGCCGGACTCGCGCAGCGCCAGCACCTTGGCCGTGTGCTCCTGGATCCGGGCCTCGCGACCACGGAAGGCCACCTCGAGCGGAGTCGCCACGAAGACGGACGAGTACGTGCCGACCGCCATACCCACGAACAGCGCCAGCGCGATGTCCTTGAGGGTGCCGGCGCCCAGCAGGAACGACCCGATGAACAGAATCGAGCCGACGGGCAGCAGCGCCACGACGGACGTGTTGATCGAGCGGACCAGCGTCTGGTTGACGGCGAGGTTCGCGAGCTCGGCGTACGTGTAGCGGTTCTGAGCGGTCAGGTCCTGGGTGTTCTCCTTGACCTTGTCGAACACCACCACCGTGTCGTACAGCGAGTAGCCCAGGATGGTGAGGAAGCCGATCACGGAGGCGGGCGTCACCTCGAAGCCCACCAAGGCGTAGATGCCGACGGTGAACAGCAGGTCGTGCAGGAGCGCCACGATCGCGGCGGCCGCCATGCGCCAGGCGCGGAAGTAGAGCGTGATGACCGTGAACACCAGCAGCAGGAAGATCACCAGTGCCTGGAGCGCAGCGTTGCCCACCGACGCGCCCCACGTGGGGCCGATCTGGTCGAAGCTGATGTCGTCGGTGGAGATCCCGTACGCCTCTGCCAGAGCATCGCTGAGTGCACGCTGATCGGCGTCCTCGAGAACGCCCAGCTGGATGCGGACATCGTTCTCGCCGAGGATGCTGACGCGCGGCTCCTGGGCGGGCGCGATCTCCGCAACCGCCTCTTCCGCCAGCGTCGTGTCGGTGTCGGCGACGTCCGCCAGCACGTACTGCGTGCCGCCGGTGAAGTCGATGCCGGGGTTCAGGCCCTTGCCGAGCAGCAGCCCGACCGCGGCCAGCACGAGGATCGCGGACGCGATGAAGAACTTGGCGCGGCTCTGGACGATCGGGTAGGTCTTCTCACCCGAGTGGAGCCGGTTGCCCCACGTGCCGAGGTTGGAACTCATCGCGCGTCCCCCTTTGCGTCGTCATCCTGGGATCGGGGCGCATCTGCTCCCCCGACCGTGGCGGGCTCGCCGGGCTGCTCGGCGCGGCGAGCCGCGGCCTTGCGCTCCGCGAGCGTCAGCCCATCGTCACTGGCACCGGGAGTGGATCCGCCACTGCGCACGCGCCCACGGCCCTTGTAGAGCGCCTCGCGGCCCAGCTGGCGCGGGTCGAGCCCGGACCACTTGTGGCCCTCGCCAAAGAACTTGGTGCGGGCCAGCAGCACCATCAACGGGTGGGTGAACAGGAACACCACGAGCACGTCCAGCAGCGTCGTGAGACCCAGCGTGAACGCGAAGCCCCTCACGCCGCCCACGGCCAGCGTGTACAGAGTGACGGCGGCCAGCAGCGACACGGCGTCCGACGCGAGGATCGTGCGGCGCGCACGCCTCCACGCGTGGTCGACGGCGGAGGTCAGGGACCTGCCCTCACGCAGCTCGTCGCGAATGCGCTCGAAGTACACGATGAACGAGTCCGCTGTCACACCGACCGCGATGATCAGACCGGCGACTCCCGCGAGCGACAGTCGATAGCCGATCCCCCACGACAACAGGGAGATCACGCCCAGCGTGGTACCTCCCACGAGGATGAGCGACGCGATGGTCACGAATCCGAGAGCGCGGTACTGGAAGAGCGAGTACGCGAACACGAGCAGCAGACCGATCGCACCGGCGATCAGGCCCTTCTCGAGCTGGTCGGCACCGAGGGTCGCGGAGATCTGCTGGTTCGACTGCACCTCCAGGCTGAGCGGCAGCGCACCGAAACGCAGCTGGTTCGCGAGCTGTTCGGCCTGTTCCTGGGTGAAGTCCCCGGTGATCGAGGCCTCGCCGTTGGTGATGCGGGCCTGCACCGTCGCGTTCGAGATCACCACTCCGTCGAGCACGATCGCGAACTGGTTGCGCGGCTCCTCGAGATTGATCAGGCGCGTGGTGACGTCACCGAACTTGTCGGCGCCCTCGCTGTCGAACTGCAGCCGCACCTCGAAGCGGCCCGTCAGGGTGCCGGCCTGCGAGGACTCGGGGCCGCTGGTCGCGGTGGCGAGGTCGTCGCCCTCGACCTCGACGGGGCCCATGGCGAGCTTGCCTGCGCCGAACTCGGCGCACGCCACGTATCCGGAGTCGGGGTCTCCCATGGAACGCCCAGACCAGTTGGCGGGATCCAGGCAGTTGAGCGACTCGTACTCTGCGATGAGGTTCTCGTCGAGCCACGCGAAGGACGACGGGTCCTCGGGCTCTGCGGCAGCCTCGCCGGGTGCGGCGGTGGCTGCGGGGGTCGGCTCGGTCTCCGGCTCGGCGGCGGACTCGGCCGATGCGGCCGTGTCGGCTCCGGTGACCAGGTTCGCCACTTCGGAGGCGGTCGGCGACGGCTCGGCGCCGGGCTCAGCCGATGCACTCGGGGTCGGCTCCACGAGGTCATCCGGGCCGGGCTCGGGGCTTGGCTCCGCGCTCGGGTCCGTGGCAGGCAGGTCCTCGCTGAGAGATCCCGGGTTGCCCACGAGCAGCACCGGGCGGAACTGCAGCTGAGCAGCCTGCGACACCAGGTCGATGATCTGATCCGACGGATTGCCCGGCAGGCCGACCACGATGTTGTCGCCCTGGGTGGTGATCTCGGCCTCGGCCACGCCAGACCCGTCCACGCGGTCGCGAATGATCTGCACCGCCTGCTCGAGGTCGGACTCCTGGATCTCCTGCTCGGCGCCCTCATCGAGCACCGGGGTCAGGATGATCTGGCGACCACCGGCGAGGTCGAGTGCGAGACCTGGGGTCCACGACGCGTTGCCCGTCAGGGCACCTCCGGACAGCAGCCCGAAGACAGCGATCAGGATCGCTCCGAGCCAGATCAGCGACTTACGCGCGCTCTTGGTGACTTTCGACACTGAATTCCTCACGATTGATACTTGCTCACGAGAGCCTTGGTGATTCTAGGGGTGAATCTCGCGCGCGTCGAACCACCCTCAGTCGAACAGCCTCCCGCCGGCCGCCCCAGGGAGCGCCTCGACCGGCGCCTCGAGCCCCAGGTGGGCCCACGCATCGGCCGTCGCGACCCGGCCGCGCGGGGAGCGGCTCATCAAACCCTCCCTGACCAGGAAGGGTTCCGCGACCGTCTCGACCGTCTCCGGCTCCTCGCCCACGGACACCGCCAGGGTCGACAGCCCCACGGGACCTCCGCCGAACCGCGTGCACAGCGCGCGCAGCACCGCCCGGTCGAGGCGGTCCAGACCGCGCTCGTCGACCTCGTAGACCGTCAGCGCCTCTTGCGCCGCCGACAGGTCGCCCTCGCCGCTGCCGTGGACCTCCGCCCAGTCCCGCACACGCCTCAGCAGCCGGTTCGCGATCCGCGGCGTGCCGCGGGAGCGGGACGCGATCTCCGCGGCGGCGTCGCCGCTGATGGAGAACGCGAGCTTGCCCGCCGACCGTCCGACGATCTGGTGCAGCTCGTCGTCGGTGTAGAAGTCCAGGTGCGCGGTGAATCCGAACCGGTCGCGCAGCGGCGCGGGCAGCAGCCCGGCCCGGGTGGTCGCGCCCACGATCGTGAAGGGCGGCAGGCTGAGCGGGATGGACGTCGCCCCCGCGCCCTTGCCCACCACCACGTCGACGCGGAAGTCCTCCATCGCGAGGTACAGCATCTCTTCCGCGGGTCGCGCGAGCCGGTGGATCTCGTCCAGGAAGAGCACGTCCCCCTCCTCCAGCGAACTGAGGATCGCCGCCAGGTCACCGGCATGCTGGATCGCGGGACCGGAGCTCACGCGCAGGGTCGCGCCCATCTCCCCCGCCACGATCATCGCCAGCGTGGTCTTGCCGAGCCCCGGAGGCCCCGACAGCAGCACGTGGTCCGCGGTCGCACCCCGGCTCACGGCCGCGCGCAGCACCAGCGACAGCTGCTCGCGCACGGTGCGCTGACCCACGAACTCGTCGAGGCTGGTGGGGCGCAGAGCCGCCTCGTTGGAGCGCTCGATCGCGTCCGCATCGGCGTCGACCACGCTTCCCTCGAAGGATTCCGGCTCGTCAGCCACGTGCCCCACCCATCGCCTTGAGTGCCGCCTTCAGCGTGGTCGGGACGTCCGCATCCGCGATCGGTTCGGGCGCCACGTTCTCGACGGCCTTGGCGGCGGCCTTCTGGTTCCAGCCGAGCGCGACGAGCGCCTCCTCGACCTGGTCGCGCGCATCGGGCACGGCAGGCGAGGCCGAGCCCTGCGGCAGCGCCAGCTTGCCGCCCAGCTCGAGCAGCAGCCGTGCGGCGACCTTGGCGCCGATCCCCGGCACCTGCTCCAGAGCCTTGCGATCCCCATCGGCGACGGCGTGCGACAGGGACTCCGGCGAATGCACCGCGAGCATCGCGAGGGCGAGCCTGGGGCCGACCCCCTGGACCGACTGCAGCGCCTCGAACGTGTCCCGCTCCGACTCGGCGGTGAAGCCGAACAGCGTGAGCGACTCCTCCCGCACCACCAGGTGCGTGAAGAATCGCGCCTCCTGATCAGCGCGCAGCTCCGCGAGCGTCGCGGGGGTCGAGTGCACGAGCATCCCCACGCCGCCCACCTCGACGACCGCGGTCGAGGCGCGCACGGACAGCACGGTGCCGGACAGCTGTGCAATCACCGCGGTCTCCCTTCGAACATGTGTACGAACACGCTACGGGACGCACGGCAGTGCGGCACCACGACTCGCCGCTGCCCGCGCCCCGCCGTCATCCACGCCGGCGCGACGAGCGCTCCGCCTCGGCCCAGCGTCGCTGCGCCGATGTGGTCGCGGCCGAGCCCACCGGGGCGGCCCCGCCGCGCCACGCGTGGGCGATCGCGATGGCCAAGGCGTCTGCCGCATCGGCCGGGCGCGGCGGCTCGGCGAGGCCGAGCACGCGGGCCACCATGTAGCCCACCTGCGGCTTGGCCGCACGGCCGTCGCCGGTCACGGCGGCCTTGACCTCGGAGGGCGTGTAGAGGGCCACGGGCAGTCCGCGCCGCTGGGCCGCGAGCATCACCACCCCGGACACCTGGGCCGTGCCCATCACGGTCCGCACGTTGGCCTGGGCGAAGACCCGCTCGAGGGCGACGGCATCGGGCCTGTGCTGCTCCAGGACGACGTCGAGCGCATCGGCCAGGCGCGCGAGGCGCTCCGGCACCGGGTCTCCCGCAGGAGACGTGGCCGCCTCGACGTGCACCAGGCTGACCTTGCGTGCACCCGCGGCGTCGATGACGCCCAGACCGCAGCGGGTGAGGCCGGGGTCGACGCCGAGGATGCGCATGGTGCTGAGGCGTCCGCGGCTGCCGCTACTCGGCGGCCGCCGCCTCCAGCACCTCGTCCGAGGCGTCCATGTTCGCGAACACGTTCTGGACGTCGTCGCAATCCTCGAGAGCGTCGATCAGGCGCAGCATCTTCTTCGCGCCGTCGACGTCGAGCTCGATCTTCACCGACGGCACCCAGGTGGCCTCGGCGGAGTCGTAGTCGATGTCCGCCTCCTGCAGGGCGGTGCGGACCGCGACCACGTCGGTGGCCTCCGAGGTGATCTCGAACACCTCGCCGTAGTCCTCGATCTCCTCGGCGCCGGCGTCGAGCGCAGCGACCATGAGGTCGTCCTCCGTGACGCCCGATTCCTTCGACACGATGATCTGGCCCTTGCGCGTGAACAGGTATGCCACCGAGTTCGGGTCCGCCAGGGTGCCGTTGTTGCGGGTCAGCGCGGTGCGGACCTCCATCGCGGCGCGGTTGCGGTTGTCGGTCAGGCACTCGATCAGCATCGCGACGCCGTTGGGGCCGTAGCCCTCGTACATGATGGTCTCGTACTCGGAGCCGCCGGCCTCGAGACCAGCGCCGCGCTTGAGCGCGCGGTCGATGTTGTCGTTCGGCACCGACGACTTCTTGGCCTTCTGGACCGCGTCGAACAGCGTGGGGTTGCCCGCCATGTCCGCGCCACCCGAGCGAGCGGCGACCTCGATGTTCTTGATGAGCTTGGCGAACAGCTTGCCGCGCTTGGCGTCGACAACCGCCTTCTTGTGCTTGGTGGTTGCCCATTTGGAGTGGCCGGACACGTGATGCTCCTCAACGAACGCGTTATTGGACTGCCCGACAGTCTAGAGCGTCACTCCCGGGGATTCATGCAGGGGCCGTGCGCGGTTGGAGACGAGGATCACTCGAGCGCCACGATCGCGGCGGCGCCCGCGGCGCCGCACGCCGCGGCCCAGACGAAGCTCGCCAGCGTGCCGATGATGAATCGCTCCGCGGTCTCGCCCCGCAGCGCCGGCTCGGTGTCGCGCAGCTCTGGATAGCGGCCCAGGCCCTTGACGGCGATGACCACCGCCACGGCCTCGGGATGCCCGGCCATCACCGCACCCGCGATCGCGAGTCTCTCGAGCACGCCGATCCACATCCCGCCGCGCAGCAGGCCCGGCGTCTCCGTGCCGGGCTCCACGCGGCGCAGCAGCCAACCGACCAACGGCGCGCCGACGACTGCGGCCACGACGAGCGCCGCGACCACCACCCCGGCCTGGGCCACGAACGTCATGACTCCCCTTCCGTCTGTGCGGCGCGCGCCAGCAGCGCGGCGGCCACAGGTCGCGCGCGGCGCTCCTCATCCAGCATCGCGGAGGTCACGCGCTGGCTGACGGCCTGCTCCGAGATTCCCAGCCGCGCCGCCACGTCGCGCTGCGTGGCATCGGGGCCCAGCAGGTCGGCCACCTCCCAGCCTGCGGTGGAGCGACGCCGCACCACCGCGGCCAGCAGCTGCAGCAGCGCGGTCGCCCCCTCGCCGGATTCGGCGTCCTCGCCGGACACCACCACCGGCACCGACTCGGATCTCCCGCGGGCGCGCTCGACGGCCTGCCGCGCGTGCACGAAGGCGGCCCCGGAGCTCGCGCGCGCGCTCTGCCCCCAGGGCTCATTGACCGGACCGGCCCCCACGCCCACCGACCACTCCCCCAAGCGCATGAGGTGAAGGGCGAGGTCGACCGCGGGCTCGGCGTCGGTCAGCATGATCTGCACCTCGTCGCCCACCGTCCTCTCGAGCGGCAGCGCGATCTCGTCGGCCCAGCGCTCGGCCCACGGCCGCAGCGAGGTCATGAGCGACTCGACTCGGTCGCCCTTCTCGGTGCTGCCGCGCTGGTCAGCGGTCACGACGAACATGATTCAAGGTTAGGGGCTTGAGGTCAGCGAATCAAGGCCATGCCCTAGAACACGCGGGTTCCAGGCCCTACAGCTGCGCCAGCAGCAGTTCGTGCACGCGCGTGTCCGACGAGATCTCGGGATGGAACGCCGTCGCTATCGCCGATCCGTGACGCACCGCGACGGGATGACGCTCGCCGTCGGGACCGGTGGCGGTCGCGAGCACCTCGACCCCCTCGTCGCATGACTCGACCCACGGCGCACGGATGAAGGTCGCATGCATGGGGCTGCCGTCGATCTCCCACACCAGGTCCACCTCTGCCGAATCGACCTGGCGCCCAAAGGCGTTGCGCCGCACCGTCATGGGGATCGCGTCGAGCGTCAGCTGGCCCTCGATGCCGTCGCGCAGGTCTCGCGCGAGCAGCACCATTCCGGCGCAGGACCCCAGGACGGGCAGCCCGTCACCGATGCGCGCGATCAGCGGGTCACGCAGGTCGAAGGCCCTCAGCAGCTTGTCCATGGTCGTGGATTCGCCGCCCGGAATCACCAGGCCGTCCACGGCGTCCAGCTCGCTGAGCCGGCGCACACGCACCACCTCGACGCCCAGGCCGGAGAGCATCACCTCGTGCTCCCGGACGTCGCCCTGCAGAGCGAGCACTCCCACGGTGGTCATTCGTCCACCTCTCCCAAATCGATCGTGCTGCCGTTCCAGTCCAAGAAGACACTCCAATCGACCCTCAGCTGGGCCGGGAAGACCTCGATGGCCGCATCGCGCAGGTCCGCGGCAGTCATCCACTGCACCGCATCGATGGTCTCCCGCTCCACCTCGGTCCACTCCTCAGCGGTGCGGGCGCGAGCATCGGCATCGGCGAGCCGCCCCACGAAGATCTCCTCGTACTGCACATAAGGGCGAGACGCGAAGTCGAACATGGCCGTTCGCCGCCACACCGGGCCGGCCAGCTCGTGCTCCTCGAGCACCCACCCCGTCTCCTCGGCGAGCTCGCGGACCGCGGCCGCGCGCATCGTCTCCTGGGCCTCGAGCCCGCCGCCCGGGGTGAACCAGAACGAGCGCCCGTGCTCGTGCGGGTCATGGCCGCGCACCATGAGCACGCGCGGATCCGCAGGGTCCGAGTCGTCCACGAGCAGCACGCGCGCGCCACGGCGCTGGGTGCGCCCGGCGGCCGATGCGGTCACGAGTCGTGCGGTCGCGTCACCAGCCGCGCTCGGCGAGGCGGTGGGGCTCAGGCTCGTCCTCGACGTTGATGCCCACCATCGCGTCGCCCAGCCCGCGCGACACGTCCGCGATCACGGCGGGGTCGTCGTAGAACGTGGTCGCCTTGACGATCGCCTTGGCACGCTCCGAGGGGTTGCCCGACTTGAAGATGCCGGATCCGACGAACACGCCCTCGGCACCCAGCTGCATCATCATCGCGGCGTCCGCCGGCGTGGCGATGCCCCCCGCGGTGAACAGCACCACGGGCAGCTTGCCGGTGGCGGCGATCTCCTTGACCAGGGGAAGCGGCGCCTGGAGCTCCTTGGCCGCCACGTACAGCTCGTCCTGCGGGAGCGCCGCAAGGGCCTTGATCTCGGCTCGGATCTGGCGCATGTGAGTGGTCGCGTTCGACACGTCGCCGGTGCCGGCCTCGCCCTTCGAGCGGATCATCGCCGCGCCCTCGGAGATGCGACGCAGCGCCTCGCCGAGGTTGGTCGCGCCGCACACGAACGGGACGGTGAAGTTCCACTTGTCGATGTGGTGCGTGTAGTCGGCCGGCGTCAGCACCTCGGACTCGTCGACGTAGTCGACGCCCAGGGACTGGAGCACCTGCGCCTCGACGAAGTGGCCGATGCGCGCCTTCGCCATCACCGGGATCGACACGGCGTCGATGATGCCCTGGACGAGGTCCGGGTCGCTCATGCGGGCCACGCCGCCCTGTGCGCGGATGTCCGCGGGGACGCGCTCGAGGGCCATGACGGCCACCGCGCCGGCGTCCTCCGCGATCTTGGCCTGCTCGGGGGTCACGACGTCCATGATCACGCCGCCCTTGAGCATCTCGGCCATGCCGCGCTTGACCAGGTCGGTGCCTACCTGGGGGGTGGGGTGATCGGCGTTGTCGCTCATGCGGTGCTGTCCTTCGCTTGCTGGGGATGGAATTCAGCATCCATTCTAATCGCGTCTCGGTAGGTTGCTTCGATTCGGGGCGCAACCTGGCGCCAGTCGAACGTGCACGCACGCGATTGGCCCCTGTTGGCGAGATCGCGGCGGGCCTCGGGATCCGCGAGCAGGGCGTTCACTCGGGCGGCCAGCTCCACCGAGTCGCCGACGGTGTGCATCGCCACGCAGGCCTCGCCGTCGGAGTCGGTCGCGACGTCGCGGAAGGCGACCAGGTCGCTCGCCACCACCGCGGCGCCCGCGGCCATCGCCTCCACCAGCACGATTCCGAAGCTCTCGCCGCCCAGGTTGGGTGCGCAGTACACGTCCACGGAGGCCATGAACCGCGCCTTCATGCCCTCGTCGAGCTCACCCACCACCTCGGCCCCCGCGCGGGCCGCGCGTGCGGCGATGCGATCCGAGAAGCGGCCCGCCACGAGGAACCGGGCGCGTGGATGCCTGCGCCGCACGATCGGGATCGCCGCGAGCAGCGGCTCGAGTCCCTTGCGGGACTCGTCCATGCGACCCAGGATGCCGATGGTCGGCGCGTTCTTGGTGCCGCGCCACTCCTTCACCGGCTTCGCCTCGGTGTAGGCGGCGGTGTCCACGCCATTGGGGATGATGTGCGTCGCGGACACCCCCAGGTGCTCCTTCACCGTGCGGTCAGCGGAGGGCGAGACCGCGATGCGCGCGTCCAGCTCCTCGTAACCGGGCTTGATGAACGGCTTCGCGATGCGCATGATCCGCGAGTGGTCGTTCGACGTGTGAAACGTCGCGACGGTCGGCCCCAGGCGC
The DNA here is from genome assembly GCF_048814985.1 of Demequina pilifera. Classification (NCBI taxonomy): domain Bacteria; kingdom Bacillati; phylum Actinomycetota; class Actinomycetes; order Micrococcales; family Demequinaceae; genus Demequina; species Demequina pilifera. The sequence goes on from NZ_JBMDTW010000004.1 coordinate 333,450, forward strand.
GCCCACATCGCGATCACCGACAGCGACATGGTGCCGGGCTCGTGGAGGTGCACGATGTCGAAGTGCCCCTCGCGCAGCCACTTGCGCACCCGCATTGCTGCAGCCATGCCGAACGTGATGCGCGCCGTCGAGCCGTTGTAGCGCACGGGCAGCGACCGCCCGGCGGTGGTGACGTAGGAGGGGACGCCGGTGGCCGGCGCCGCCGGCGCGAGCACCGACACCTCGTGGCCGCGCCCGATGAGCGCCTCCGCGAGGTCCATCACGTGCAGCTGGACGCCACCCGGGCGGTCGAAGGAGTACGGGCACACGATGCCGACCCTCATGCGACCCACCCGAACCGCTGCAGCATGTGCCAGTCCTGCGGATGCCGGGCGATCTGCTGCGCCATCCAGCCCGCCCACGCCTGGCTCACCTGCTCGACGCGCGAGTCCTTGGGGAAGTCCGCCGGGTCGATCACGGGACCGAAGGTCATCACCACGCCCCAGCGGGAACCCGCCGCTCGGCGCCGCGCGCCACGCAGGCGCTCGTAGTGGAGCATCACCGGCATGACGGAGATGCGCGCCGCCGCCGCAACGGCCGCGGGACCGGGGGCGACCTTGACCGGCCGCCCCCACATCTCCACCTCGACGCCCCGGCCGGACATGTCGCGGTCCGCCAGCAGGCAGATCAGCCCCCGGTCGCCGCGTCCCAGCTGGATCAGCTGTCGAAACGTCGAGCCGCCCTCATGGCCCAGCACGTGGATGCCCACCCGCTCGCGCATCGCGACGAACTCGTCGAAGACCTCGCGCGGCTCGAGCACCTCGGCGACCGCCGTGATCCGGGTGAGGTTGCGTGCGCCCCATGCGCCCACCAGGTCCCAGTTGCCACAGTGCGACAGCACCGCGACCACGGGCTCGTCGCCTTCCAGCAGCTCGCGGACCTCCTCGAAGTTCTCGGTGCGCGCGCGGGCGTCGATCTGGCTGTGCTTCATGCGGCCCAGCTCGAGAACCTCGGAGTAGTAGCGCGCGGCGGACGCCATCCCCTGCCGGGACAGCCGGCGCAGCTCACGCCCTTCGAGCCCGGTGACGCGGTGCAGGTTGTCCTCGAGGCGTGCGGCCGGCTTGGCGCGGGTGGCCCACGCCCACCATGCGACGGCCGATGCGGCGGCGCGGGTCACCGCGATCGGCGACCTCGAGGACACGCGCCACGCGGTGAGGAACGCGCTCATCGACCCGCGTCGCGGTCGTTGCCGTCCGAGGCTGGCTCTCCGGGGCTGTGCTCGGGATGGTCTCCGTAGTCAAGCGAGTCGCGATGCTGGTCGTCGTGGTCGCGCAGGTCCTCGCGATTGGCGCGCACCACCGCCATGGTCCGCTGGCCCACGGTGAACGCACCGGCCGCGGCCAGCAGGAACAGTGTCCAGGTGAGCACCCACAACGGCAGGCCGAGGCCCACGAAGCCGGTCGCGGTGAGGCTGATCACGAGCCGGTCCGACCGTTCCGCGATGCCACCGGAGGCGTCGACGCCGAGCGACTCCGCCTTCGCCCGTGCATACGGCACGAACGAGCCGATGGTCAGGCACAGCAGCGCGGCCAGCGCGGTCGGCGGGTGCACCTCGCGGAAGCCCCACACGAGCGCGCCGAAGATCGCCGCATCGGCCACGCGGTCCAGCGTCGAATCCAGGTATGCGCCCAGCCGGGACGTCTTGCCCGACAGCCGCGCCATGGTGCCGTCGAGCATGTCCGTGACCACGAAGAACGTGATGACGATGACGCCCCAGAACATCGCGATTCCACCGCGAGGGAGCAGCACGACGGCGCCGGTGACCACGCCGATGGTGCCCGCGATCGTGACGGCGTTCGGGTGGACCCCGAGGCCGAGCAGCGCCTTCGCGGGCGCCTGCCAGATCGCGGCCATCAACGGCCGCAGCTTGCCGAACATAGGTGACCTCCCGGTCCTAGAGTCCGCCCCACGCGCGCGTCAAGCGCTCCCAGGTGTCGTCGAGCAACTCTGGCACAGCCTTGGTGCGACCGATGATGGGCAGGAAGTTCGAGTCCCCGGTCCAGCGGGGCACCACGTGCTGGTGGAGGTGCTCAGAGATGCCGGCGCCGCCCACCTGGCCCTGATTCATCCCGATGTTGAACCCCTTGGTGCCGCTGACGTCCGTGAGCACCCGCATCGCGGCTTGCGTCAGCTCGCCCATCTCGTCGCGCTCGGCGTCGGTCGCCTCGGTGTACCAGCCCACATGACGGTACGGGCACACCATCAGGTGGCCGGGGTTGTACGGATACAGGTTCAGCACCACGTAGCAGTGCTCCCCGCGGTGGACCACCAGCCCCTCGCGGTCGTCGCCGGTCACCTTGGTGCACAGCGGGCACTCGTGCTCGCCGGTGTACTCGGGGCGGTCGGACGAGTGGCGGATGTAAGCCATGCGGTGCGGAGTCCACAGTCGCTCGAAGCCGTCGGCCTCGCCGCCCATCATCTCGCCGTCGACGATCTCCGCCATCTGCTACACCTGCGCCTTGGTCCGGACTGCGTCCACGATCCGCGCCACGGCGTCGGCCACGGGAACGCCGTTGTCCTGGCTCCCGTCGCGCAGTCGGAACGACACCGCTCCGGCCTCGGCGTCCTCACCGCCGGCGATCAGCACGAACGGGATCTTCTCCTTGGAGGCGGAGCGGATCTTCTTGGGGAACCGCTCGTCGGACGCGTCGAGCTCCGCCCGGATGCCGTGCGCACGCAGCTGCGAGACCACGTCTGCCAGGTAGTCGTCGAAGGCATCGGCCACGGGAATCGCGCGCACCTGCACCGGCGAGAGCCAGACCGGGAACGCGCCCGCGTAGTGCTCGGTGAGGATCGCGAAGAATCGCTCGATCGAACCGAAGAGTGCGCGGTGGATCATCACGGGGCGCTGACGGCTGTTGTCCGACGCCGTGTACTCGAGCTCGAACCGCTCGGGCAGGTTGAAGTCGAGCTGAATGGTCGACATCTGCCACGAGCGGCCGATGGCGTCGCGGGTCTGGACCGAGATCTTGGGGCCGTAGAAGGCCGCGCCTCCCGGATCCGGCACCAGTTCCAAGCCCGAGCCCTCGGCCACCTCTCGCAGAGTCTCCGTCGCCTCGTCCCAGATCTCGTCCGAGCCCACCGACTTCTCCGGGTTGCGCGTCGACAGTTCGAGGTAGAAGTCGTCGAGACCGTAGTCCTTGAGCAGGTCGAGCACGAAGGTGAGCAGACCGTTCAGCTCGTCCTTCATCTGCTCGCGGGTGCAGTAGATGTGGGCGTCGTCCTGGGTGAAGCCGCGCGCACGGGTCAGCCCGTGCACCACCCCGGACTTCTCGTACCGGTACACGGTGCCGAACTCGAACAGCCGCATCGGCAGCTCGCGGTACGAACGCCCGCGCGCGTCGAAGATCAGGTTGTGCATGGGGCAGTTCATGGGCTTGAGGTAGTAGTCCTGGCCCTGCTTGGTGACGTTGCCGGCCTCGTCGCGCTCCTCGTCCATCTGCATGGGCGGGTACATGCCGTCGGCGTACCAGTCGAGGTGACCGGAGGTCTCGAACAGCTGCGCCTTGGTCGCGTGCGGGGTATAGACGAACTCGTAGCCCGACTCGATGTGCCGCTGTCGCGAGTACTCCTCCATCTCGTGACGGATGATCCCGCCCTTGGGATGGAAGACGGCCAGTCCCGAGCCGATCTGATCGGGGAACGAGAACAGGTCGAGCTCGCTGCCCAGCCGACGGTGGTCGCGCCGCTCGGCCTCTGCGAGCCGCTCCTTGTACGCGGTCAGCTCCTCCTTGGTGGGCCACGCCGTGCCGTACACGCGCTGCAGCTGCGGGTTCTTCTCGGAGCCCTTCCAATACGCGGCCGCCGAGCGCATCAGCGACCAGCCATTGGCAAGCAGCTTGGTGCTGGGCACGTGCGGCCCGCGGCACAGGTCCTTCCAGGCGACCTCGCCGCCCCGGCGCACGTTGTCGTAGATGGTGATGTCGCCGTCACCGATCTCGACCGAGGCGCCCTCGGCACCGTCGGCCTCGTGGCTGAGCAGCTCGCACTTGTACGGCTCGTGGGAGAGCTCCGCGAGCGCCTCCTCGCGGGAGACGTCGCGGCGCACGAACGCCTGGCCCTCCTTGACGATGCGCTGCATCGCCTTCTCGAGCTTCTTGAGGTCGTCAGGAGTGAAGGGCTCCGCGACGTCGAAGTCGTAGTAGAAGCCGTTGTCGATGGGCGGTCCCACGCCCAGCTTGGCGTCCGGATGCGCCTGCTGCACGGCCTGAGCGAGCACGTGTGCGGTCGAGTGGCGCAGCACCATGAGGCCGTCGGGCTCGTCGATCGTGACGGCCTCGACGCTTGCACCGTCGGGAAGTTCGCGGGCGAGGTCCCACAGCGCGCCGTCGACGCGCATCACGAGCACCTCGCGGCGGTCTCCGAACAGTTCCGTGCCCGTCGTCGTCGCGTCGACCTGTCGCTGGTCTCCGTCGACGGTCAGGTTGATGGTGGGCACCAGTGATCTCCTCGGGTGGGCAGGCTTGGGTCATCGACGCGCCGATGCGCGTCCAGGTCACCCGACGATGCTACCGATACGCGAGCTGCGTCGTCACCGGTAGCCGTCGCCCTCCATCTGCTCCTGCTCGTTCTGCGGCGGTTCGTCCGCCTTGACCCAGTCCCCGGCGAGCTGGACCTCGTCGTCGGCGCCCTGGGGCACCACCCGTTCCTCATCCGGCACGAGCTCGTCGTCGTTCGCGGTGCCATCGTCGATGGGGTCGTCCGGAAAAGCCGGCTCGTCGTCTGGCGTCGGTGCGCTCGTCATCATGAACCTCCTCGCGGAATCACGATCGCTGACACTTGGAGAAACCCCGAACGGGCGCGGGTATTCCAAGCATCGGACGGCCGGACGAGGCACGTGGGGGTGCTGCGTGCTGAGGTGCCTGCGCATCGTGGGTGCCGAACCCCTCCCAGGCGGTGCGCACACCGGCCCGTCAGGTCCCGGATGAGTCCTCGAGCACTGACTCCGCGGTGCCCAGCCACGCGGCGGCGACGCCGTCATCCTCGGCCCCGGCCACCAGCGACAGGATGTTGGCGGAGACCCGCGCCCGCAGTTCCTCGAGGCCGAATCGTTCGCCGAAGACCTGGAGCAGGCGCTCGGCAACCGGGGGCACGCCGCGGTACCCCTCCGCATCGAGCTGGGGCAGCACCATCATGTGGGCGAGCATGCACGCGCAGTCATCGATGCGGCGCCCCGGACCCAGGGTGTCGAGATCGATGACCGCCTCGATGCGCGACGGGGCCGCCGCATCGTCCAGGTAGATGTTGGCCGCGTGCAGATCGCCGTGCGTCGCGACCGTCGGGTGCGACGGCGCGGAGGCCAGCACGGCCCCGATGCGGTGCTCGAGCGCCTCCACCCGCTCCTTGGGCAGTCCTTCATCGATCGCCATGCGTGCGTACTGCGACACGCGGTCGGGCACCGGCGGTCGGGCATCCAGCGCCGTCGCCTCCTCGGGCAGCCGGTCCATCGCCGCGAGCAGCATCTGGGGATCGATCTGAGCGGGATCCGAGCCATCGGGGCGATGCAGCGCTCGGGTCATGGGGACGCCGTCGGCCTCCTGCACCACCACGATCCCGTCGCCCGCGTCCAGCGCGAGCGGCGCAAGATCGCACATTCGGTGCCGCGCCAGCATCGCCTCCGCCCGCTCGGGCCTCACCACCTTGACGTACCAGGTGCGCCGGCCGTCCTCCGCGACGGTGCGCACCCGCAGCACCGCGCGGCGCATGGGCCGCATCACCATCATGTCAAGCGACTCGATGGTGATGCTCCGTCCCGTCGCGGCGCTCAGGCGCGGCGCGAGGGTCTCCGGGATGCAGGCATCGGCCAGTCCGGGCAGGTACGGATCCGCGGGGTGACGCCACACGTGCACCTCGCCGTCGTCCGAGGCCAGTCGCACGGCCTTCGCCGCGGCACGCTGCTCATCGGTCAGCTCCACGGTCGAGGCGATCAGATAGATGCGCTCTCCCCCGGCGACCACGTCGTAGCCCACCGACGTCTCTGCCCCGGGACGCGCGTTGACGGAGTCGACGGTCCACGACTCCAGCTCGATCTCAGTGGTGGCGAGTGCGGTCGCCAAGATGTCGCCCGCTTGGGGCCCGGTCAGCAGCGGCGCCGCTGCGTGATCGCTCGCCATGGCAATATCTCACCACGCAGATGGCCGATGCGCCGCATCCGGAACACGCCGGGCCGGCTGTGTCGACCGAACGGGCGCGCGACGGCGCTCAGTCTTTGTTGTGCTTCTTCGCCCAGTCGGCGCCCTTGTCCAACTTGCTGTGCGTCGACTCGGGGGCCTTGTGTCTGATCTTCTCCGTGGCCTTGTCGATCTGCTCGTCGGAGGTGTTCCTCACCGCGTTCACGGCCTTGCGGATCATCCCGAGCTTTCCCATGATGTGCCTCCTCTCGATCAGCAGGCGGCGGTCAGCCCTTGCCGTCTTCCGAGGACTCGCCGGGCGCTGCCGACGTGTCGTCCGCGATCTGCTCGGCGGCGTCGTCGAGATGATCCTTCGCCACCGTCGCTGGCTGGTCCTTGGCCTTCTTGAGATTGTCCTCGGTGCTCATGGTTCGCCCCCATCGAAAGGCATCGGACGGTTCGGACAACGGCGCTTACCGGTTCCTCATTCCCCCACGGCGCTCACCATCGATCGCCGTTGGCAGGTCCGCGTCGTGCACGTCAGCAACGCAGCCGGCGTCCAGATCAACACCTCGATGCACGGCCATGACGCCGGGCTATCTCGGCGAGCCGCGGTGTGCGAGGGCGTCTGCCAAGTACTGCGCGGTGCGGCTCTGTGACGCGGTCGCCACTGCTTCGGGCGTTCCCTGCGCGACCACCGAGCCGCCCGCATCTCCCGCACCCGGCCCGAGATCGATCACCCAGTCCGCCTGGGCGACGATGCGCATGTCGTGCTCGACGATGATGACCGTGTTGCCCGCATCGACCAGGTGCTGCAGGTGTCGCAGCAGGCGATCCGCGTCGGCCGGGTGAAGTCCCGATGTCGGCTCGTCGAGGAGATAGAGAGTGTCACCGCTGAGCGCCCGCCGCAGCTCCGACGCGAGCTTGACGCGCTGCGCCTCCCCACCTGAGAGCTCGGTCGCCGGCTGGCCGAGCGAGACGTACCCGAGTCCCACGTCGACGAGCGCATCGAGGTGACGCACGAGCTCGGGGTCGTCGAAGGCGGCGCGCGCCGCGGCGACGCTCATGGCGAGCACCTCGGCCACCGTGCGGCCGTCGAGCTCGATCTCGAGAGTCTCGGCGTTGTATCGCGTGCCGCCGCAGGTCGCGCACGGCGCTTGGACGGTCGGCAGGAAGAGCAGCTCCACCTCGATCGTGCCTTCGCCCTTGCAGGTCGGGCAGCGGCCGCTCGCTCGGTTGAAGGAGAACCGGCCAGCGCCGTAGCGCCTGCGACGAGCCTCTGGCGTCGCGGCGAACAGGGCCCGCACCCGGTCGAAGAGTCCGGTGTAGGTCGCGACGTTCGAGCGAGGAGTGCGACCGATCGGGCGCTGGCTCACCTGGACGACCCGCCGAATCCCGTGGTCGGCCGTGATGGCACGCCCCGTCGTGTGCTCCGGGGAAGGCGAGAGCAGCAGAGCGCCTGAGCCCTCAGCGGGGGCATCGGCTTCGCCTCGGCCCGTGACTCCCCTGTCCGCATCCGCCTCGACCTCGGCCTCGACCTCGGAGCCCAGCAGGTCGGGAAGCGCCTGGGTGACGAGCGTCGACTTGCCGGAGCCAGAGACCCCGGTGACCGCGGTGAGCACGCCGAGGGGAAAGCTCACCGACAGCTCCCGCACGTTGTTGCGGGTGACATCGACGAGCTCGAGCCGCGTATCCGAGGACCGCCGCACCTGCCGGGCCCCGGCAGGCACGTCACCCCAGTCGAATAGGTAGTGGCGGGTCACCGATTCCTCGGCCTCGCGCAGTCCGTCGGGCGTCCCTGAGTACACGACGGCGCCCCCGGAGGCCCCGGCGCCCGGCCCGATGTCGACGATCCAGTCGGCGCCACGGATGACATCGAGAGAGTGCTCGACGAGGAACACCGTGTTGCCGGCGTCCTTGAGGGACGAGAGGACCCCCACGAGCGACTCGGTGTCGGCGGGGTGGAGACCAGCCGAGGGCTCGTCGAGCACGAACACCACCCCGAACAACTGCGACAGCACCTGTGTGGCGAGCCGCATCCGTTGGAGCTCGCCCGACGAGAGCGTCGGAGTCGTCCGATCGAGCGATAGGTATCCGAGCCCCAGGTCGGCAAGCGGCGCGATGCGCGACAGTGCCTCCGTGCCGAGGCGCTGCGCGGCGAGCCTGCGCTCGGCCGCCACGGGCGCAGTCTCCCCCAGCGGCTCCCAGCTGGGGTCGAGCACGCGTTCGATCAGCGCAGCGACGTCATCGAGAGGGAGCGCCGACAGCTCGGTGACGTCATATCCCTCGAAGGTGACGCCGAGTGCCTCCTGCTTCAAGCGTTTCCCGTGGCACTGCGGGCATGCGACGCTCACCATGAACGAAGCTGCACGCTCGCGCATGCGTGCGCTCTTCGAGTTCGCGAACGTGTCGAACACGTAGCGCTCCACGCCCACGAACGAGGACATGTACGACGGTTCGTCGCCGCGCTCCACCGCTGCCCATACCTGCTGCGGTGTGAGCTCCCGATAGACGGGAACCTGCGGAGTCTCGCGCGTATGGAGCGCCCACTCCCGCCTCGATGGGGAAATCTCCCGCCACGGGATGTCGACGTCGTAGCCGAGCGAGACAAGACTGTCCCGCAGCTGCTGACCGTGCCATGCACTCGGCCATGCGGCCAGCGCACCGTCTCGGATGGACAGTGAGTCGTCCGGCACCATGCGAGACTCCGGCACGTCATGCACCTGCCCGAGCCCGTGGCATCTCGGGCACGCGCCCTGGACAGTGTTCGTCGAGAAGTCCTCAGCGAGCAGCATCGGCACCCCCTCGGGGTAGGTTCCCACCCGCGACATCAGCATCCGCACGACGTTGGCGATGCTCGTGGCGCTGCCGACAGTGGAGCGCGCGTTGCCGCCAGACCGCTGTTGTGGCAGCGCGACGGCGGGAGGCAGCCCCTCGATCGCGTCGACATCGGGAGCGCTGACCTGGCTCATTAGTCGCCGCGCATAGGGCGCGACCGACTCGAAGTAGCGGCGCTGAGACTCGGCGTAGATGGTGGCGAAGGCCAGCGAACTCTTGCCCGAGCCGGACACCCCCGTGAACGCGACGATCGCATCGCGAGGGATGTCGACGTCGACGTCGACGAGGTTGTGGGTTCTCGCGCCGCGGACGCGGACGCCATCCGCACCCGTTGCCGGCCGTCCGGAAGCTGCAAGTTCCACGTGTTTCCTCCTGGAGTGGTGCGTCGTCACCCGGCATCGAGCCACCAGGCCATCTCTCCCACCCCAACGCAGAGTCCACCCCCACAAGTCCCGCGTGGCGCGGTCCCCGGAAGTTCGGGCCGACGACAGTGGTGAAACGAAGGGTGCTCTGCACATCCGCCCTCTGCAGTCCCGCGCTCGTGGGACACCGGCGGGCCCATCGGGAGATCCCCCTTACGGGGCTAACCGCGAACCGCAGCGCAGAAACAAGAAAGCCCCGACGCCCTCGGCGAGGAGGGACATCGAGGCTTTCTCGGGGTGGGCGATACTGGGTTCGAACCAGTGACCTCTTCCGTGTGAAGGAAGCGCGCTACCACTGCGCCAATCGCCCTGAGCGAGATCCATAGTAGCGCGTCCCAGCCCCCACTCGTGCACGGACGGCGCCGCTCGGCGCTCCGTTCGTGAGAGAACTCTCACGCGTCAGCCCTGGTGCGTGGCTGTGTCAGTGCGAGACTAGCGGCATGTCCGAGAGCGTAGACGACCACCCTGAGGCGGCGCCGTCCCGCCGTCGGTGGCCTCCGCATCGGCCGCACCTCACCGTGCGCTCCGCGATCCTGCTCGCCGTGCTCGGACTCACCGCGCTGGCACTCGTCACCGCCGGTTACACGGCCTTCGCGCTGCAAGAGACACGCGTGAACTCCCGCATCGACGCGGACCTGAGCGCCACCGCTGAGGAGTTTCGGGTGCTCGCTGAGGTCGGGGTCGACCCGCGCACCGGCGACGCGTTCTCCTCTCCCCAAGACCTCGTGCGCACCGCGATGGAGCGGATCATTCCTGGGCGCAATGAGGGAGTGCTCGGCATCGTCAACGGGGAGATCGAATACACGTCGCGCGGCGCCGATATCGCTCTCGAGGACGACCCCGAACTCGTCGACGCCCTTGGCGCCCTCGTGGCCGGGGACACGGCGCTCTACACCACCATCACGACTGACGCGACGCAGTACCGCCTCGCCGCCGTCCCCGTCTCGGTTTCGCCGACCGACCCCTCGACCGCTCAGCCGGGAGACCCCACCCCCGCCGAGGAATCGGTAGCCGCCTTGGTCCTCGGCTACGACATCGCCGCCGAGCAGGCGGAGTTCGGAGGCGTCTTCACCACGTACGCGTGGGTGGCGGCCTCGTCGCTGGCAGTCGTCGCGGCCGTCGGTTGGCTCGTCGCCGGGCGCGTGCTGTCTCCTGTGCGGGTGCTCGCCAATACGGCAACGCGCATCGGTCGCCGCGACGTGTCGGAACGCATCCCCGTCTCGGGCACGGACGACATGGCGCGCATGACGGCATCCGTCAACGACATGCTGGACCGCATCGAGTACGCGTTCGAGTCCCAGGGCCAGTTGGTGGGAGACGTGCGTCACGAGCTTCGCACTCCGCTGACCATCATCCGGGGGCACTTGGAACTCATGGACCCCGCCGACCCCGAAGACGCGCGTGAGGTGCGCGCGCTCGCGCTCGACGAGATCAACCGCATGAACCGGGTGGTGGGTGACCTGACCACACTCGCCACCATCGACAGACCTGACTTCGTCGTGCACCGCGATGTAGGCGTTGGCCCGCTGACTGACGAGCTTCTCGATAAGGCGACCATGCTCGGCGATCGCCAGTGGAACGTCGTCTCGCGGGCCGATGTGACGGTCCTCGGCGATCGCGAGCGCCTCACCCAGGCATGGCTTCAGTTGGCGGCGAACGCGGTCAAGTTCTCCCCCGCAGGCTCGGCGATCTCGCTCGGTTCCGATGCGGATGCGAATGCGGACAGTGTTCGACTCTGGGTACGCGACGAAGGTGTGGGCATTGCCCCCGCGGACCAGGACCGCATCTTCGAGCGGTTCGTCCGCGCAGGGGATGGGTCCACCGAAGGGTCCGGCCTCGGGCTCACCATCGTGCGCGCGATCGCCGACGCCCACGGCGGCTCTGTCCGGTGCCAATCCGAGCCTGGGGTCGGCTCGACCTTCACCATTGCGCTGCCGCTGCCTGCTGAACCGGAGGTCACCGAGTGACTCAAATACTCATCGTGGAGGACGAGGAACGAATCGCCTCCTTCATCGCCAAAGGACTGACCGGCGCCGGCTACGTCCCGATCCGGGCGTCGAGCGTGCGGGAGGGCATGGATGCGGTGCTGGTGCACGATCCAGCGCTCATCGTTCTGGACCTCGGCCTTCCCGACGGCGACGGCATGGAGTTGCTGCGCAGCATGCGAGACAGCGGCGTCAGCGCACCGGTCATCATCCTCACGGCCCGGCGGTCTCTCGACGACACCGTGGCGGGACTCGAGGGCGGAGCCGATGACTACATGGCCAAGCCCTTTGGATTCGACGAGCTCCTGGCCCGCATTCGGCTGCGCCTGCGCCACGTTGACAGTGCCGACTCGACAACCATCGAGCAAGGCGCGCTCGTGCTGGACCTGCGCGCTCGAACAGTCACGCTCGAGGGCCGCACCGTCGACCTCTCCGCTCGGGAGTTCGCCCTCGCGGAGACCTTGATGCGCCACCCGGGCCAGGTCCTGACGCGAGAGCAGTTGCTCGCCCAGGTGTGGGGATATGACTTCGATCCCGGCTCGAATGTGGTCGACGTCTACGTGCGCTATCTGCGAGCCAAAGTCGGGACAGAGTGGATCGAGACCGTCCGGGGCGTCGGCTATCGCTGGCGCCGCGCTGGGGCTGCTCAGCGGGAGTGAAGCGGGTGCGGGCCGCAGCCCACGCGGACCATTGCTCGCGACGGAGCGCGGCAAGCCAAAACCCGCCCGCGCCTTGCTGAGGAGTCAGGGAGGCGCGAGCGGGTTCTCGTGGTTGTCAGTCGGACGACTCGGCTGAGGGGGGCGAGTCGGCCGACTCCACGCTTTGTGGCGACGCCGGGCTGGGCGCCGATGCCGGGCTGTTCACCGAGGCGGGCGAGTTGGCCGATGCCGGCGAGTTGGGCGATGCCGGCGTGTTGACGGAGACCGGTGTGTTCGGCGAGAGCGTGCTCGTGGCGGACTGCGGCGAGGCCGTCGACTGAACGCTCACGGGGGTGACGGTCGACATGCGAGAGCTGAGGGTCACCGCACCACCCTGGCGCTCACCCAGTTCCGAGAGTTCGACTCCGGGGCCGAGGTCCGATCCGTCGGAGTTGTTGGTAGCGAACGCCGCACCGGCGCCGAGAGCGGCGATACCGAGCGCTCCGGTCACGATCCATGCCGTCTGCTTGGCCATGATCTCCCTCCTCACGGAAACCCCAATGGATTCCTTGGCCACTACTCTGGTCCCCCTCCATGAGAGCACAGCGAGAGCCAGATGAGAGTGCTCTCATGTATCGGTGACGACGTCTGACACGGAGCCTCTGCGACGACGGCTCCCGGTGGCGTCGTGCTGCCGCCATGGCCGCGCTGGTCCGACCCCGCCTGACGGGTCATTCCACGGCTTGGCCACGTGCACGGCACCACAGACACGACTAAGCCCGCCTGCCTCCCACTGACGGATCAGGGGAAGCGGGCGGGCTTGGTGCCGGGTGCCTAGTCGGCCGACTCGGCCGAGTCCGGGCTGTCCGGGCTGTCGGGTGAGTCAGGGCTGTCGGGCGAATCCGGGCTCGGGGGCGAATCCGGGCTCGGCGCTGAGTATGCGCTCGCGGGCGATACCGGGCTGTCCGGCGAATCCGGGCTCTGGGGCGAGACCGGGCTCTGGGGCGAATCCGGGCTCTGGGGCGAATCCGGGCTCTGGGGTGAGTCAGGGCTGTCCGGCGAGACCGGGCTATCCGGTGACACCGGGCTGTCGGTCGATTCCGGCGACGGAAGCGAGGCAACGCTCACGGGGGACACGCTCGACATCCGCGAGCCGACAGTGACCACACCGCGCTCGCGCTCGCCCGTCTCGGTGAACTCGACTCCAGCGCCGGGCTCGGAGCGGTCATCGTTCACGTTGGCGAACGCGGCGCCCGTTCCGAGAGCCGCAATGCCCAGTGCCCCAGTGACAATCCATGCTGTCTGCTTTGCCATGATGTTCTCCTCTCGTCGAGCCCTAGTGGGCTGTACGAGGACTACTCTCCCTGCCTTGCATGAGAGAACCCGGAGATCCGGATGAGAGTGCTCTCATAGGGCTTCTACGAGGGACGACGGGGCGCCGGATCGGGGTTGCGTTCGGCATTGAGCTCGAACAGTGTGCTGAGCCGGCGCAGCAGCGGGCCCGCAGCCAGGTCGCGGCCGTCGAGGCTCGCCACGTGCTGGACCCCCCTCGTCGAGGACGTGACCGCCAGGAACGCGCGGCCGTCGATCGCCGCGTCCAAGACGCCCATGGTGAGCTCGCCGGGCGCGGCGACACGGATCGGCAGCCCCGCATCGGCCGCCCATTCGAGCGCGAGGCCCCTCGTGATGCCAGGAAGGCATCCCGAGGCCAGCGGCGGGGTGAGGATCTCGTCGTCGCATTCGACGAAGACGTTGGTCGCCGTGCCCTCGCAGAGGTTGCCATGCGTGTTGGCCACGAGCGCCTCGTCCGCACCCCGCTCGCGTGCATATCCCGCCATCACGGCGTTCTCGCCGTACGAGGTGGACTTGACTCCGGACAGAGGCGAACGCTCGTTGCGATGCCACGGCGCTCTCACGGCGTGACACACGCGCGGGCGGGCCGCCTGCCCGCCGGTGATGACGACCGTCTGGGCTCCGTCTCCGCGCGCCGAACTCATCGGCCCCGGGCCCGAGGTGACGGTCACGCGCAGGCGAGTGAGACTCCCCTTGCCCGCTTCCATCACCGCTTCCACTCCCGCGCGGATCGCGTCCTCGGCCGGCTCCGCGAGTCCGATGCGCGCGGCCGAGTACCGCAGCCTCGCCAGATGCCGGGTGAGCGCGAAGGGCCGCCCGTCGCGGATCGTGATCGTCTCGAACACCCCGTCGCCCACGGTGAGCCCGTGATCCGTTGCCGTGATGATCGGCTCATCCGAGGCGCGCAGGGAGCCCCCACTCCACACGATCACCGTCATCTGTCGAGTATCTCGGTAGATGCCAGGCCGATCAAGCGTCTTGCCTTCAGTTCGGTCTCCGCCCACTCGCCTGCCGGGTCGGACCCCCACGTGATGCCCGCCCCCGTGCCGAACCTCAGCATGCCGTCGCTCCACCAGAACGTGCGAATGCCCACGGCGAGTTCCGCCCGCCGAGCATCGCCATCGATCCACCCGATCGCGCCGCAGTAGGGGCCCCGCGGAGCCGTCTCCTCGCGCTCGATGATGCGCAGCGCCGAGTACTTGGGGGCCCCCGAGACGGACCCCGGCGGAAAGGTGCCGTCGAGCAGCATCGGCCACATGGACCGCGTCCACTGGTACCGCGGTGCGAGCGACGCCTCGACGGTCGACTCCAAGTGGGTCAGGCCAGGGTGCTCGTGCTCCCCGAGAAGCTCGGGGACGGCGACCGTCCCGGGCTGCGCGACGTGCGACAGGTCGTTGCGCACCAGATCCGTGATCATCACGTTCTCGGCCACGTCCTTGTCGAGCATCGCCACTCCAGGGGCGGCGGTCCCCTTGATCGGCGAGGACCGCACCCGGTGCCCCTCGACTCCCAGGTACAGCTCGGGTGACGCGGACACGATCCACGCGCCCGGGTGGGCGTCGCCTGCGGGGATCACGATCCGGCTCGCGTAGCGCGCCGGGTTGCCGATCGCGAGACGTTCGCTGAGCGCCACAGCATCCGGACCATCCGGTCCCGCAGGCAGCGGCGCACTCAGCACCCTGCAGAGATTCACCTGGTAGACGGTGCCGTCGCGGATGTCCTCCCGAATGCGCGCGACGCCCCCCATGTAGGCGCCGCGATCGAGCGAGGTCTCCCACGCATCGGCCGCCGGGCCTTGCCAGGCGCGCCCCGTCGGCGGCGCGGGACGCGCGTCGCCCTCACGCTCATGGGTGTAGTCGACCTCGTCCATTCGCCACGCGTCGATGCGTCCGTCGAAGTCGCCGACGACGACCCAGAACCCGCCTTCGGAGAAGCGATGCCCGTCCACGCGCGCATCGATGTGCTCGATCACGCCACGGGCACGGACGCCACGGAACTCGGCGCTGCCCGCCACCCGCCCGGCGTCTGCGTTCATCACGTTCCCCACGCTAGCGGGCTCGGGCGGTGAGGCCTCGCGGCCGCCGCGCCGAGACGCCCGGCGTTTTGTGTTGGGCCCAGAAGTCGGCTAGAGTTCCAATCTCGTCAGGGCAATAGCCCAGACGTGTGCGGACGTGGCTCAGTGGTAGAGCATCACCTTGCCAAGGTGAGGGTCGCGGGTTCGAATCCCGTCGTCCGCTCGGAGCGCCGGAGCCCTCTGTGGCTGCGGCACTACGGTGGAGTGGCCGAGAGGCGAGGCAGCGGCCTGCAAAGCCGTATACGTGGGTTCGAATCCCATCTCCACCTCGGGCGATTGGCGCAGCGGTAGCGCGCTTCCCTGACACGGAAGAGGTCACTGGTTCGATCCCAGTATCGCCCACCATGTCCACGACAAGCCGGCCTTCGGGTCGGCTTTTGTGGTTCTACCCGCTCTTATGGCATCAACTCTCCCCCGTCGACACGCGCCCAGGTCGGCTCGGCTGATCGCCACGCGGCGTCACTCCGGCACCCCAATCATTGGCAACTGCGGATGCCGGCGAGCCGGCTGGCGTCTGCCAGCGCCCCGATCAATGCCGGACCGCGCGTGAGCGAGGGGTCGTTGTGGCCCGCGCCAGGTACGGAGACCTCGACGACTTCCGCGCCAGCGTGGCGCGCCGCGTCGGCCACGGCCTCGCTCTGCGCCGGGGGCACGAGCGCGTCCGACGTCCCGCTGACCACTGCGACGGGCACCGTGATCTGCCGCACGTGGTCGATCACCGGATACTGATCACGCAGCAGCCCACCCAGCGGAACGCCGTATAGGTCCTGAGCGACCGCACCGAACGAGGTCATCGGCGAACGCAACACCAAGGCAGCCGGTGGGTGATCGACTGCGAGCTCACTCACCACGCCCGTCCCGAGGCTCTCGCCGAGATAGATGATGCGGTCCTCGGCTTGGCCCTGCTCGAGAAGTGCGGCGCGTGCCGCACGAATGTCCAGGGCCAGCCCAGACTCCGAGGGAGTTCCGGGATTGCCGCCATAGCCGCGGTAGTCGATGAGCATGACCCCAAAGCCCGAGTCGGTCACCGCCTCGGCAAGCGCGACGCGCCCGGCCCGGTTCCCCGCGTTCCCCGGCGCGACAAGCACTGAGGCATCGCAGCCTTCTACGGGCGGCACGTACCAGGCGTCAAGCGCGAGACCGTCCGCGGTGCTCAGGACGACGTCGCGTCCACCTGTCAGGACATCACCTGCCGAGGCGACCGGTGTGGTGTCTGGGTGATACATCAGCGCGCGCTGCCCGAACCACACCGCGACTCCAAGGCCGACCACGACCACAGCCACGAGAGCGACGGCCGTCTTCACACGGTGGGTCGAACGGCTACCGGCCATGCATCCAGCATGGACCTCTCATCGGCGCGCATGCTTGCCCTAGTCCCACGCGCCACCCAGGGAGTCGATGATGGCAAGAAGCGCGAGGAGCGACACCACTCCGACGGCGATGCCGAGATAGCCGGCGACGATGCCCACCGTGGCGAGTCCGGCGCCCGAGCGAGGCGGCTGGTTCTCCGCAAGTTCTCGCTTCGCGGTGCGGCCACAGGACACCGCAACGGCGCTGCGACGGCGATGCCGAGGTACGGCGACTTGCCTGCGGGCGCCCCCGGAGAACGCAAGCCCTCGCCGGTGTGGAGCGACCTTCTCATCACGAACGGCTCACGCAGCGTTCCCATCGTGGTGTCGCAGTCAACGGCCTCGCGACAGACCGACCTTCCCGCCGACTTTTGTCGTGTCCGGCCCGGGACCGGCGATCAGTGCAGGCCGTCTCCCACGCCCGGATCCGACACCGCCCGGTCGCCACCCGCGTCGGGTGACTTCGCGACGATGCGGCCCGGACCCGACCGCTTCGCCTCGTACATCGCCTCGTCAGCAGCATGCAGCAGTGCCCGTTGGGGCCCCGTGGTCGCCATCGCGACGCCGATGCTCGCCGTGATGGTCATCCGCGAATCACCGACGGTGAAGGGCGTGGCGAGCGCCTCGAGCAGCTGGCGCGCCTTCTCCATCGGTTGGTCCAGGTCGGTCACGTCCTCCACCAGGACCACCAGCTCATCGCCGCCCAGGCGCGCCAAGGTGTCAGCGGGGCTCAGGCATGCCTCGAGCCGGAGGGCAGTCTCGCGCAGCACCTCGTCCCCCGCCTCGTGCCCATACGCGTCGTTGACGACCTTGAACCCGTCGAGGTCGATGAACACCACCGCGACGGCACTGCCAGAGCTCTCCGCACGGTCGAGCGCCTGCTCGAGACGGTCAGACAGCAGCCGGCGGTTCGGCAGGTCGGTGAGCGGATCGCGAAGCGCGGCTCGCTCGAGCTGTGCCTCGAGCAGCCTCCGCACGGTCACATCTCGTACGATGACGATCCTGCCGATCTGCTCTCCGGAATTGTCAAGGAGTGGTGAGACCGTGATCGCCACATCAACGCGGCTGCCGTCACGGCGCGTGCCCGGCATCTCGGCGCGAAGGACTCCGTTGCCCGACTGCTCTGCGGCGCTGCGCTGCTCCTCGGTCCCCGGGGGCGGCTCGGGGATGAATGCACTCAGGTGCAGACCTACGATCTGGTCGACGGTGGTGCCCTGAATCTCGGCAAGGGCGAGATTCGCATAGACGACCCTGTCCTCCATGTCGAAGACGGCGACGCCCTCTCCCACCTGGTCCACGACGTTCATCAGCAGCCCACGCTGCAGCTCGACCGCCAGCGGCTCGCGCGTGGTCATGACTCGGGGCCCTTCGCACCGTCGGCGGCACTCACCACGCAGTGGGTAGATGCCAACGCAACCATGTCTCTCCTCGACCGTCTGCCAGGGCTGCCGACGCTATCACCGGGATACCTCGACGGTCCGGGAACGTGAGGAACCGCACAGTCCGGGGCTACGCCGAGCCGACGAGCTCCCCGACGTCCACGCGGGTATCGAGACGATTCCCTGGCCCAGGCAGCGGGCACACCCAGTCGCTCGAGTACGCGCACGAGGGCTGAAAGGCGAAGTTCAGGTCGATCACCAGCGATCGCGGGCCGCCGCCGAGATCCGCACCCTTGACCGTGTCCAGGACGTAGCGCCCGCCGCCATAGGTCGTGTCGCCCGCTCCGCCGTCACGCAGCGGCAGGAACACTCCCCCGCCATACGAGTCCAGCCACCACACATCGAGGCTTCCGAGGCTGGGCAAGGCCACGCGGCCGATGCGCTCGAAGGGTACGAGCCCGTCGCTCGGCGTGGGCACCTCGCGGCGCTCGGGCTCGGCAGTCTGCACCGGCACCTCGAAGCGGTAGTCGGGGTCGTAGTCGGCCACCCGGGTGCGGAAGCCGGTGCGCTCGCCCTCGGGCACCGGGGACGCCGGGTGCGTGGACAGCAGTCGGTCGCGACCGTCGACCCACAGCCGATGCGCGGAGACCGGGTCCGGCTCGGCTCGCACCGCGGCGTAGAGCTCGAACACTTGCCCGCGCCAGTCACGCACGTGCCAGGAGTAGCTCATCCCTCGACGCTACCCGGGGCGGTCATGAAGCGCCGACGAGCGCGTCGACTCCGGCCCAGAGCTCGGCGGCCACCCGGTCCGGGTCGCCCGACACGTAGCCCTCCACGAGAGCGCCGTCTCGCAGCATCATGACCTGGCGGGCGACCCTGGCGGGTTCCGCGACGCCCTGCGACTCGAGCCCAGTCGCGATCGCGCCGATCATCCAGGCACGGAATCGCGCCACGACCGCCCGCACGGCGTGATCGGGGTCCGGGTACTCGGCGGCCGCGTTGATGAAGGGGCACCCCCGAAACCCGGGGCGGCAGATCTCCTCCGCGAGCGCAGCGGACCAGTGACCCGGCGCCTCCCCCTCACCGGCGTCGGCCACCGTCATCTCTGCAACGGTGCGCTGCACGCGCTCGAGCTCGGACTCGAGGTACGCGACCACCAGATCGTCCTTAGTCGGGAAGTGCCGGTAGAAGGTCACCTTGGACACGCCCGCATCGGCGATCACCCGGTCGGCGCTCACCGCGCGGATCCCGTGCGCGTTGAACTCGGCGACGGCGGCCCCAAGAATCGCCTCACGAGCGCGCCCCCGAATGGTGTCTGCGGCCATGATCGCCTCCATCGCTGTCACATACCTGGGAATGCCCTCCACGGTACTCGCGTTCCTTTGTAGACTGACTAGTACCTCAACAACAGTTCCCCACGAAACGGAGCCGCATTCCCATGACTGCCACCAAGCCCAAGGTGTTCTACACCGCGACCGCCACCGCCACGGGAGACGGACGCAACGGCCACGTCGCCACCGACGACGGACTGCTGAACCTGGACCTCGCCACTCCCAAGCCGTTCAAGAAGGCCGAGCGCACCAACCCCGAACAACTGTTCGCCGCCGGGTACGCCGCGTGCTTCAACTCGGCGATCGGCCAGGCCGCGAAGCAGCTCAAGGTCGACGTCGAGGATTCGACCGTCACGGGCAAGGTCGGCATCGGCGCACTCGGTCTCACCGGCGGGTTCGGACTGGCCGTGACCCTCGAGGTGCACCTCGTGGGCGTCGACGAGGAGACCGCACGCCGGGTGGCCGACAGGGCGCACGAGGTGTGCCCCTACTCGAACGCCACTCGCGGAAATATCCCCGTCAGGGTCACGGTTACCACCAGCTGAGGCGACGCGCGTCCCTGCGGATCTGGGATGATGTGCACGACCGCAACGAACGGGGACGCGACTCGATGACCGACGCCACTCACGAACGCACGCGCAGGGCCGGGCACCGGCTCGACGCACCGGTACCGAACTCCACGTACAGGCTGCAGCTCAACGCGGACTTCACGTTCGCCGATGCCGCCGAGCACCTCGACTACTTCGTCGAGTTGGGCGTGAGCCACCTCTACCTGTCCCCCGTGCTCGAGGCGTCCCCCGGGTCGACGCATTTCTACGACGTCGTCGACCACTCGCGCATCGCCGCGTCCCTGGGCGGCGTGGACTCTCTCCGCGAGCTGTCCTGGAAGGCGGGCGAGCGCGGCATCGGCCTCATCGCCGACGTGGTTCCCAACCACATGGCCGTTCCCACTCCTGCGTTCCACAACAAGGCGCTGTGGTCGGTCCTCGCCCACGGTGAGGAGTCCGACCACGCGCACTGGTTCGATGTCGACTGGTCCGGTGGCGACCCGGTGCTGATGCCGGTGCTCGGCCAGCGCATCGGCACGGTGCTCGCGGCCGACGAACTGCACCTCGACACGATGGTGATCCCCGGCTTCGAGGACGCCGGCGAGGTCCACGTGCTGCGGTACTACGAGCACGTCTTCCCCGTCCGCGAGGGCACGGAGAACCTGCCGATGGCCGACCTCGTGGACCAGCAGCACTACCGCCTGGCCTACTGGCGCGTGGCGAACGAGGAGCTGAACTACCGACGGTTCTTCGACGTCGGCTCGCTCGTGGCCGTGCGCGTCGAGGACGAGGACGTGTTCGAGGCCACCCACCGGGTCATCGTGGACCTCGTGAAGGACGGCACACTCCAGGGACTGCGGATCGACCATCCCGACGGCCTCGCGGACCCTGCCGGCTATCTTCAGCGCCTACACGACGCCACCGACGGCGCCTGGGTCGTCGTCGAGAAGATCCTCGAGGGCGACGAGCAGCTGCCGCGATCGTGGCGCACCGCCGGCACCACCGGCTACGACGCCGCGTGGCGGGTGGGGGCGCTGCTGCGCGACCCCGCCGGCTCGTCCCCCCTGGCGGGCACCCTGCACCGGCTCACGGGCGACGCCATGGGCACGCTTCCGGAGATGATCTCGGAGGCCAAGCTCGAGATCGTCAAGGAGTCGCTGTCGAGTGAGGTGCACCGGCTCGCGACCATCGCGCACACCGTGTGCCACACGGACGTGCGCCTGCGCGACCACACGTGGCGGTCGCTGTACGACTGCCTCCGCACCCTGCTCGTCGAGTTCGACCGCTACCGCGCCTACGTGGTCGCGGGCGTGCCACCCAAGCCGCCGTCGCTCGAGGCCATCGATCACGCCGCCGAGCGCGCCCAGGCGCAGCTCGACCCCGAGCGTCACGAGACCCTCGAGGTGGTCGTCGACCTGCTCAAGGGCGCCGAGGTGGGCTCCGCGGGGCGCACCGACGACGCGAACCGCCGCGAGCTCATCACGCGCTTCCAGCAGGCCTGCGGCGCCGTCATGGCCAAGGGCGTGGAGGACACCGCCTACTACCGCTGGACCCACCTGCTGCCGCTGTGCGAGGTGGGCTCCCCCGCCGGCCGCTTCGCGTTGCCGCCCGCCACGTTCCACGCGTGGGCCGACGAGCAGCAGCTCGCCTTTCCCCACGCCATGACGTGCCTGACGACACACGACACCAAGCGGTCGGAGGACGTGCGCGCCCGCCTGGGCGTGCTGTCCGAGGCCGCCGACGACTGGGACGTCACCGTCACTCATCTCCAGGAGGCCGCCTCCCGCATTCGGCCCGCGCTGCTCGACGGCCGCATGGAGAACCTCTGGTGGCAGACCCTCGTCGGCACCTCTGACGAGCACGACGTCATGGAGTGGGACCGGCTCGAGGGATACCTCGTCAAGGCCATGCGGGAGTCGAAGACCCACACCACCTGGACGGCCGTCGACGCGGACTACGAGTCCGCGGTGCTGTGGTTCGCGCAGTCGACGCACTCCGACCCGGCCATCCGCGACATCGTGCTCGGGTGGCACAAGGCGGTCTCGATCGGCACACGCGCTGCGGTCCTGTCGATGAAGCTCATCCAGCTCACGATGCCCGGGGTCCCGGACATCTACCAGGGCACCGAGATGGTCGCGCCGTCGCTGGTGGACCCCGACAACCGCCGCCCGGTCGACTTCTCCGCCCGCGCATCGGCCCTCCGCAAGGTGATGGGGCGCGCCAAGCCGAAGACCCTCGACGAGGAGAAGCTGCTCGTCACCGCCCGAGCGGTGCAGGCCCGTCGCGACCACCCCGAGGCCTTCATCGGCGAATCCGCGGGATATCACCCACTGGCCGCCTCCTCCGGCCACGCCGTGGTCTACGCGCGCACCGCGGGAGACGAGCCCCAGGTCATCACGGTCGCAACCCGCCTGGGACTCGACCTCGAGAAGCTGGGCGGATGGCGCGAGCACACCGTCACGCTGCCTGACGGCCGCTGGCGTGACGTGCTGTCCGGCCGCGAGTTCGAGGGCGGCAACGTCGACCTCCACGACCTGCTGCCCGCCATGCCGGTCGCACTGCTGGTGGCCGCCTGATGCGCGCACGAGTCTGGGCTCCCGAGGCCCGTGACGTGGTGGCGGTGATCGGCGCCCCCGACTCCGAGCGGGCGCGCGAGCCGATGACACGGGGCGATGACGGGTGGTGGAGCGGCCCCGAACTGCCGCACGGCACCGACTACGCCTACGAGGTCGACGGCGACGGACCGTGGCCCGACCCGCGGTCGGCGCAGCAGCCCTACGGGGTCCACGGACCGTCACGGGTGTTCGAGCCAGGCCTGCATCGCTGGCAGGACGATGGCTGGCAGGGCGTCGACGCGCTGGGCGCGGTCTTCTACGAGCTGCACATCGGCACCTTCACCCCCACCGGCACCCTCGACGCCGCGATCGTGCAACTGCCCGACCTCAAGGCCACCGGCGTCGACATCGTCGAGCTCATGCCCGTCGCGGCCTTCCCCGGTCGCCACGGCTGGGGCTACGACGGGGTATCGCTGTATGCGGTTCACGAGGCGTACGGCGGCCCTGCCGCGCTGCAGCGGTTCGTCGACGCCGCGCACCAGGCCGGGCTGGGCGTGTGCCTGGACGTCGTGTACAACCACCTGGGTCCCGACGGCAACTACCTCAGCAAGTTCGGCCCGTACTTCACCGACGCTCACCACACCCCGTGGGGCTGGGCGGTCAACCTCGACCAGCCCGATGCGGAGGGCATGCGCGGCTTCATCCGCGACAACGTGTCGCGCTGGCTCGACCAGTTCCGCATCGACTGCCTGCGCCTGGACGCCGTGCACGAGCTGCAGGACGACTCCGACCGGCACATCCTGGCGCAGCTGTCCGACGACACCGCCGTGCTGGCGGGGCGCGTGGGACGGCCCCTGTCGCTCGTCGCCGAATCCGATCTCAACGACGTGCGCATGGTGACCCCCACGTCCGAGGGCGGGCTGGGCATGACCGCGCAGTGGGCGGACGACGTCCACCACGCCA
The DNA here is from genome assembly GCF_048814985.1 of Demequina pilifera. NCBI lineage: Bacteria > Bacillati > Actinomycetota > Actinomycetes > Micrococcales > Demequinaceae > Demequina > Demequina pilifera. Next base: position 357,034 of record NZ_JBMDTW010000004.1, read on the forward strand.
TTCACGCGTACCTCACGGGCGAGCGCCACGGCTACTACGTCGACTTCGGCAGCATCGAGGCCCTCGACAAGGTCTACCGCAACGCGTTCTGGCACGACGGCACGTTCTCGCCGTTCCGCGGTCGCGAGTGGGGCACTCCCGTGCCCGCCGGCGTCGACAGGCGCCGGTTCGTGGTGTGCGCCTCGAACCACGATCAGGTGGGCAACCGCGCCATCGGCGACCGGCCCGCATCGTCCCTGTCCCCCGGCGCCCAGGCGACGTCTCTCGCGCTGGTGCTGCTCGGCCCTTTCACCCCCATGCTGTTCATGGGCGAGGAGTACGGCGAGACCCGGCCGTTCATGTTCTTCACCGACCACGACGAGCCGCTGGGCAGCGCGGTGTCCGAGGGGCGCATGGGCGAGTTCGCCGGACACGGCTGGGAAGAGCTGTACGGCGGCGAGGTCCACGTGCCCGACCCGCAGGACCGCGTCACCTTCCTGCGCTCGAAGCTCGGCTCCGGCATCGGCTCGTCGAGCGCGGGCAATGACGCCATCCGCGCCTGGGTCGCGGACCTGATGGCGCTGCGTTCCCGCGTCGACTCGCGCGAGGCCTGGGCCGCCCACCCTGCGGGCGCGAGCGAATCCGCGCCGCGCGTGCTGACCATGCACGGCCCGCTGACGGTGCACGCGAACCTGACGGACGCACCCGCCACGGTGATGGGTGCGTCGCCCGTCGCAGTGTTCGGAGACGTGACCGAGGCCGGCGACGGAGAGCTGCTGCTCGCGGCCGATGCCGTTGCCGTCGTTCCCGCGGGCTGAGCCGTGGCGACGAGCGAGCGCTGGGAGGAGCACCCGTCATCGGCGCTCCGCGTGAGCGAGGGCTTTCGCCTCGAGGACTTCGACCCCACCGCCAAGCCCGGCTTCACCGGGAAGAAGAAGGACGGCAAGCGCCTGCGCAAGCACCGGGGCGACCTGCTCGCGGAGCTCCAGGAACGGCTGTTCGCGCAGGGACGCGTGGGCGACGAACGCTCTCTCCTCCTCGTGCTCCAGGGGATGGACACTGCGGGCAAGGGCGGAGTCGTGCGCCACGTGCTGGGCATGGTGGATCCGCAGGGCGTCCAGGCGCGCGGGTTCGGGGCGCCCACCGAGGAGGAGCTCGAGCACCACTTCCTGTGGCGCATCGAGAAGGCCTTGCCCAAGGCGGGGCACATCGGAGTCTTCGACCGGTCGCACTACGAGGACGTGCTGATCGCCCGCGTCCACGAGCTCGTGCCGCGCGACGTCTGGGAGCCGCGGTACGACGAGATCAACGAGTGGGAGCGCCGCCTGACGGAGAGCGGCACCACCATCGTCAAGTGCGCGCTCATGGTCTCTCAGGACGAACAGCTCGATCGGCTCGAGAAGCGCCTGAAGCGGCCGGACAAGCACTGGAAGTACAGCACCGCGGACCTCGACGAGCGCGCCCACTGGCCCGCGTACATGGAGGCCTTCCAGGCCGTGTTCGACCGCACGTCCACCGATGCCGCGCCGTGGCACGTGATCCCCTCGACCCGCAAGTGGTACGCCCGGCTCGCGGTGACGGAGCTGCTCACGTCGGCGCTCGAGTCGATGGACCTGCAGTGGCCCACCCCCGACTACGACCTCGACGCCGAGCGCGCGCGCATCGCGCAGGTGCGACGCTTGGGACACTAGCCTCCGAGCGCCCGAAACCCCTCGTACACCATGAACGCAGGCCAGAAGATGCCCTGAAATATGGCGCCCACGTGCTCCCAGAACCCGTCGGCGACCTGCCAGTAGTACACGATTCCGCCGAAGATCCCGAGTCCGTAGATGGCCCCGCCCCCAGCCGCTGCTGAGCCGTTGCTGCTCATGCCGGCCCCCCTTCCTGAGTGCCCTTGTGGCAATTCTGGTCTACCAGCAGCACGGTGAGGGCGCGCGGGGACCAAGGTCCCGACGGAGAACGGGAGCTAGCCTCGCTCCTCCCCCGTCACCATCGCCCGCAGGCGGCTGAGCGCCCGCAGGTACTTCTTGCGGTAGCCGCCGCGCAGCATGTCCTGGGAGAAGATCTCGGCGAGCGAGTGCCCCGAGGCCACGATCCGCACGTCCCGGTCGTAGAGCCGGTCCACGAGCGCCACCACGCGCAGCGCCTGCGCCTGATCCGGCAGCGGCCGCACGCCGCGCAGCCCCAGGACATCGATTCCTTCCACGTAGGCGCCGAACCGACTCGGGTGCACGTGGCGCAGGTCCTCCATGAGCGCTGACCACTCCTCGCACGCGCCGCCGTCCCCCGCGCACGCCTCGAGCACCTGGTCGACGGTGGCGGGGCGCGGAAACACGAGGTCGCCGCGATGGCGGTAGTCCGGGCCGTCGATCGTCAGGATCTCGAACACGCCCGACACCGCCTGGATCTCCCGCTTGAAGTCGTCCGCCGCGAAGCGGCCCTGACCCAGTGAGCCCGGCGCGGTGTTGGACGTCGCGGCCAAGGCGACCCCCGCATCGGCCAGCTCGCGCATGAGCCGCGCCATGAGCACGGTGTCGCCCGGATCGTCGAGCTCGAACTCGTCGATGCACACGAGCGCGAACTGCTGCAGCGCCTGGCGCGTGGCCTGAAAGCCCATCGCACCCACCAGGCTGGTGTACTCGACGAACGTGCCGAAGGCGGCCCGTTTGCCCACCTCGCGCGCCATGGACACCAGCAGGTGGGTCTTGCCGACGCCGAACCCGCCGTCGAGGTACAGACCCCTGCCGCCGCTCGACCGTCGCAACGGGCCCAGTCCCCGCCGTCCCACGCCACGAGCGAAGGCGCGGGCCTCCTCCAGCGCCTCGTGCTGTGAGGTGAAGTCAGGATCCGGGACGTACGATGAAAACGAGGCCCCCGAGAAGTGTGGCGGGGGGACGAGAGCCGCGATCAGAGCCTCTGGCTCGACGTGGGGCCGGCGTCCGACGAGGCGAGCGGTCATGACACCACACACTACTGACGCGATGGGTCGCTCAGGGACAGGAGAGCCGGTGGAGCCCACGACTTCGGATGCGACTCTGGCGAGGGTCTCACCCCCTGGGGAAGGGATCGCGACGGACGACTCGGAGAATGCGCTGCGCACTCTCTACGCCCACCGCCCCGGCACGGTGCGGCTCGGAATGATCCGCTCGCGCGACGGGCGCGCGGCGGGGCCGGACGGCTCGTCGCGGTCCCTGGGCGGACCGGAGGACCTGCGGATCCTGCGCACGCTGAGAGCGGTCGCCGACGTGGTGCTGGTGGGGGCGCAGACGGCCCGGCGGGAACGCTACGGGGACATCGCTCTGCCCGATGCGCTCGCGGCCACGCGCACGTCGCTGCGGTCGCGCCGGCCGCACCTCGCCATCGTGACGCGTTCCGGAATCCTCCCGCCCGGTCTCGATCCCGCGACCACGTGGGTCGTGACCGTGTCCGGATCACGCGCCGCGGCGCTCGGCGGACCGTGGGCCTCTCGCGTGATCGAAGCCGGCGGCACCGAGATCTCTCCCCGGACGGTCGTGCGCGAACTGCACTCTCGCGGGCTCACGCGGGTGCTGTGCGAGGGCGGCCCCACGCTCGCGACCCGCATGCTGTCGCGCGGACTCGTCGACGAGTACTGCCTCACGACGGTGGACGTCGAGGGCGCCGCATCGGCCAAGGCCGTCCCGGAGGTGCCCGCCGCGATGAAGCTGGCGCACCGCCTCGAGGGCGGCCCGTTCGCCATGGAGAGGTGGGTCGCACCCCGCTAGCGCTCTCACCTGTGGGTCAGTGGCCCGTGGCGGTGGGCTCCGGGTAGTAGCGGCGGTACTTGCGACGGTAGTTGAGCGTGAGCAGCGCGATGATCGCCCGCCTGCGCGGCGACGCATCCGCCGGGTTGTGCAGCGGCCGGGCGATGCCGCGGCGCGCGGCGCGCACCACCCGCGCACGCAGGTCCGCGTCCAGCAGATACCGCGTGAGCAGCCGCAGCGGCACCACGGAGTACAGCACCTCGCGCGTGGCGCGCACCTGGTCGCGCTCCTCGCCATCGAGGTCCGCCATCACGTGCGCGGCGGGGTCCGCGCCCGCGGCGCTCGCGTACCAGTTATTGCGGCCGATGCGCGGGTTGACCTCGAAGAACACGTGCTCGCCGGTGCGCGGGTCGCGTTTGTAGTCCGCGTTGGCGAACCCGCGATAGTCCACGCGCTCGAGGTAGCGCTCCATCGCGTCCATCGCATCGGTGTACGGCTCGGTGAGAATCGCGGCGGGGATGCCGAGGGTGCCAGGGGTGTGCTCCTCGAGCAGCACGCGGCCCGTGCAGAGCATCGTCACCTGCCCGCGCGCGTCGCGGTACGCCGTGAGCGAGCGCATCTGCGTCTCGTCGCCCGGGATGAACTCCTGCAAGAGGTACGTGCCCGCGAATCCCGAACCCGCGATGCGGGCCAGGAGGTCGTCGACCTCCGCACGGCTCTCGAGATGCTGCACCTTCTTCTTACCCTGGTATTCGGCGTAGTGGTGCTCCGCGGAGGAGCTCGCCTTGCCGATCACCGGGTAGGTCAGGGAATCCAGGTCGCCGTCGGCGGATGGCTGGCCGTCCGCGAAGCGCACCGGCACCGTCTGGGGCACCAGGATGCCGAGCGCGTCGCAGTCCGCCTGGAAGGCCTCCTTCGACGAGACCCGCTCGAAGGCCTCGGGAGAGCACATGGGGATCTCGTAGTGAGGCGCCAGGCGCTCGCGCGCCTTGATGATGGTCTCGACGTACCAGTCCGCGTTGGACAGCAGCACCAGGCGCTCGCCCTCACGCTCCTGGGCGAGGGAAACGAGCGACTCGACGAGCGCATCGGCGTCCTCGACGTCCGCGATGCGCACGTCCGCGATCCGGGTGCGCGCGAAGGCGCGCGTCTCGAGTCTCGAGACCACCACCCCGCGCGCACCGAACCGGTCGTGGAACGCCCGCAGCAGCGCGTACGCCCCGATGTCACCGCCGACGACGACGGGGACGGGGACGGTCCGCGGCTGCTGCGATGCGCTCAGGCCTCCACCTCCGTGCGGTCTCCCGACCACAGCGTGTGGAACGTGCCGTCGACGTCGTTGCGCTTGTAGGTGTGCGCGCCGAAGAAGTCGCGCTGGCCCTGGATCAGCGCCGCGGGCAGGCGCTCGGCGCGCAGCGAGTCGTAGTACGACAGCGAGGACGCGAAGGCGGGAGCCGGGACCCCCGTGAGCGCGGACTGCGCGACCACGCGGCGCCACGATGCCACGCCGCCCGCCACCGCGTCGACGAAGTACGGGTCCACCAGCAGCGTGGGCAGCGCGGCGTCACGCTCGAAGGCCTCGGTGATGCGGTCCAGGAAGCGGGCGCGGATGATGCAGCCCTCGCGCCAGATCTTCGCCATGTCGCCGCGGGCGATGTCCCAGCCGAACTCCTCCGAGGCGGCCTGGATCTGGTCGAAGCCCTGCGCGTACGCGACCACCTTCGACGCGTACAGCGCGAGCCGCACGTCCTCGATGAACGCGGCGCGGTCCTCGAGCGCGAAGGGCTCGGTGTTCGCGGCGAGCACGCCACGGGCGGCCTCGCGCTGGGCCTTCTGCGAGGAGATGGCGCGAGCGAACGTGGCCTCGGCGATCCCGGTCACGGGCACGCCGAGGTCGAGAGCGGACTTCACGGTCCAGCGGCCGGTGCCCTTCTGGCCGGCCTCGTCCTTGATGACGTCGACGAGCGCCTTGCCGGTGCGCGCGTCGGTCTGGCGCAGCACCTCCGCGGTGATCTCGATGAGGAAGGACTCGAGGTCGCCCTGGTTCCACTCGGCGAAGATGTCCGCGATCTCCGCGGGCTCGAGGTCGAGGCCGGTGCGCAGCAGGTCGTACGCCTCCCCGATGAGCTGCATGTCCGCGTACTCGATGCCGTTGTGGACCATCTTGACGAAGTGACCGGCGCCGTCGGGGCCGATGTGGACGCAGCACGGCGTGCCGTCCTCCGCCTTGGCGGCGATCTTCTCGAGGATGGGGCCGAGCGTGACGTACGACTCGGCGGGACCGCCGGGCATGATCGACGGGCCGAGCAGCGCGCCCTCCTCGCCTCCGGACACGCCGGAACCCACGAAGTGCAGACCCTTGGCGGCGAGGTCCTTCTCGCGACGCATGGTGTCCGTGTACAGCGCGTTGCCCGCGTCGACGACGATGTCTCCCTGGTCCAGCAGCGGCACCAGCGCGTCGATGACCGCGTCCGTGGGACCGCCCGCCTGGACCATCATGACGACCTTGCGCGGCTTCTCGAGGGACGCCACGAAGTCCTCGAGCGACTCCGAACCGATGAAGGTGCCTTCGTCTCCGTGGTCCGCGACCAGCGAGTGCATCCGCTCCGGGGAGCGGTTGTGCACCGCCACCGTGAATCCGTTCCGTGCGAAGTTGCGGGCCAGGTTGCGGCCCATCACCGCAAGTCCAGTCACACCGATCTGAGCAAGAGCCATTGTCGCGTCCTTTGGGTGGGCGTCGGGGTACGGAGCCAGCCTAGTAGAGGGTCGCCGCGTGGCGAACCTGGGGCGTTGGCCTCACGCACCTAGGCTCGGGGTCATGGCCCGCGATCTCGCATCGGCGCCGCAGGCATTCCAGGAAGCCCTGCGGTCGCTCGCGCACGCGCGCACGCGCGGCGACGTGGCGCTCACGGAGACCCCAGCGCCGTCGCGCATCGCACCGTTCGCGGCCGCGATCGACGGTCACGTCACGGCTCCGGACGTGCAGGCGAGCGGGCGATTCGTGGTCCTCCACGACCCCGAGGGGCAGGATGCATGGGAGGGCGTGTTCCGGGTGGTCGCGCTCGTCAAGGCTCAGGTCGACGCCGAGGTCGGCGCCGACGATCTGTGGGCCGAGGCCGCGTGGTCCTGGCTCGACGACGCCCTGCAGTCCGTTCCGCACCGCGCCAGCGGCGGCACGGTCACCAAGACCGTGAACGAGTCATTCGGCGAGCTCTCGACGCGTCCGCCGGAGGTTCAGGTCGAGCTGCGCGTGTCCTGGACCCCCACCGATACCGACCTCGGCCCCCACATCACCGCGTGGACCGAACTGATGGCCTCGTGCGCGGGCGTGCCTCCCATACCGGAGGGCGTGACCGTGCTGCCAGGAGGAGAACGATGACCGACGACGTGACCGACGAGGAGTCGACGTCCACCCCCTTGAGCACGCCTGCGGATGGCGTCCCCGCCATCATCGAGACGCCTCAGGCGCTTGCGGAGATGGCGGAGCGCTTCGCGGCAGGCACCGGACCGGTCGCCGCCGACGCCGAGCGCGCGTCCGGCTTTCGCTACGGCCAGGACACGTACCTCGCTCAGTTCAAGCGCAAGGGCGCCGGCATCGCACTCGTCGATACCGCCGCCGTGTCCGACCTGTCGATCCTCAACGAGGCCTTCGGCGACGCCGAGTGGGTGTTCCACGCGGCGAGCCAGGATCTGCCCGGCATGCGCGACCTCGGCCTCACCCCGGCCTCCATCTTCGATACCGAGCTGGCGGCGCGACTGCTGGGGTGGCCCAAGGTGGGCCTCGCCGCAGTGGTCGAGCGCGAGCTCGGCTTCACGCTCGCCAAGGAGCACTCCGCCCAGGACTGGTCCACCCGACCGCTCCCCGACTCGTGGCTCACCTATGCGGCGCTCGACGTCGAGGTGCTGCTCGAGCTGCGCGACGGTCTGCACGCTCACCTCGTCGACGCCGGCAAGATCGCGTGGGCGCGCGAGGAGTTCGAGGCGGTGCGCACCGCGCCCCCGCCGCCGCCCAGGGTCGATCCGTGGCGGCGCACCTCGGGCTCTGCGCAGGTCCGTGACCAGCGCGGACTCGCCATCGTGAAGTCGCTGTGGGAGGCGCGCGAGCAGGACGCCCAGCACCGTGACATCTCGCCGGGGCGGGTGCTGCGCGACGCGGCGATCGTCGCGGCGGCTCAGGCCAAGCCGCGCAGCGTCGACGAGCTCGTCAAGATCCGCGAGTGGCAGTCGAAGGGCACCAAGCGCCGGGCCGCGTTCTGGTATCCCGCGATCGAGGCCGCCATGGCGCTGCCCGAGTCGCAACTGCCGGCCAAGCGCGGCCCTCGTGGCGACGGCCCGCCGCAGCCGCGCATGTGGAAGGACAAGCGTCCCGATGCGGCCGCTCGGCTCGCGCTCGCACGCGAGGCGATCGCCGCGGACTCCGAACGGCTCGAGATCCCGGCAGAGAATCTGCTCCAGCCCGATGCACTGCGGCGTTGCTGCTGGGAGTACCGATCGGGCGGCGAGGACTGGATCCGCGAGTTCCTGCGAGGACGCGGGGCGCGGGCGTGGCAGATCGAACTCATCGCTCCGCTGCTGGCCGACGCCTTCGAGGAGGCCGAGGCCCAGATCGAGGCGGAGTCTGAGGCGACCGAAGACGAATCCACTGAACCGTCCTGAACATCTGAGGGGGGCGACTCACCACCACTAGCCCTGACATAGGCGTCAGCCCGGGGTGTCTGAGGTGAGGATGTTCGGGAGGGTACGCCCTGGCAGGCGGCCGATGCGCTGGCGTCAGCGGTCCTGAGCGACCCGTCCGTCAGTGGTTCAGTCGAGAGCGGCGATCGCGACGTCCGCGATCGCGGAGGCGTCGAGCCCCACCTGCTCGACGATCTGGTCACGGGTGGCGTGATCCAGGAACTCGAGCGGCACGCCGCGGTGGATCCACCGCGCCTCGTGACCGCCGAGACGGGCACAGGAGGCCCACTCCTCGCCGATTCCGGCATCGGCCAGCCCATCCTCTGCCGTGAGCACGAGCTCCGCGTCGCCCAGCACCTCGAGCAGGCCCTGGGGAACGGGGTGCACCCATGTCGCGGTCACTGCCGCGACGTCGACGCCGTCGGCTGCGATCTTCTCTGCGGCATCGATGGCGGTGGTGGCCATCGAGCCGATTCCCACCACGATCACGCGCGGAGGCCCGCCATGCTCCGCGAGCACGTCGATCTCGCCGACGGATCGCACCGCCGGCAGCTCATCGCCCACGGGGCCCTTGGGGTAGCGCACCACGGTCGGGGCATCGTCCACGTCCAGCGCCTCGCGGAACGCGCGCCTCATGGTGGGGGCGTCGCGCGGCGCCGCGAGCTGCAGTCCGGGGACGTGCCTGAGCAGCGCCATGTCCCACATGCCGTTGTGGCTGGCACCGTCGTCGCCGGTGATGCCGGCGCGGTCGAGCATGAAGGTCACGCCTGCGCGGTGCAGGCCCACATCCATCAGCACCTGGTCGAACGCACGATTGAGGAACGTGGCGTAGACCGCCACCACCGGGTGGCGGCCGGCGAACGCGAGACCGGCGGCGCTGGTCACCGCATGCTGCTCCGCGATGCCCACGTCGATCACGCGGTCGGGAAACTCGTCGGCGAAGGGCTGCAGGCCGACGGGAGCCAGCATGGCCGCTGTCAGCGCCACCACGTCATCGCGTTCCCGACCCACCGCGAGGATCTCCTCCGCGAACACCTTGGTCCACCCGAACCTGCTGGGCTTGACCGGCAGCCCCGTCTCAGGGTGAATGCGCCCCACGGCGTGGAACCTGTCGGCGACGTCCTCCATCGCAGGCGTGTAGCCGCGGCCCTTCTCGGTGAGCACGTGGACGATGACGGGCGCGCCGAAGTCTCTGGCATGCGTGAGTGCCGCCTCGACCTGGCGCAGGTCGTGCCCGTCGATCGGTCCCACGTACTTGAGGCCGAGGTCGTCGAACATGCCGGGCTCGGCGATCAGTCCCTTGACCGCGCGCTTGCCGTGCATCACCGATCGGTAGGCGAAGTTGCGCCACGGCCCGCGGTTCTGGAATGTGCGCTTGCCCCAGCCGAGGAACTGCTCGTAGCGCGGGTTGGTGCGGATGCCGTCGAGCCGGCGTGCGAGGCCACCGATCGTGGGGGCGTACGAGCGCCCGTTGTCGTTGACGACGATCACCACGCGGTCGTGGGCGGCCGCAAGAGAATTGAGCGCCTCCCAGGCCATCCCGCCGGTGAGAGCCCCGTCGCCGATCACGCCCACCGTGGTGCGTTCGGTCTCGCCCGCCAGCGTGCGCCCTCGCGCGATGCCTGCGGCCCACGACAGCGCGGTCGAGGCGTGCGAGTTCTCGACCACGTCGTGCTCGGACTCTGCCCGCGACGGGTAGCCGGCGACGCCGCCGCGCGAACGCAGCTGAGAGAAGTCGCGCCGGCCGGTCAGCAACTTGTGCACGTAGCTCTGGTGTCCCGTGTCGAACACGAGCGTGTCGTGCGGCGAGTCGAACACCCGGTGCAGACCGATCGACAACTCGACCACTCCCAGGTTCGGCCCCAGGTGGCCGCCCGTGAGCGACACGGACGCGACCAGGTAGTCGCGGATCTCTTGCGCGAGACCGTCGAGTTCCTCGTAGGTCAGCCCGCGCAGGTCAGCCGGCGACGCGATGCGCTCCAGCACAGGCCCTCCTTTGGGAAACATGTCTCACCACTCTACGTGCCGCACAGGCGCCCGACGGCGCCGCAACTGCGGTCACGCGACCAGGGACCTCAGCACGTACTGGAGGATGCCGCCGTTACGGAAGTAGTCGGCCTCGCCAGGCGTGTCGATGCGGACGACGGCGTCGAACTCAACGGTCGACCCGTCGTCCTTGGTGGCCTTGACCGGAAGAGTGCGCGGGTGCTCGCCGTCGCTGAACGCAGCCACGCCCTCGATGTCGAACGTCTCCGTGCCGTCGAGACCCAGCGATGCGGCGTTCTGGCCCTCGGGGAACTGCAGCGGGAGAACACCCATGCCGATGAGGTTCGAGCGGTGGATGCGTTCGAAGGTCTCGGTGATGACGGCACGCACGCCCAACAGCCGGGTGCCCTTGGCAGCCCAGTCGCGGGACGAGCCCGAGCCGTACTCCTTGCCGGCCAGCACGACCAGCGGGATGTCCTGCTCGGCGTAGGCCTGAGCGGCATCGTAGATCGAGTCCTGCTCGCCGGTGAGGAGGTTGCGCGTGAAGCCGCCCTCGACGCCCGCGCCGCCGTTCTCATCGGCGAGGAGCAGGTTGCGGAGGCGAATGTTCGCGAACGTGCCGCGGATCATGACCTCGTGGTTCCCACGGCGTGAGCCATAGGAGTTGAAGTCGCGCCGTTCGACGCCGTTGTCCGCAAGATAGCGTCCGGCCGGGCTGTCGGCCTTGATCGCGCCTGCGGGAGAGATGTGGTCCGTCGTCACGGAGTCCCCGAGCATGGCGAGCACGCGCGCTCCCGAGATGTCGGCGACGGGCTCGGGATCCTTGCCCATGCCATCGAAGTACGGGGGCTTGCGCACGTAGGTCGAGTCGTCCTCCCACTCGAACGTCTTGCCGTCCGGGGTGGGCAGGCCGGTCCAGCGCTCGTCGCCCGCGAAGACGTCGTCGTAGCCGTCGGTGAACATGCCCTTGTCGATGGAGGACTGCACGATGCTCTCGACCTCCGCGGCATCGGGCCAGATGTCCTTGAGGTAGACGTCGTTGCCGTCCGAGTCGGTGCCCAGCGGGTCGGTGTCGAAGTCGTGGTCCATGGTTCCGGCGAGCGCGTACGCGATGACCAGCGGCGGGGACGCCAGGTAGTTCATCTTCACGTCGGGGTTGATGCGCCCCTCGAAATTGCGGTTGCCGGACAGCACCGATACGACCGACAGGTCGTGCTCGTTGACCGCCTGCGAGACCTCCTCGGGCAGCGGGCCCGAGTTGCCGATGCACGTGGTGCAGCCGTAGCCCACCAGGTGATAGCCGAGCGCCTCGAGGTCGGGCCACAGCCCGGCCTTCTCGTAGTAGTCGGTGACGACCTTCGAGCCGGGGGCCATCGACGTCTTCACCCACGGCTTCACGGAGAGTCCGCGGGCGTTGGCGTTGCGGGCCAGCAGGGCGGCCGCGAGCATCACCGACGGGTTCGAGGTGTTGGTGCACGAGGTGATCGACGCGATCACGACGGCCCCGTGGTCCAGCTCGGTCTCGGTGCCGTCCGCCAGCGTCACCGGCACGCGCTTGTGCGGGCGGGCGCGGCTGTCCTCGGAGGTGCCCTCACGCGGCTCGGGTGCGTCACCCGCGTGCGACTCAGCCGCGATGGGGTCGGAGGCCGGGAAGGTCTCCTCGACGGACTCGTCGAGCCCGTGCGTCTCCTGCTCGTCGTGGTTCACGTAGTCGAGGATCGACCGGCCGAACGACGTCTTGGCGTCCGTGAGCGCGATCCGGTCCTGCGGACGCTTGGGGCCGGCGATCGACGGCACCACGCTCGACAGGTCGAGCTCGAGGTATTCGGAGAACACCGGCTCGACGTAGTCATCGGCGGAGGGGTCGTGCCACATCCCCTGCTCCTTGCAGTACGCCTCGACGAGTGCCACCTGCTCGTCGGAGCGTCCGGTGAGCCGCAGGTAGTCGATCGTCACGCCGTCAATCGGGAAGATCGCGGCGGTCGAGCCGAACTCGGGCGACATGTTGCCGATCGTGGCGCGGTTGGCCAGCGGCACCGCGCCCACGCCATCGCCGTAGAACTCGACGAACTTGCCCACCACGCCGTGCTTGCGGAGCATCTCGGTGATGGTGAGCACCACGTCGGTCGCCGTGGCACCGGGCGGGATCTCGCCCGTGAGCTTGAAGCCCACGACCTTGGGGATGAGCATCGACACGGGCTGGCCCAGCATCGCGGCCTCGGCCTCGATGCCGCCCACTCCCCAGCCGAGCACGCCCAGGCCGTTGATCATGGTCGTGTGCGAGTCGGTGCCCACGCACGAATCCGGGTACGCCTGAGTGACGCCGTCCGCCTCGCGCGTCATGACGCCGCGTGCGAGGTACTCGAGGTTCACCTGGTGGACGATCCCGGTGCCGGGCGGCACGACCTTGAAGTTGTCGAAGGCGGTCTGGCCCCAGCGCAGGAACTGGTAGCGCTCGCGGTTGCGCTCATACTCCAGGTCGGTGTTGCGCTGCAGGGCGTCGTGGCGGCCGAACACGTCGATGACGACGGAGTGATCGATGACCATCTCGGCGGGCGCGAGCGGGTTGATGATGGACGGGTCGCCACCCAGGTCCACCACCGCCTCGCGCATGGTCGCGAGGTCGACCACGCAGGGGACGCCGGTGAAGTCCTGCATCACCACGCGCGCCGGCGTGAACTGGATCTCGGTGCTGGAAGTGGCCTTGGAGTCCCACTCAGCGAGGGCGCGAACGTGGTCCGCGGTGATGTTCTTGCCGTCCTCGGTGCGCAGCAGCGCCTCGGCGAGCACCTTCAGCGAGTACGGGAGCTTCTCCAGTCCGGGCACCGCGTCGAGGCGGTAGATCTCGTATCCCGTGCCGTCCACGTCCAGCGTGGCCTTCGCTCCCAGCGTGTTCTCGCTCATGCAATCTCCTCCGTAGCAGTCTGCCGACCATCCTATCGGCCACAAGCGGACGGCCGATGCGGGGGATCAGCGACGCTCGAACGTCGCCAGAGTCTCGACGTGGTGGGTCATCGGGAACAGGTCGATGGCCTGGGCGTTCTCGAGCTCGTAGCCGTGCTGGGCGAGCAGCGCGACGTCGCGTGCCAACGCCACTGGGTCGCACGCCACGTACACGATCCGCTGCGCCTCGGTGCCCGCCAGCGCGGCGATCGTGGCCCCTCCCGCCCCGCTGCGCGGCGGGTCGAGGACGACGGCGTCCAGCGTCCCTATGCCCTCCGCCAGGGTGTTCCGCACGTCCGCGTGGATCACCCGCAGCGACGGCGTCTCGTGGGCGTTGCGGCGCGCGGCGCGCGCACCGTCGGCATCGGACTCGATGGCGATCACCTCGCGACCGCTGTCCGCGAGAGGCACGGACAGCAGGCCGGCACCCGAGTACAGGTCGGCGACCCGCTCGGCGTCGCCCACACGGTCGAGCACCTCCGACACCAGCACCGCGGGCGCGTCGCGGTGCACCTGCCAGAAGCCCGCGGCGTCGACGCGGAAGGTCCACGTGCGCTCCCCCACACTCACCGTCTCGGTCACGGCGCGCGGCGCATTGGGTCTCCTGTCGAGCTTGCCCGCGCGCCACGGGACGCCGTCGGCCACGACTCTCAGCTCGCCGGTGCTCGACTCGGCCATGGCGATTCGCGAACGAGCCGGGAACCGGCCGGAGACGAGCGCCTCCTCGAGCGCCGCGGATGCCAGGGGCATCGACGCCAGCGGCCGGGTCTCTCGCGAGCGGTGCAGGTGCATCGACGCGCGGCCCTCGCCGTCGGCGACGGCGGTCACCCGCGTGCGGTACCGCAGACCACTCGACTCATCCTCGGCGCGACCGAGAGCCGCCGGCACGGGCAGGACGTCGCCCTCGTACGCTCGTCCGGCGAACCGCTCGAACGACTCGCGCAGCACGCTGAGCTTCCATGCCCGCTGTCCCGCGAGGGACACATGGGCGAGCTCTCCCCCGCCCACGCCGCCCGGCCCGGCCTCGGGCCAAGCCGAGTCGACGCGATCGCGAGAGGCCTCGACCACCTCGACCGCATCGGCCCTCCAGAACCGAGCGTCGTCGCCTGATTCCGTGAGGCGAGCGCGCACCGTCTCGCCCGGCAGGGTGTGGCGCACGAACACGACGCGGCCTTCGTGTCGCGCGACGCAATGACCACCGTGCGCGGGAGCCTCGATCTCGAGTTCGACGAGATCGGTCATGGCAGCTGTTCGTTCGGAGATGGCGGGGCCTCTTCTTCGGCTCGACGGTCGCGCGCGGATGCGAGGTGCCACGGCACGGCGGACACCACGACGCCGTCGAGCTCCAGGAGCTGGGCACGCAGTCGGCGGGTGGCGCGGTTGTGAAGGAAAGTCTCCCACCAGCGGCCCACGATGTATTCGGGCACGTACACGACCACCACGTCGCGCGGGCTGCGGCGGTGGATGGACCGCACGTGCTCCATCACCGGTTCGACCAGGTCGCGGTACGGAGAGTCGAGGATCACGAGTGGAATCCCCGCGTCGATCTCGCCCCAGCGCGACTGGAGCTCCTTTGCGGCGGAGGGCTCGATCTGCACGCCCACGGCCACGAGCGTCGAGTGGCGGGCGGCCTTCGCGTAGGCGAGAGCGCGCACCGCTGGGCGGTGGAGCTGCGCGACCAGCACCAGGCCATGCGTGGCGCTGGGCAGCGCCACGGCCCGGTCCTTGGCGGTGAGCCGCACGTCCTGCCGCACCGCCGCATAGTGCCGATTGACGGCGTGCATGAGCACCACGAGTCCGATGATCAGCGCGATCGCGAACCAGGCGCCGTTGAGGAAGTTGAACACTGCCACGACGATCCACACGAGCGCGGCGACCACGGCGGCGGTGACGTGGAGCGCTCGCGAGGCCGAGTGGCGCAGCCGCGAGCGCGAATCGGTCGCCAGGCCGATCCGGTTCGTGAAGTGCCGCACCATCGCGACCTGGCTGAGCACGATCGAGGCGAACACCCCGACCACGTACATGTGGATGAGCGTCTCGACGTTCGCCCCGGTCACCACGACGACCAGCGCGGAGGCGCTGGCGACGATGAAGATGCCGCCACGCAGCACCAGCCTGTCGTTCTTCATCGCGAGCTGGCGCGGCAGGTAGGCGTCCTTCGCGAGGCTCTCCGCGAGGCTCGAGAATCGCCGGAAGACGGCCGTTGCCGCCACGTACAAGATGGCGGCGGCGGACAGGGCCACGACCCAGATGACCCACGGCTGGCGGAACACCTGGTTCACGGTCTGCAGCAGGATCGGTCCGTCGGCCCAGCCCGTGATGCGGTACATCCACGACAGCAGCGCGACCGCGAAGAACGCGACGGCCGATGCGGCGACGGCGATGACCAGCGTGCGTCCGGCTCGCTTGCCGCGAGGCGCGGCGTGGTTGGGGCCGGCCGAGGCGAGGTGCTCGATTCCGGTGACCATCACGGCACCCGAGGAGATTGCGCCCGCGTAGGCCACGAGGATCGCCCAGGTCGTGGGCGGGTTGGCGGCGATGGGGCTGGCGGGCTCGATGGTCAGGCGGGCGACGCCGAAGACGAGCATCAGCGCGATCACGATCAGGAACCCGAACCACACCGCCAGCAGCACCCGGACGCGGTCCCGGACCACGCGCAGCGCGAAGAGCGTCATCACTGCGAGCAGCGCGACCCCCATCAACGACACCCACTCGCGCAGCGACGGGATCAGGTACGCGATCAGTTGAGTGACCGCGGCAACGGACACCGCGACGGTGAACAGGTAGTCGACCAGCAGCGCGGCTCCGGTGACGACGCCGGACCTGCGGCCCAGCAGGTCGCGCACCGTCCCGTAGTCTCCGAGCGAGTCCGGACGGGTGCGCACGTTCGACCAGTACGCGAGGCCCAGCAGCAGCATGATCAGGACCACGCCGCCGGCCATGTACGGAATCGCGCCCTGCTGACTGCCCTGGCGCAGGGCGTCCACCACCGCATCGGGCGCATACGCGACCGCGGACAGGATGCCCGCGCCGAACACCGGCAGCGCGAGCCGGGTGCGCAGCGGCACCGGGGACAAGGAGTCGGTGGCGATCGGCTGGCCGAAGGCCAGCCGGCGCAGTCCTTCGAGAATACGTCGCACGTCGCACCATCCTAGGCCGGACGGGTATAGCGTGGGGTCTCGTGCATATCGTGATCATGGGCTGCGGCCGCACTGGCGCCGCGCTCGCATCCGAGTTCGAGTCGCGAGGCCACTCAGTCGCCGTCATCGACAGGATGGGAGATGCGTTCCGACGCCTCCCCGCCGACTTCCAGGGTCAGAAGATCACCGGGATCGGATTCGACCGCGAGACCCTCGTGTCCGCCGGCGTCGAGGACGCCTACGCGTTCGCCGCGGTGTCCTCCGGCGACAACTCCAACATCCTCGCCGCCCGCGTGGTCCGCGAGACGTACGGCGTGGCGAACGTGGTCGCGCGCATTTCCGACTCCGGCCGGGCGGAGGTCTACCGCCGGCTGGGCATCCCCACCGTCGCCCCCGTCCCGTGGACGAGCGCGCAGATCGTGTCGCGGCTCCTGCCTGGCGGTTCCGACGACGTGTACGTCGACTCCACGGCCGCCGTCGCCGTGCGGAGGCTCGCGTACCACGGCGGCTGGATCGGCAGCCCGATCAAGGACCTCGAGGAAGCCACTGGCACGCGGGTCGCGTACCTCGTGAGGTTCTCCGAGGGAGTGCTGCCCACGTCAGCCATGTCCGTCCAATCGGGCGACGAGGTCTACTTCGTGGTGCCCGACGCCGTCGGCACCCATGCGCAGCGCGTGCTGTCACGCCCCCCTGGAGGCGAATCGTGAAGGTACTGATCGCCGGAGCCGGGTCAGTGGGACGGTCCATCGCGCGTGACCTGCTCGATCACGGGCACGAGGTCATGCTGATGGACCACAACCCGTCCGCCATGCGTGTGGCGCAAGTGGCCGAGGCCGAGTGGATGCTCGCCGACGCATGCGAGATGGCGGCGCTTCGCGAGGCGGCGACCGAGGGCATGGACGTCGTCGTCGCGGCGACCGGCGACGACAAGGCCAACCTGGTCGTGTCGTTCCTGTGCAAGACCGAGTTCGGGGTGCCGCGCACGGTGGCGCGGGTCAACAACCCGCGAAACGAGTGGATGTACGACGCTCAGTGGGGCGTCGACGTCGCCGTGTCCACGCCGCGCATCATGACGGCGATGGTCGAGGAGGCCGTCGCCATCGGCGATCTGGTCAAGGTTTTCACGTTCCACCAGTCGGGGGCCTCGATCATCGAGGTGACGCTGCCCACCGACTCTCCGGTGATCGGCGCGACCGTCCGCGAGATCGGCTGGCCGAGCGAGACCGTGCTGTCGTGCATCGTGCGTGGCGACCGCACGATCGCACCGACGCCCGCCGACACGCTCGAGGCGCGCGACGAGCTGCTGTTCATCGTGTCGGCGGAGGCGGATCCTGAGGCGCTGGATCAGGTGCTGCGGACCGCACCAGGAGCCACACCGCCCACAGGCTGAGCGCGAACAGCGGCACTCCCATGGCGAGCTTCGCGGTGCCGAGTGCGGCGATAGCGTCCGCGACGTACAGCGGCACCTGCACCGCGAGGCGCAGGAGGAACACCGCGGCGACGATCCCCGTCCCCCACTGCATGGTGCGCATCGTGCGCGGGTCGTCGCGCCAGGACGTTCCCCAGCCCTTGAACAGCCCGACGACGATCCCCACCAGGGGCCACCGCACCGCCATCGAGATCAGCGTGCCGGCTGCGTAGGCGGCGTTGATCCATAGGCCCGGCACGAAGTAGCCCCCGGCGTCACCCGAGCGCCAGGCCCAGATCGCGCCGAGTGCCACGCCGAGCACTCCCGACAGGGCCTGCTGGATGCTCGAGCGCTGCACCAGCCGCACGACCACCATGACCAGCACGGTGGCCACGGAGGCGATCACGGGGATGCGGAATCCGCCCCAGCCGAGGTAGGCGACGACGAACACCACCCCGGGCGCCGCCGCCTCGAGGAAGCCGCGCCAGCCTCCCATAGCCTCGGCGAGGGAGAATTCCTCTCCCGCCACCAACTGGCCCATGCGGGAGGCTTGAGCGGGGACGGGCGCAGCGGCCTCCTCGTCCCCTGGCTGACGGGCGTCAGTCTCGGGCTCCTTCTCGAGGGATTCCGTGCGCCCCTCGTCGTCTCGCCGCTGGCCCATCAGCCGAGCTCGAAGCGAGGGTTGTACAGGCGCGGCAGCGCGTCGGTGGAGCACACCCGGCCCTCGAGCCGGATCCTGGCGCCGGGCTCGACGCCGGCAATCGCCCGCCGGCCCATGAAGACGGCCTCCACCCGACCGGTGCCGTCGTCCACGCGCGCCGTCAACGTGGGCGCGGCGTCGCGCGGCTCGACCTGTATCGACACGACTCGCCCTGCCACCGCCACGACCTCACGGGGCCGAAGGTCGGAGATCGGGGTCGCCTGCGCGATCACGGCGTCGCTCCTGGGGCGGCGGCCCCCGTCGAGCCGAACCCGCCCTCCCCGCGGTGCGAGCCCGGAAGCTCTTGCACCGCGACGAACGCCGCGTGCTCGACGCGCTGGATGACAAGCTGCGCGATGCGATCGCCGCGGCGCAGCACCACGGTCTCGCGCGGGTCGGTGTTGAGCACGGTGACCGCGATCTCTCCCCGATACCCGGCATCGACGGTGCCAGGGGCGTTGACGATCGTCACGCCGTGCCTGGCCGCGAGGCCCGAGCGGGGGTGCACGAAGGCTGCGTAGCCGGCGGGCAGCGCGATGCGCAGCCCCGTCGGCACGGTCGCACGCTCGCCCGGCGCCAGCGTCACCTCGACGCGGGCGGTGATGTCCGCCCCGGCGTCTCCGGGATGGGAGTACGCCGGCAGCGGAACGTCGGCATCCGTCGTGCTGACGAGCACGTCGACAGAGGTCATCACGAAGCGGCGCTCAGGCCGCGCACTCCGAGCAGATCGGCTGGTCGTTCTTGAAGGTCGCGAGCTGGCTGCGGTGGTGGACAAGGAAGCATGACATGCAGGTGAACTCGTCCTGCTGAGCCGGCAGCACGCGGACCGACAGCTCTTCGCCGGACAGGTCTGCGCCCGGCAGCTCGAATCCCTCGGCCGCCTCGGCCTCGTCCTCGTCAACGACGCCGGAGGTCTTGTCGTTGCGGCGGGCCTTCAGCTCCTCGATGGAGTCAGCAGACACCTCGTCGTCGGTCTTGCGAGGTGCGTCGTAATCGGTTGCCATCAGGCAGTGGTCCCTTCACCGGTGGTGTGTGAGTACTGAATGCTCTTGCCGGTGGATTTGTTCCCTCCGAGCGCACGCATTGTGCAACAAAAATCTCGCGAGCGCGACTCTACGCCTCAGACGCGTCCCAGGAGCGCGCCGCCCCGGCCTCGAGCAGGGCGTCTCGCAGCTGCTCCCAGACGTCCGGCATCGCCGCGATCGTGAGCCTCTCGTCCGGTGCGCCGCCGTCGATCCCCGCGACGCGCACGCCCGCCTCCTCGGCGATGAGCGCCGCCGCCGCGAAGTCCCACGGATGCAGCCCGTGCTCGTAGTACGCGTCCAGGTGCCCGGCCGCCACCAGGCACAGATCCACCGCGGCGGCCCCGAGCCTGCGGATGTCGCGGACCCTGCCGAGCATCGACGTGACGATCTCTCCCTGACGCACGCGACGCTGCGCCACATACTGGAAGCCGGTCGCGAGCAGAGTGCCGTCGAGTCCGGGTGCGTCCGTGCGCACCAACGGCTCGCCGTTGCGCCAGGCTCCCCCGTCACGGCTCGCGGACCACAGCACGCCGCTGCCGTCGTGGACCGCGCCTGCCAGGGCCGTCCAGGTCTGCGGGGTCGGCTCTCCTGCGACTGCCGCCACCGACACCGCGAAGTGCGGCAGCCCGTAGAGGTAGTTCACCGTGCCGTCGATCGGATCCAACACCCAGGTGATGCCGGACGTCCCGGGAGAGTCGTCGCCCTCCTCCCCCAGAATCGCGTCGTCGGGCCGGAGCTCGGCGAGCCTGTCGCGGAGCAGCCGTTCCGCCGCGAGGTCCATCTGGGTGACGATGTCGATCGGGCTGGACTTGGTGGCCGCGACCTCGGCGCGCGCACGGCCGTCGATGATGAGCGAGGCGGCTTCGGTCGCGACCGTGCGCGCCACCTGCATGAGCGACTCTGGTGAGGACATGTCACCCATCGTGCCGCACCGCCGGAGCAAGGGCGGCGCGCCGGGCGCGGCATCCTGCGAAGCGTCCGCCTGCGTGGCAGGCTGAGGCCATGACTGGACTGTCCCTGGTGAGATCGGGCGACGACGGTGAACACCTCGTCGTCGCGACCGAGTCTGGCGAGGAGTTCGAGCTTGCGCTCACCGACGAACTCCGCCGTGCCGTCGCCCTCACCCGCCCGCGCGTGCACACCGACAGCGCGGACGAGGACGAGCGCGAATCGACCTCCCTCAGTCCCAAGCAGATCCAGCAGCGCATCCGCAGCGGTCTGAACGCTCACGAGCTGGCGGAGCTCACCGGCGAGCCGTACGAGGCGCTGCAGCGCTACGAGCCCCCGGTGCTCGCCGAGCGCGCATACATCGCGGATCTCGCTCGTGGGACGCGGATCGGGCGCGACAGCGGCGCACCCGTCCTGACGGATCTCGTCGCGGATCGTCTCGCGAGCCGCGGCGTCGATCCCGAGGAAGTGGCGTGGGACGCCTGGCGTGAGGTCGACGAGCCGTGGCTCGTCGCCGTCGACTTCACCGTGGACGGCAGGAAGGTCCGCGCGCTGTGGGAGTTCGACCACACCGCGCGCGCCGTCACGGCCCAGGACGACGAGTCGCGGTGGCTCACCGAGACCGAGCTGTTGGACGTGCCGATCCCGCGACGCCACCTCAGCGCCGTGCGACCGGAGCAGGACGACGTCCCCCTGGACAAGTCTCGACCGCTGATGCCCGTCCCCTCCGACACGGACGGCGCCGCGACGGACAGCGCAAAGGCCGACCAGGACGCGCCCTCGTCCACCGAACTGCTGCTGGCCGACCTTGAAGAACGGCGTGGCACCCGCGACTCGGTCGACGCCGAGGCGGATGAGGACTTCGACGACGACGGCGGTTTCGAAGGATTTGGGCCGGCGCAGCGCAAGCGCGAGGCCGAGGTGGGGTTCGCGCAGGGCCCCAAGGCGGGTCGCACCATGCCGCACCCTGCGGGATCCGCGCGTCGCGACTCGTCCTCGGGTGAGGACGGCGACTCGGCACAGACCCCCGATGACGCCAGCGATGGCCCATCCTCCGAGTCTTCGGCAGCCGAGCCCAAGCCGTCGCGCAGGGGACGTTCATCCGTCCCGAGCTGGGACGAGATCGTGTTCGGTGCGAAGAACGACTGACGACCGACGCGCACCACGCCGCCTCCGACCGTGACCGACCACGCATCGATCGAGCATGACGGTCGCTCCGATGCGCTGCTCCGCGCGGCCGGCGTCACCTTCGTGCGCGGCGACACGACCATCCTCGACGACGTCAGCCTCACTGTCCGGCGAGGTCAACGGTGGGCGTTGATCGGCCCCAACGGAGCCGGCAAGTCGACGCTCATCTCTCTGCTCGCCGCTGGCGCCCACCCCACTCGCGGGACGGTCGAGGTGCTCGGCTACCGGCTGGGACGCGTCGACGTGCGCGACCTGCGCGCCCACGTGGGCCTCGTCACATCGCGTCACGGGCTCACGAGCGATCTCGACCCACTGTCGGTGGCGCTCACGGGTGCGACCGGCACCCTCGAACTGGTTCCCCGCTGGCAGCCTTCGCACGAGGAGGTCGAGCGGGCCCGCACCCTGCTGACGCGTTTCGGAGTCGACGCGGACCGGGGCCTGCGATGGTCCACGATGTCGCAAGGAGAGCGCGGCCGCACCCTCATCGTGCGAGCGCTGATGCCCGACCCGGCCGTGCTGCTTCTCGACGAGGCCACCACCGGTCTGGACGTCGCGGCGCGCGAGCAGCTGCTCACCACTCTCGACGCCCTCGCGACGTCACATCCGGCGCTCGGCGTGGTGACAGTGACCCATCACTTCGAAGAGCTGCCGGCGTCCACCACTCATGCCGTGCTGCTGCGCGCCGGCAGGGTGGTGGAGGCGGGCACGGCCGATGCGGTGCTCACCACCGCCGCGGTCAGCAAGGCCTTCGCGCACCCGATCGCGATCGAGCGCACCGAGGGACGCTGGACCGCAAGGGCCGCGTCGGCCTGATCCCCACCGCACCAGGGCGCGGATGAGCCAGGCTACGTCGCGTCCACCACGAGCCATGGCACCTGGAGCTCCTCTGGGGTGAGGGAGCCGTGCATGCCGACCAGCGCCATCGACTTCGGTGACTGTGTGCGGGAGTCGACCACGGTGGCACGGCCCGCCATGGCGACCACGACGTCGCCCACGCGGTCGGCCACCTCGTCGAGCAGCTCGCCGAACAGCCCGTCGGCACGGGCCTCCTCACGCGTCCACACCATGGCGTGGCCGGAGAGCCTCTCGCGCCACCGCGCAGCGACGTCCTCGGGATCCACTCCGGGCTCCGTGTGCACGTGCAGCGCACGCGGCTCCCCCGCGACCAAGGGGACTCCGGAACTCAGCTCGGGATCCGTCGCGACATCCCACCTGGGGGCCCCTGGCACGTCCACCATGCCGTGATCCGCGGTGACGACCATCACCGCGTCTCGCGGCAGGCCCTCCGCGAGACGCCTCAGCTCGCGATCCGCATCCTCGAGCGCGGTCACCCACTGCTCCGATCCCCACCCGTGCTGGTGACCGGCGGCATCGATCTCGCCCCAATAGCAGTACGACACTCCAGGCTCGCGCGCCGCGGCGAGCGCCGTGTCGATGCGCTCCGACAGGCGCTCCGCGCCCACGAACCGCCCCCCGCGCAGCACCGCCTGCGTGAGGCCCGACCCCGCAAAGCGACGGCGACCCAACGTGGTGACGGGGAATCCGGCGTGGGCGGCGCTCTCGAGGAGCGACGGCTGTCGCTGCCACTCCGCAGCGTCGTAGGCGCCCTCCCACGACACGAGGTTCGCGAGCCCACCGGTGCGCGGGTTGCGCGCCGTGTACCCGGTCAGGCCCGTGCGCCCCGACGGCTGTCCGGTCCCGAACAGCGCGAGCGAGGCGGCGGTCGTCGTCGGATAGCCGGCAGTGATGACGCCCTGTTCGGCCGAACGCAGGAACGGCGCGTGGCCGCGGCGGGCGTCGAGCGCAAGATGGCCCAGCCCGTCGAGCAGCACCACGACCACGTGACGTGCGGTGCCGAGGCCCAGCCGGGCGCGGTCGGCATCCGCATCGCGGTGAGACACCACATGACCTGCCCCGACGGCAGACAGCGCCGCGGGAAGCACCGCTCCGAGCTCGCGCCCGCCGTAGTCGGGCAGGCTCAGGCCGAGCGAGGCCAGCTCGCTCGCGCGGCTCACCCTCGAGGCCCGATGACCCGCTGCAGCGTCGCCGCGAAGTCCTCGAGAGCGCGCACGGTCTCCACGCCATCGGCGATGGCGCTGACGCGGACCAAGGTGTCGTCGCCGGTGATGCCGCCCGTGTAGCCGTGGTCGGCCTCGCAGTTCTCATCGCCGCAGGTGGCGGGCTCGAGCTCGACGCGCGAGTGCACTCCCCAACCGACGGCCAACACCAGCTCGCTCGGCGAGTCGCCGTCGCGGAAGTTCTCCGGGTGGTGCACCACATGGGTCATCGCCATGTTCGAGATTCCCGTCAACAGTGCGGTCTCGACGGTCGCGGAGGCCTCGTGCGCGCCCTCGGCGCTGTGTCCCGAGCCGTCGTCCATGTGGACGCGGATGAGGCGGGTCTCGGTCACCACCAGGACCGTCATGTGGCGGCGCACCTCGCGGTCGTCGAACGTGGTCTCGGCGTGCACGAAGTGAGCCGTGATCGACTCGTCACGGATTGCATTGCGGAGCACGGAGTTCGCGAGGGCCGGGTAGTACCCGGCGACGGCGACCGCCTGGTCGAGCGTGTGAGACATGGAGGCTATTCTTCCACTTCACCGGCGGGGTCACCACTCGCACCGCGTGGCACCGCCCGGCGGGATCGCCGCGGCGCGACAATGCGTGCAGCCCCAAGACCACCCTTCGTGAGGAGAGACATGGCCGACGCGCCCGATTCGCAGGTTGTCGACATCGACGTCAGCGCCGAGATGGAGACGTCATTCCTGGAATACGCGTACTCGGTGATCTACTCGCGTGCACTGCCTGACGCTCGCGACGGCCTCAAGCCGGTGCAGCGCCGCATCATCTACTCGATGGGCGAGATGGGGCTGCGGCCCGACCGCGCGCACGTGAAGTCCTCCCGCGTCGTGGGCGAGGTCATGGGAAAGCTCCACCCGCACGGAGACACGGCGATCTACGACGCGCTGGTGCGGATGGCGCAGCCGTTCTCGCTGCGGCTGCCGCTGGTCGATGGCCACGGCAACTTCGGCTCGCTGGACGACGGCCCGGCCGCGTCGCGATACACCGAGGCCCGCATGGGCCCGGCCGCGCGCGCAATGCTCGCGGACCTCGATGAGGACGTCGTGGACCTCGTCCCCAACTACGACAACAAGCTCACCCAGCCCTCCGTGCTGCCCGCGGCCATCCCGAATTTGCTCGTCAACGGCGCCTCGGGCATCGCAGTGGGCATGGCGACCAACATGGCGCCGCACAATCTGGTCGAGGTCGTCTCCGCCGCACGCCACCTGCTGGCGAACCCCCGCGCGGACCTCGACGAGCTCATGCGTTTCGTCCCCGGCCCCGACCTGCCCGGCGGCGGCAAGATCGTCGGCCTCGACGGAGTGCGCCAGGCCTACGAGACCGGCAAAGGCGCGTTCAAGACCCGCGCGACCACCCGCATCGAGAAGGTCACGCCGCGGCGCCAAGGCATCGTGGTCACCGAGCTGCCATACCTCGTGGGCCCCGAGAAGGTGATCGAGAAGATCAAGGACGCGGTGTCCGCCAAGAAGCTGCAGGGCATCACGGCCGTCACCGACCTCACCGACCGCAAGCACGGCCTGCGCCTGGTGATCGAGATCAAGAACGGCTTCAACCCTGAGGCGGTGCTGGAGCGCCTGTACAAGCTCACACCGCTCGAGGAATCGTTCTCGATGAACAACGTGGCTCTGGTCGCAGGCGAGCCCCGCACGCTGGGCCTCAAGGAGATGCTGCAGGTCTGGGTCGACCACCGCATCGCGGTGGTCAAGCGCCGCTCCGAGCACCGCCTGCAGGCCCGCAAGGATCGGCTCCACCTGGTCGACGGCCTGTTGGTCGCCATCCTCGACATCGACGACGTCATCCAGATCATCCGCTCCTCGGAGGACGCCGGCGAGGCCCGCTCGCGGCTCATGACTGCGTTCGACCTGTCGGAGACCCAGGCCGATTACATCCTGGAGCTGCGGCTGCGCCGCCTCACCAAGTTCTCGCGCCTCGAGCTCGAGAACGAGAAGGCCCAGCTGCTCGCCGAGATCGCCGAGCTCGAGGAGATCCTCGGCTCGCCCACCCGGCTGCGCGAGGTCGTCGGGCTCGAGATGGACGCCGCCGCCGCAGAGTACGGCACGGCCCGCCGCACCATCCTGCTCGCTGAGGCGGGCGTGGTGTCATCCGCCGCCTCCGCGCCCGGAGCATCGTCCGCCGCGCCCCTCGAAGTCGAGGACACGCCCTGCTTCGCCCTGCTGTCCGCGACCGGCCTGGTCGCACGCACCGCCGATGACACCGTGCCGACGCGCGACGGAAGGCGCAGCCCCCACGACGTGCTGCGCGCGGCCATCCCCGCATCGGCGCGTGCCGACGTGGGCGTCGTGACCACCCAGGGCCGCATCCTCCGCCTGTCCCTGCTCGAGGTGCCGGCGCTCGCCCCCACGAGCGAGCCGCCGTCGCTGGGAGGCGGCAGCCCCATCACTGAACTGGTGCCGCTGGACAAGGGCGAGGAGGCCGTGACACTCGTGCCGCTCGGATCCGAGACTCCTCTCGCGATCGGCACCGCCGCCGGGATCGTCAAGCGCGTCAAGCCCGAGCCCGCACCCAACAAGGACGCATGGGAGGCCATCGCCCTGCAGGACGGCGACGTCGTGGTGGGGTCCGCTCTCGCTCCCGATGACGCGGTGCTGGTGTTCGTCGCCGACGACGGACCGCTGCTTCACTTCCCTGCCGCCAAGGTCCGTGCGCAGGGCCGCTCGGGCGGCGGGATGAGCGGGATCAAGCTTGCGCCAGGTCGGCGCGCCGCCTACTTCGGCGTCGTGGACAGCCCGGCCGATGCGGTCGTGGTCACCATCGCGGGTTCGTCAACGGCCCTGCCGGGCACGACGCCCGGTTCGGCCAAGGTCACGCCCTTCAGCGAGTATCCGGGCAAGGGGCGTGCGACGGGCGGAGTCCGCGCGCATCGGTTCCTGAAGGGCGAGGACGCGCTCATGACCGCGTGGGTGGGCACCGCGCCTGCGAGAGCCACGTCGGGTGCGGGACAGCCCGTCGAGCTGCCGGCAGAGCACGGCCGGCGCGACGGCTCGGGGCTGCCGCTGTCCGCGCCGGTGCACGGCATCGGCTGACCCCGGCCGCGCGCGTGGCGCACGTCGATCGGCGGTTCAGTGGTCGAAGGCCCACTCTCGATCGGTGACCAGCTTGGCCGCGACCAGGCCGACCATGATCGACAGCACCACCAGAATCACCTGCAGGATGCCCGCCGTCGCGGCGGCGAAGTCGCCGCTGTTGAGCGCGACGAGGGCCTGGTGGGCGGACACGCCGGGAATCATCACGAGCACCGCCGGCACCGACAGCGTGATGACCGGGAACCGGCCGCGCCATGAGGCCGCGGCCGCAAGCACGCCCACCACCAGGCATGCGACGGCGGTGGCCGCCTGCACCGGGACGTCGCTGTCGATCGCGACCATGCGCAGGGTGTTGGCGACCATGCCGATGCCGGCGGCGCTCAGCCCGATCCGCCACGGGCTGTTGAACATGAAGGCGAAGCCCGCCACTCCCACCGCCGAGGCCGCCGCCCACAGCGCCCACTGCCATCCCCACGCGACCTGCGCATCGACGCGCGGGCCCGTCGAGAGGCTCGACAGCAGCGACACCGCCCAGACGCTGACTCCCGCCGCCAGCGTGATCATGGTGCCGAATGCGATGCGTTGGATGCCCGACTGGAGGTCCATCTTCGCCATGTCCAGGGCCCCGGTGATGAGAGCGAACCCCGGAAGCAGGAACAGCACCGAAGAGATGTAGCCCGCCGCGTGGGTGTCCAACTCCACGCCCGACCAGTTCAGCAGGCCGATCCCGGCCACATACACGACCGTGGCGATCGTCGCCGCGGCGACCGTGGTGCCGAAGGGGTTGAATCCGAGGTGGTGCAGCGCACGGCGCGTGAGCTGGCCGAGCGCGGCCGCGAGAAAGACGACGGCCACCTCCCACGGCATGGCGTGGTTGAGCACCGCGAAGGCTGCGCACGCGACGCCCGCGAAGGAGGCGTTCGCGAGAGCCGGGTACAGGCTTCCACGCTCCTCGATCTCGTCGAGGGCGCGGTGAATCTCGGCGGGGGTGGTGCGCTCGGGCAGAGTGCGACGCAGACGGTCGAGGTGCGCCAGGCGGTCGCTGTTGACGGCGAACGAACGGTTCTCGGCCACCTCGGTGCGGAAGATGCGGCCGCGGTGCGAGGTCGCGGCGATGTCGGTGAGCGCCACCTGGTTCACGTGCGTGTCGACGCCGAGCGCGGCCGCGACGGCCCGCATGGCCTGCTTGACGCGATAGCTGGCGGTGCCGGCGGCGAGCATCATCCGCCCGGTGCGGATGATCGCTCCGGACTGCTCGATGAGCGAGACGGGTTCGAGCGACTCCTCCAGGTCTGCGATGGCGCGCACCTGGGTGTCGTCGACCTCCTGGTCTGGTGTGTCCGCGGAATCAGTCACGTCGCCATTGTGGCGCACCTGGTCATCTCACAGTTAGGACCTACCGACCGAGGCCCTGGTTCGCCGCCGTCAGGCGTGAACCGGCCCCGACGCGAGACGCGCATCGGCGACGGCCTCCCACTGTCGGCCGCGCCTGCGTGCCTCGAGGACCAAGTTTCCGCTCGCGATCGCGGTGGCAGCTGCACCAGCGGCGAGACCGCGCTTGCCGGCAAAGCCGAATGCGACGGTAGCGACCGTGCTGGCGATCACCATCCCACCGACTCCCATGTACGAGCGTGCATACGCCTTCAACTCGGCCACGGCTGCGGTGTCCTCGCACGCCATGATCGCGTCGGTGTGGCCATTCGTGAGCGGCACGGGTCCGAGCGGAGACATCCCCATGTCCGGGAGCCCGGCATTCCGTGCGAGGTACTGGGGCGCGCCCCACGTCGCGGCCGCATCGGATCGTCCCATGGCTTGTCTCCTGACGTCTCGGCAGATTGGCAGCGCACCAGTGCGCGCGCCTCCTGAAACGCCGTGCGCCGTCGGGTTCTTCCCGCCACGGCGCACGCAGGGTCGCTCAGTCGTCGACCAGCTCCGCGAAGACCACGATGTTGTCGTCGAAGTGGCCGATGGACGAGTCGAACTCGCCGCCGCATGTGATGAGCCGGAGCTCCGGCTCCTCCGTGTTGGAGTACACCGAGACCGTTGGGAACTCGTCCTTGTCGTGCTGCTCGAGGCGCGTCACCTCGAAGTCGACCTCGCCGCCATCCTCCTGGTGGACCGTGACGATGTCGCCCGGTTCGAGCTCCGTGAGGCGGAAGAACACTGAGGGGTCGCCGTTCCAGCTGACGTGGCCTGCGAGGACAGCAGGGCCCACGGCCCCTGGACGCGGGCCACCGGAGAACCACCCCGCCAAGTCTGTGTCGACCGGAGTCGCCAAGGCGCCGTCATCCTGAACTCCCAACTGCTCCAGCTCGGTGTCGACGCCGATCTTGGGGATGGTCAGTGACGTCGGCGCGGCCTGTGGCGCTCGCGCTTCGACCGCCACCTCGGGAGCAGCAGGTGTCGCGGCCTCCGGGCTCGGCGCGGTCACCGGTGCCGATGCGCTCGGGGGTGTGGGCGACGCGCTGGGCGATGACGCCAGCGGTGCGGGTGCCTGTACCCGCATCGCGTCCACCGCCACGGCGGTGGCACCGAGCGCGAGGACTCCGCAGGTCGCGGCAATGATGAGTGCTGTCCGTCGTTTCACGATGACTCTCCTTCGGGGCTGCGGGCGTTGGCCGGCCCGAACCCGCCATTCGGCGAGCCCGGGCCGGCGGTCCGTGGTGTCGGTGCCTACTGCTGCACGCGACGACGGCTGTACGCGGCGAATCCGAGACCCGCGGCCGCGGTCACGGCTGCGGCCGAGCCGAACGCGACGGCGGTCGAGGTGTCGGCCGCGGCGTTGCCGGTGTCGACGCCGCCGATCGGTGCGGCGGACTGCGAGTCTCCGAAGGCGCCGCAGGTCGCGGGGATGGTCGCCTCGAGCGGCAGCGACTCGTCGAGCGAGGAGACAGCCTCGCCGTCGTACTCGCCGGAGCCGTCGATGTCGAAGCCGTGCTGCACGATGTGCATGTTGCTCAGCGAGTCAGCGACGTCCTGCGACACCTCGATGGTGCGGCTGTAGTTCAGGTCGCCGTTGTCGTCCGCGACCGGGAAGCGGTCGACGGCCAGGGCGGAGTCTCCCGAGGTGTCGCCCTCGGTGGTGAGCGCGACCATGACGCCGCCGTAGACGGAAGCGGCCTCGACCGTGCTGAGCAGGCCATCGCCGTCCTCGTCGAGTTCCTCGACGTCATCCGCCGTCGGGCACATGAAGTCCGTGCCGTCGGTCCCACCGTGAAGGTGCTGGGCGTGCGGGGCGTTGGGCGTGAAGCCGGTGCCCTCGATCTCGACGCGAACTGTGGTGCCGTCAACGGTCACCATCGCAGTCGACTCGGCGCCAGAGCCGTTGAACTCATCGAGCGTGGCGTTGTAGCCCTCGGCCGCAGCGGCGCCCGATGCTCCGGCGGCGAACAGTGCGGCCGTGCCGGCCGCCACGAGTGTGGATCGCAGAATCCTCATAATGCTTCCTTCCGTCGAGAACCGGCGATCTGCCGGCCCTTCCCGGAAAGCCCACGGCGACGTCCATGTCGACGCTCCCCGCAAGGACTCTCCACACAGGGTTCGCCCGGGCGGAGGGAACGGATTGGTCGGATCGCCGCGGAGTTCTATCGGGCGTCGGGTCGGTGTCACTAGGGTGTGGTGAAAACGACTGCTTCACATAGGGGTGAATATGTCCGAGAAATGGCAGCGCGCTCGATTGATTCCGGTAGTTGGCACGGCTTCCGGAAAGGAACGAGAGCAGCGTGCGACTTCGGCACTTCTCGCAGTACTCTCCATCGTCCGTCCATTCTCTGTCGAGCTTCTCGCACCGTTAGGCGCGTCTCGAGCCGCACGGGCCACTGTGGACGCCTACGTAGAACCCCCGTTCAAGGCTGCCAACGGTGGGGATATCCGACCGGACGGTTTGGTTCGCGTGCAGTATGGCAACCAACAGTCCTGGACCGCTTTAGTCGAAGTGAAGACCGGCACCAACGCGTTGACGCTCGAGCAGATCAATGCATACATCGAGTGTGCACGCGACAACAAGTATGACCACCTCATCACGGTATCCAATGAGATCGCACCTTCTGACGGCATCCATCCCACTGAGGGCCTCAGGGTCCGCAAGGACTCGAAGGTCAAGGTCAGCCATTTCTCCTGGACCCGCGTCGCGGCCATCGCGGCCCGGGTCCGCGATCGCACTGGGATCGACGACGCTGAGCAGGACTGGATACTCGCCGAACTCATCCGCTACCTGGAGCACCAATCATCCGGCGCGCTCGAGTTCGACGACATGGGCCCTGAGTGGACAGCGGTCAAGGACGGAGCGCGAGCGGCCACACTCCGACGCACCGATCCCGCTGTACTCGACATCGCTCGGCGCTGGGATCAACTCCTCACCTTCGCGGCTCTCAAGCTCGGAATCCAGATTGGTGAAGAAGTTGAAGAACTGATGCCACGAGCACAACGGGAGGACGCTCCGACGCGCACCAAGCACTTCGCTCGGGAGCTCAGCGACTCGGGCACGCTGTCGGGTGCGCTCCGAGTGCGCGACTCCGTGGGCGACATCGATGTGACAGCGGACCTCCGCGGGCGTCAGTTGAGCATCGGCACCACCATTCGCGCACCCCACGACAAGAGAGCCCGCGGCAGCGTCAGCTGGCTGGTGAGGCAGCTTTCCGATGCTCCTCCTGCTCTCGAGATCGAGGCGCTTGCCAAGAACCATTCGTCCGGCCCATCGACAAGCCTCGGCTCCCTTCGTGAAGACCCAGCACCCTTCTACTCCTCGCTGCAGAGCGACGTCGTGAAACTGCGCATCACAATCCGTTCGGAGCTTGGGACCGCACGGCGGGGAGGTCGAGGATCGGGTTTCGTCGACTCAGTGCTGTCCGCGCTTCTCGCGTACTACCGCACCACGCACCAGCATGTGGTGGCGTACCCCGCACGTGCTCCGCAGGTCACTGCCAAGGGCGGCGCGACGGCGGACGTTGAGCTCGGCTCGCAGGACAACTGATCACGGCCGCGCTACCGTCCCGAAGTGCAGGTCTGCAAGGGCCTCAGATGTGGAAGCCAACGTACTCGCGCCACTCGTACACGCGTCGCAGGCGCGTGCGGTGGGTGCGAACCAGGAGGCCTTCGATGACTACGCCCGCGAGCAGGAAGGCCCCGATCCAGCCCACGAGGTACCAGCCAGACGCCTGGCTGTCTGCGACGGCGAGCGTGCCGAACAGCGCGCCCAGAACCGCACCGACGACGAGCATCACCGACGCACCCGTCCTGCCATCGCGCTCGGCTACCCACAGCTGCCGCACGAACTCATCGACCCGCCCCGACTCCTCGAGGTCGCGCTCCAGTGCGAGGCAGCGAGCAGGCAGGCCGACAAGACTGGGTTCGACGAGCACCTCAGCACGGCGCTGCTTCACCCTCGAGCGAGAGTGGTAGCCGTAGGGGTGCACCGGGCATGACGGGCCGGCCAGCGCGTCGTCGTCGCTCATATGTCGATCCGTGCGGTGTCGAGGGTCTCGGCGCCAGCGACGATGAAGTCGCGCCGCGGGGCGACCTCATTGCCCATGAGCAGCTCGAAGACCCGCTCAGCGCCCTCGGCGTGGGCCGCGGTGATGCGGCGCAGGGTGCGGTGCTCGGGATCCATGGTGGTCTCCGCGAGCTGGTCCGCGTCCATCTCCCCCAGGCCCTTATACCGCTGGATCTCGTCCTTGAACCGGCGGCCGGAGCGCTTGAGGTCCCGCATGGTGTCGTTCAGTTCCTTCTCGGAGTACGTGTAGATGTACTCCTTCTCCCGGCGGGGCGAGCCCATCACTTCGATGCGGTGCAGCGGCGGGACGGCCGCGTAGACCCGCCCCGCATCCACAAGCGGCCTCATGTATCGGAAGAACAGCGTCAGCAGCAGCGTGCGGATGTGCGCGCCGTCGACGTCCGCGTCCGTCATCAAGATGATCTTCCCGTACCTGGCCTGCGAGAGGTCGAAGCTGCGACCGGAACCCGCGCCCAGCACCTGGATGATGGAGGCGCACTCGGCGTTGTGCAGCATGTCCGTCACGGAGGCCTTCTGCACGTTGAGGATCTTTCCGCGAATCGGCAGCAGCGCCTGGAAATCGGAGTGGCGCGCGAGCTTGGCCGTGCCGAGCGCCGAATCCCCCTCGACGATGAACAGCTCGGACTGCTCGACGTCGTTCGAGCGGCAGTCCGCGAGCTTCGCGGGCAGCGACGACGTCTCCAACGCGTTCTTGCGCCGCGAGATCTCCTTCTGCTTGCGCGCGGCGATTCGGGCACGCATCTCGGCGACGATCTTCTCGAGCACCGTGTTCGCCTGGGCCTTGGTGTCTCTCTTGGTCGACGTGAGGATGGCCATGAGCTCCTGCTCGACCACCTTGGACACGATGCCGCGCACGGGACCGGTGCCGAGCACCTCCTTGGTCTGGCCCTCGAACTGGGGCTCGGGAATCCGCACCGTGACGATGGCGGTCAGCCCCGCCATGATGTCGTCCTTCTCCACGCGCTCCGCGCCGTCCTTGCCCGTCAGCTTGAGGCGACGCGCGTTGGTCTCGATGACCTTGCGCATCACCTTGCTCAGGCCGGCCTCGAATCCAGCGTGATGGGTGCCGCCCTTGGGAGTGGCGATGATGTTGACGAACGAGCGGACCTCGGTGTCGTACCCGTTGCCCCACCGCAGCGCGACGTCGACCAGGCAGTCGCGTTCGATGTCCTCGGACACCAGCGTGCCGTCGTTCTTGAGCACGGGAACGGTCTCGCGGAACGTTCCCGAGCCCTTGAGCTCCCACGTGTCTGTCACCGCCACGTCGTGACCGATGAAGTCGACGAAGTCCTTGGGCCCACCGTCGTACCGGAAGCTCTCCTCCGACGGCTCGAGGGGATTCCGCTCGTCCCGCACGGTGAGCGTGAGGCCGGGGACGAGGAAAGCCGTCTGACGGGCTCGTCCGATCAGGTCCTCGAACGTGAAGCGCGCAGTCTTGTTGAAGATCTGCCGGTCCGCCCAGTAGCGGATCCGCGTGCCGGTCCGGCCCTTCGCCACCTTGCCGATGGTGTCGAGCTTGGAGCCGGTGACGAAGGGCGCGAAGTCGGAGTCGGGGCTGGGGCCCGCAGCCGGGTCGTCCCACTGTCCAGGCTCGCCGCGCCTGAAGGCCATGTGGTGCGTCGCACCGCCGCGGTCGACCCATACGTCGAGTCGCTCGCTGAGCGCATTCACCACGGAGGCGCCCACACCGTGCAGTCCTCCCGAGGCCGCGTACGAGCCGCCGCCGAACTTGCCGCCCGCGTGCAGCTTGGTCATCACGACCTCGACACCGGTCAGGCCGGTCTTGGGCTCGATGTCGATGGGGATGCCGCGCCCGTGGTCGCGCACCTCGACCGAATCGTCCGGGTGAAGAATGATCTCGATCGTGTCGCCGTGCCCACCGAGCGCCTCGTCGACGGAGTTGTCGATCACCTCCCACAGGCAGTGCATGAGCCCACGCGAATCGGTGGTGCCGATGTACATGCCGGGGCGCTTGCGCACCGCCTCGAGCCCCTCGAGGACGGACAGGTGTCGTGCGGAATAGTCAGATGCAGCCACGGACCCAAGGATAGGCGTGGCCAGCGACCCGGCGACGCGGGCGCGCCGCACCCGAGGCGCCGCCAGGCACCGAGCCGGCTGGCGCATCGGCCGTATCGGAATCCCCTGCCCCCTACGACGGTTGTCCCTCGAGGAAGGAGGACGCTATGACGGCTCAGGTGCACGACTCCGCCACACGTACGGACAGGATCCGCCAGATCACCGTCGCGCTCGGCGCGGCCCTCGCGATCGTCGCGGCCGCATGGGGGGCGGGCGCCTTCGGCGGCACGCCCATCGCCCAGGCCGCCGACGGTGCGCTCGCTGCCGACGCGACTCTGCTTGCGCCCGCCACCGGTGCCTTCGGCATCTGGAGCGTGATCTACGCGGGGCTCGCGTTGTTCGCCGTCTACCAAGTCCTGCCGGGTCGCGGCGCCGACCCGCGGCTGCGGGCCGTCGCTTGGCCCGTTCTCGCGTCCATGGTGCTCAACGCCGCATGGATCGGCACCGTTCAGGCTGGCTGGCTGTGGGTGTCCGTCCTCGTGATCGTGGCGATCGTGGCCGTCCTCGCAAGTGTGGCCGTCACGTTGCTGCGCATCGCGCCCTCGTCTTGGAAGGACCGCGTCACCACGGACGTGCCCGTCGGTCTCTACCTCGGGTGGGTGTCGGTGGCCACCGCCGCGAACATCGCCGCGACCGGCCGCGACTCTCTCGGCACCGCACCCGAAGACGGCTTCGCCTTCGCCGTCGTGGTGCTGGCGGCGGTGGCGGCCATCGCGGTGACCTTCGCGGTGAAGATGCGGGGTCGGCCCGCCCTCGTGGTCGCGACCGGACTCGCCATGGCCTGGGGGCTGGCGTGGATCGCCGCAGCGCGCGCTGAAGGCGAGCCCGCGAGCTTGTCAGTGATGTGGGCTGCAGGCCTCGCGGCGGTGGTGGCGTTCTGCGCCCCGTTCGCGGTCTTCGACTTCTCGCGGGACCGTCCGCCGCGCCCCACCGGGCGGGGCGACGCCGAATCCTAATCCGTGGGGCGGTTGCGCACCGTGGTCATGGCCACGTTGTCGTTCTTGATGAAGAACCCGAGATCGTCATACATCGTTCGGCCCATGGGGCTGGCGTGGAGCTCCACCACCTCGATGCCCCGCTTGTCCGTCTCGTGAAGCAGCGCCTCCATCACCAGGCGCGCGTATCCCTTGCGCTGGTGCTGAGGCGCGGTCGACACCCACTGGACGTATCCCATGTGGTGGGCGAGCGCCCCGGGTCGCGGCAGGCGCGGCGCGATGTTGACGAGGCCGCAGCACGCCAGACCGCCCTCGGGAGCATCGATGACCATGCCGATCAGGTCGCGGCCCAGCCGGGCCCTCACCACACGAGTGGCGTCGACGGCCCACATCGGGGTCGGTTTCGCGCCGACCGCTTTATACATGAGCGCGCCGAGATGAACGATCTCGGCAGCGTCGGCCGATGTCGCGATCCGGACGGCGGTCACGTCAGCGCCAGATCACGGCAATGGCGATATTCACTGCCGTGAGGGCCCCGATGATCAGCCAGAACCGTTCGACACCGTTCTCGCGCCGGGCGCCGACCTCGGCGAGACCGGCGATCGCGACGGCGACCATGAGCTTGACGGCAAGCTTGACGTGGTCGGGGTCGTTGTCGCCGGCATAGGCGACACCCGCGAGCGCGAGACCGGTGACGATCTGCGCGCGCGCTCCCCAGACCATGGCACCGGTGACCCGCTTCGCTTGGGCGCGAAGCTGGTCGAGCACGGGCCCGAGGATGGCCGCCAAACCGATGAAGTGAAGGATCAACAGGGCGTAGCGCAGCGCGTTCATGGTCTCCTAGACTCTCGTGACAACGCCCCCGATGGTACCGCGCCCCGCACCATTAGCGCCGCGCAACGCCCACGTAGCATGAGGCCCGTGACGCCAGCCCCTCCGCACCGCCGTTCGCCGGCGATCGGCGCGACCGCCGTGCTCACTGGAGCCTTCCTCTTCGGACTCAATGGCTCGATGTCGAAGGTGGTGATGCAGGCCGGCGTCACTCCCGAGCAGCTCACCCTGTTCCGCGTGCTCGGCACCGCGATCATCGCGGGGACCGTGCTGCTCGCCACGGACCGCTCCCAGTTCCACCTGCCCCGCAGGGATCTGGCCTGGTTTGCCGCGCTCGGGATCGGCGGCCTCGCGATGGTCCAGTGGTGCTATTCCGTGGCGATCTCGCTGCTGCCGGTCGGCGTGGCCCTGCTGTTCGAGTACACCGCCGTCGTGTTGATCGCGCTCTTCGCGTGGGCGGTGTTCAAGGAGCGGGTGCATCCTCGCCTGTGGGGCGCGATCGCTGCGGTGCTCATCGGGTTGGCGGTCGTCGCGCAAGTGTGGGACTCGGCGCTCTCCGGAATGGGAGTGCTCGCCGGGCTCGGGGCGGCGGTGTCGTACGCGTTCTACTTTCTGGTCGGCGAGCGTTCCGTGGCCGGCAGGCCGCCCATGGCAGTGGCGTTCTGGGCCGCCGCGTTCGCAAGCGCCTTCTGGCTGCTGCTGTCCCGCTGGTGGACGCTCTCTCCCGGCGCGCTGACCGCCGACGTGGCGTTCGGCGGCAGCCTCGACCACGTCACTGCACCCATGTGGGTGCCAGTGGCGCTGATCGTCGTCCTCGGCGGCTTCGCGCCGTTCACACTCATATTCATCTCGCTCCGTCACATCAGCGCGACGGCATCGGGCATCCTCGCCTCGTCGGAGGTGCTGTTCGCCTTCGTCGTCGCGTGGTGGTGGCTGGGCGAGACGCTCGCACCCGTTCAGCTGGTGGGTGCGGCAATCGTGATCGTCGGCATCGTGGTCGCTCAGACCGCGCGTGAACGTGCCCGTGAGGGGCCGGCCCCAGAAGGCTTCGGGGCCGGCGTCCCTCCAGAGATTCCGTGAGGGCTGGCCTCAGTCCAGGTAGTCCCGCAGCACCTGAGAGCGCGACGGGTGGCGCAGCTTCGACATGGTCTTCGACTCGATCTGGCGAATGCGCTCGCGGGTGACCCCGAAGACGCGGCCGATCTCGTCGAGGGTCTTGGGCTGGCCATCGGTGAGGCCGAACCGCATGCCCACCACACCGGCCTCGCGCTCGCTGAGCGTGTCCATGACCTTGGTCAGCTCCTCCTGCAGGAGGGTGAAGCCCACGGCGTCGGCGGGCACGACGGCCTCGGAGTCCTCGATGAGGTCGCCGAACTCGCTGTCGCCGTCCTCGCCGAGCGGGGTGTGCAACGAGATGGGCTCGCGACCGTACTTCTGCACCTCGACGACCTTCTCGGGCGTCATGTCGAGCTCGCGTGCGAGCTCCTCAGGAGTGGGCTCGCGACCGAGGTCCTGAAGCATCTGGCGCTGAACGCGCGCGAGCTTGTTGATGACCTCGACCATGTGCACCGGGATGCGGATGGTGCGGGCCTGGTCGGCCATCGCGCGCGTGATCGCCTGACGGATCCACCAAGTCGCATAGGTCGAAAACTTGTAGCCCTTGGTGTAATCGAACTTCTCCACGGCGCGAATCAGACCGAGGTTGCCCTCCTGGATCAGGTCCAGGAACAGCATCCCGCGGCCCGTGTAGCGCTTGGCCAGCGACACCACCAGGCGAAGGTTGGCCTCCAGCAGGTGGTTCTTCGCGTGGCGCCCGTCATTGGCGATCCACTCGAGCTCACGGCGCATCGCGGCGGGGATCTTCTCGCCGGCGGCGATCTTCTCCTCGGCGAACAGGCCGGCCTCGATGCGCTTGGCGAGGTCCACCTCCTGCTCCGCGTTCAGCAGCGCGACCTTTCCGATCTGCTTGAGGTAGTCCTTGACCGGGTCAGCCGTAGCTCCCGCGGTCATCACCTGCTGGACGGGCGCGTCGTCTTCAGCGTTGCCGAGGACGTAGCCGGTCTTCTCGTCCTCTTCCTCGACCACCGGGGTCTCGTCCTTGGGTTCCTTCTCTTCCGCCTCGTCCGGATCTGCGTCCTGGACGGGCACATCCTTCGCGGCGGCCGATGCGCGCCTCGCCTTGGCGGCGGCCGTGGCCTTCGCGGAGGCCGCGCCCTTCGCGGGCGCCTTCTTCGCGGCGGGCTTGCGAGTGGTCTCGGTGGCCTCGTCCTGTTCCGGAGCGGACTCGGCGGTCGTCGACGACGACGCCTTCTTCGCTGCTGAGGTCTTGCGGGCGCTGGAAGCGGCTGCGGTAGTCGTGGCCTTCTCCTTCATGTCGGCCGCCTGGAGGCGGACGCGGGCGAGGTCGTGTTGCCCTCGTGGATGCGGACGCGCGATGCGCCCGCCGAGCGTGGTGGGTTGTGCGCGGTGCTGTCCGAGAA
This sequence comes from Demequina pilifera, assembly GCF_048814985.1. Taxonomy (NCBI): domain Bacteria; kingdom Bacillati; phylum Actinomycetota; class Actinomycetes; order Micrococcales; family Demequinaceae; genus Demequina; species Demequina pilifera. Next base: position 395,706 of record NZ_JBMDTW010000004.1, read on the forward strand.
GCCGCGGCGCTCGGATGACGTGGTGGGCACTGCAAACCTCTCAGCTTGGAATAGGGGGCAATGAGGCCCCTTCCGCCTCGCGCAAATCCATTAAAGTATAACGACATTGTCAATGGATTCGTTCCACTCCCTCCATCCAGGCCGGGGTGAGCCCTGCGTCTGCGACATCATGCACGAGCCGCGCGAGAGAGTACGACGGGTCACGGTGCAAGGCGGCCGCTGCGGCACGACGGGCCGCCCCCAGGTCGCCGCTCCACCACAGCAGCACGGCGCTGAGCGACAACACCGGTGCCTGCTGTCGGCGCCGAGCGTGAGAGAGCAAGCGCCGGCACCAGCGCAACGATGCCACGACCGATGCGGTGTCGGGCGGCTCGCACTCGGGATCTCGCATCGCGCCGTCCAACACATCCGCCACAGCGGCGGAATCCCTTCCGTAGAGCGTATCCAGGACCGCGCAAGACGAGCCTCCAAGCCACTCGACGATGAGCGCATCGCGCACCCGCACGTCCTGCACGCTCGCGATCGCCCGGCCGATCGCGGGAGCACTGGCGTGCAGCGGGAAGGACTCGCTGCACCGCTGCCATGCGTCGTACCGCCACCCCCTGGCGTCGATGTCGCGGCGCTCCCACCACCGATCCGCCGCGCGCGCGGCGCTGCGTCTGCGTGCGGCGGGCGCAGGATCCTCGTGATCGTCAGGGGCGGCGTGCGCGACGGCGCTGGCGGTCATCGCGGACGCCGGTTCGTGCGATCCCCACGGCACTGCGCGGCCGCCCACCGGGCAGCACTGCGGATCGGCGCACCCGGGACTCAGGTAGTTGTCGCCGTCGCACGCCCACACGTCGACACGCTCGACTGCACGGTCGATCTCCGGCCTGAGCGCGTCCACCGCGGGACACGCGAGTGCCACGTCGTCGCCCGTGAAGGTGACGACGAATGCGCGTCTCGCCGTCACGCCGCGGAGCCTCGCGGCGATGGCCCGTCCCAGCGAAGCCGCGGACTCTCGGACCATGGCGTCACGGCGATCCACCCGGAGTGCCACCACCACCTCCCCGGTGCCGTCCAGTCCGACGACGGCCAGCGACTCTCGAGGGATGAACCCCAGCATCATCGGGATGGCGGCGATGAGCTCGCCCGGTCCGATCAGGTGTCGTGTCTGCATGAAGGCATGCTCACCGCTCGTGCCAGCCCGGCGCACCCGGGCGGTCCGCGAACTGTGGAGGCTCACGGTCCGCACGGCACTGTGGACGCGAGCGCCTAGGCTGGCCTGGTGACTGACCAGTTCGACAGATGGGTCGAGGACACCGACCGCGCCATCGCGTCCGCGCTTGAGGCTCAATCTCGCGCGGGCGCCGTTCTCGGCGCCGTGTCGGGCGAGCTGCTGGAGCCGCTTCACGACATCTCGTCCGGCGGCAAGCGTGTGCGTGCGCTGCTTCTGCTGGCCGCTCATGACGCGTTCGGCGGCACCCAGGACCGCTCCGCCACGAGCGTGGCCGCCGCCCTCGAACTGTTCCAGACCGCCGCGTTGGTGCATGACGATGTGCTGGATGGCTCCGACACCAGGCGCGGCAGGCCGTCCACTCATCGCAGGGTCGAGTCGCTGCATCGCGAGCAGGGGTGGCACGGGGACTCTGCCGAGTACGGCGAGGCAGGTGCCGTGCTGGGCGGCGACCTGGCCCTCATGTGCTGCCAGCGTGCACTCAGCGATGCGGTCCTCGATCGTCCCCGTGCCGTCGCACAGACCGTGTCGCGGCTCTTCCTCGACATGGCGGACATCGTCACCCTCGGCCAGTACGCGGACATGCGCGCCGCCGCCGCCCCTATCGCGGGTCTGGGGGACCAGGAGCAGGAGATCAGGTCGGTGATGCGCGCCAAGACCGCGTCCTATACCGCAGAGTTTCCCCTCGGGCTGGGGGCCGCGCTCGCGGGCGCCGATCCGGAGGGCGTCGACGCGATGCGTCGAGCGGGGCTCTCGCTCGGCCACGCCTTCCAGCTCCGCGACGATCTGCTGGGTCTGACCGGTTCGTCTGCCGCCACCGGGAAGCCCACGGGCGACGATGTGCGCGAGGGCAAGCGCACGCTGGTGATGTGGCGAGCGTGGCGCGGCACCGACGATCAGGGGCGCATCGTGATCGGTGATGCACTTGGCGTGCGCAACGCATCGGATCAGGCGGTCGCCCGAGTCCTCGACGTCGTCCACTCCACCGACGCGATCGCGTGGTCGGAGGAGGAGATTGCGCGCGCGGCAGACGAGGCACGGCGCTCGCTGAGCGAGCAGCAGCTGACACCCCGCGGCCTCGCGGCGCTGGAGTCCCTCATCACGCGGGCGGTCGACAGGGTCGCCTGAGCCCTACAGCTGCGCTTGAGCGGCCCTCCGGACGGGGGCACGACGCCCCTCGCGCATGGCCTCAAGGGGCGTGGCGCCCAGCTCCTCGGAGGTCTCCAGCAGCCACTCGAGGATCTCGTCGTCGGAGAATCCCCCATCCGCGAGGACCGTGATCGTTCCTCGAAGCGTAGGCAGCACGCGCGGGCCATCGGCCGCCGCGTCGTCGATGAACCCCTCTGGCAGGTGCCATGCCTGCGAGTCACCGCGGCGTGTGGCCACAAGCGCCCGCTCCCTCAACAGTTCGCGCACGCGCGCGGCGGTGATGCCGAGCCGGTCGGCGAAATCAGGTACGGGAAGCCAGCCATCAGTGTCAGTCACGTCTCCAAGGATACGAACGATCTGAACTGTTGCGCATCCACCTGGCCGGAGCTACAGTCACATCAGTCACACTTGTCACATCAGTCTCATGTGTATCAGCTAGGAGAACACCGTGGCCCCCTCGATCTCCCCCGCCCGTCGCGCGCGCACCGCGGCGTTCGCAGCCGCGACCGCGCTCGCCGCCACGGCGTTCACAGCTCTCCCTGCCGCCGCCGATGAGCGGCACCGCGTGTCCGACGGCGACACCGTCAGCGCCCTGGCGGTCCGCTACGGAACGTCCGTGCGCTCGATCATCGAGGCCAACGACCTCGGCTCGCGCGCGCTGATCATCGTGGGCCAGCAGCTCACGATCCCGACGGCCGGGGCCAAGAGCGCCACTGCCGCATCGGGAACCCACACCGTCGCCGCGGGCGACACCGTGTGGGACCTCGCCCGCCGCTACGGCACCACGGTGTCCGCGCTCGTCGCCGTGAACGGGCTCGATGCGCGCGCCGTGATCCGCGAGGGCCAATCTCTGACGGTCCCCGGCGGCGGCGCGGCCTCGCCCGTCTCCGCCACGTCTGCGCCGACAGGAACGGCGCGCCACACCGTCGGCGCGGGCGACACGGTGTGGGACCTCGCCAGACGATTCGGCACGTCCGTCTCCTCGATCGTGAGCGCGAACGGACTCGACTCCCGCGCCGTCATCCGCGAGGGGCAGACCCTGACGATTCCCGGCGCGACCGCGGTGGGAGACGCCCCCGCATCGGCCTCCACGACCGTCGCCACGGACACCAACCTCTCGGAGTTCGGCGGCACCACGCAGCAGCACACGGTCTCCCCTGGCGACACGCTTGCCCGGATCGCGGAGCGGTCCGGCGTGAGCGTGAGTGCCATCGTCTCCGCGAACGCGATCAAGAACCCCTCGATGATCCGCATCGGCCAGAAGCTGACCATTCCCGGCGGAGCCCCCACCGGACTGGTCGGCGACACGTTCCTCGGTCGCACGTACTCCGCCGGCGTGGTGGGCGCCGCCAACCAGAACAAGGCGACGCTGAACGCCATGGACGTTCCATCGCGCGCGCAGATGCAGCAGATGATCGTCGCGACCGCCCGGGACATGGGGGTCGACCCTGCGCTCGCGCAGGCGGTGGCCTTTCAGGAGTCGGGCTTCAACATGCGTGCGGTGTCCCCCGCCAACGCGGTGGGCGCGATGCAGGTCATCCCGACCACCGGCGAATGGGCCTCCGACCTGGTGGGCCGCGAGCTCAATCTCCTGGACCCCCAGGACAACGTCACCGCTGGTGTGGCCGTGCTGCGGCACCTGCAGCGCGACGGTCGGGCGCTCGAGACCGCCATCGCGGGCTACTACCAGGGCGAGACCGGGGTGCGGAAGTACGGGATGTACGCCGACACCAAGCGCTACGTCGCCAGCGTCCTCGCACTCATGGGCCGCTTCTCCTGACCTGCGGCGCACCGCTGACGCACCGCCGCCAGCGCCATCCGACCCGCATACAATGAACCCGTGTCCGAGACCCTGACCGATCCCCTGCTCGGCCGTCTCATCGACGGCCGCTACGAGGTGCGCGAACGGGTCGCGGCGGGAGGCATGGCGACCGTCTACGTCGCATTCGACAAGAGGCTCGAGCGCGATGTCGCGTTGAAGATCATGCACCAACACCTGGCGTCCGACGCGAGCGAGGCCGACTTCGTGTCGCGCTTTCGCCGCGAGGCCAAGTCCGCTGCGCGCCTCACCCACCCCGGCATGGTGCGTGTGTACGACCAGGGCGTCGATGGGGATCTGTCCTACCTCACCATGGAGTACGTCGAGGGAGAGAATCTCCGCGAGCGGGTGTCCCAGGAGGGCACCCTGTCCGTCGGAGAGGCCCTCGGGATCACGGACGCGGTGCTGGATGCGCTCGCCGCGGCGCACCGCCAGGGCCTGGTCCATCGCGACGTCAAGCCCGAGAACGTGCTGCTGGACGATTCCGGTCGCCCCAAGCTCGCCGACTTCGGGCTCGCGCGTGCGGTCACGGAGGTCACCAGCACATCGACCGGGATGCTGCTCGGCACCGTCGCGTACCTCGCCCCCGAGCTCGTGGCGCGTGGCGACGCCGACGCGCGTGCAGACGTCTATTCGTGCGGCATCCTGCTCTACGAGATGGTGACCGGGCGTCAGCCCTTCCCGGCCGAGACGGCCATCGGCGTCGCGTCGCGTCACCTGCACGAGGACATGCCGGCTCCTTCCGGCTCGGTGCCGTGGCTGCCCGTCGAGTTCGATGAGCTCGTGGCGTCGATGACGGCCCGTGACCCGCAGGGCCGTCCGGCCGATGCCGCGGCGGCCCTGGCACTCGTGCGCCACACTCGCGCGCTCATCGACGACCCCACTCTTGACCGCAGGGCCGACCCCCCGTCGGGATCGTTGCCCATCACGCACGACGACGGCGCGACGACCGTGCTCTCCGACGCTCCCTCAGGGTCGACGATCGCGCTTCCCATCGGCCTGGGCGGATCCACTGCCGTCGTCACCGGCCACGCAGACGCCGAGATCCTCGACGACGACCCCGAGGCCATCGAGCCCGAGCACCGCACCAGGCGCACCGGGTGGTGGATCGGAGCGGTGCTCGCGACCCTCGTCGTTCTGGGCGGCCTGGGTCTCTGGTGGTACAGCTCGATCGGCCCAGGTGCCTATACGACCGTCCCGTCAGTCGAGGGACAGACGGAGGCCGATGCGACAGCGTCACTTGAGGCGCTCGGTTTCGTGGTCTCACCTGAGTATGAATACAACGACGTGATCGCCGAGGGCATCGCCATCGGCACCGAGCCGAGCGAGCAGGCCAGGGCGCTCAATGGCTCGGACGTCGCCCTCATCGTGTCCCAGGGCGCCCGTCAGGAGACTGTTCCCGAGGTGGTCGGACTCGAGGAGAGCGAGGCGATCGATCGCCTGCGCGAGGTAGGTTTCCCCGTGGGTGACCCCACCTTCACGTACTCGGACACCGTTCCTGAGGGCGAGGTGATGGGCTCCACTCCCGAGCAGGGCGCTACCGAGAGACATGACACCGAGGTGTCTCTCGAACTGTCTGACGGACCCGAGCCGATCACCGTACCCGAGGTGGTGGGCAACACCGAGGCCGAGGCACAAGCGGCCCTCGAGGAGTTCGCTCTGGTGGTCACCGTGGAGCGTGAGCGCACCACCGAGGCCCCTGCAGGCGAGGTGTTCCGCCAGGACCCCGGGGCCGGGGCGGATGGGGTGCGCACCCAGGAGATCACGATCTGGGTGTCAGACGGTCCCCCGCTGGTCGAGATCCCGGACTTCACCTACGACCGAGTCGACCGCGCGACCGCCGACCTGGAGGAGCTGGGCCTCGAGGTCAACCTCGAGGCGGACAACATCTGGCCGTGGACCACACCGGAGTTCGTCGTCGGCCAGCGTCCGGACCCGGGCACTCAGCTCGAGGTGGGCTCGACGGTCACGCTGATCTACGACAGCTGAACTGAGCCGCGACCCGACGGGCCGCGGTCACCGCTCGCTGAGCAGCTCCGATACCTGGAAGGCGAGCTCGAGCGACTGCTGGTGGTTCAGACGCGGGTCGACCTTGGTCTCATAGCGCCGTGCCAGGCCCTCGTCGTCGATGTCCTCCGTGCCGCCCATCACCTCGGTGACGTCGTCGCCGGTGAGCTCGACGTGCATCCCTCCGGGAATGGTCCCCGCCGCACGGTGGACCTCGAAGAAGCCGGTCACCTCGTCGAGGATCGTGTCGAAGCGGCGCGTCTTGTAGCCGGACTCGGACGTGAACGTGTTGCCGTGCATCGGGTCCGTCAGCCAGGTCACCGACACCCCGGCGTCACGGACGGCCTCGACGATCGGCGGCAGTGCGTCACGCACCTTGTCGGCGCCCATGCGCGCCACGAACGTCAGCCGGCCCGGAACGTTGTCCGGGTTGAGGCGCTCCGCAAGCGCCACGGCATCGGCGCCCGTGGCCGTCGGGCCGAGCTTCACGCCGATGGGGTTATGGATACGCGACATGAACTCGACGTGCGCACCATCAAGTTCGCGCGTGCGCTCGCCCACCCACAGGAAGTGGGCCGAACAGTCGTACGGCAGCCCGGAGCGCGAGTCGATGCGGGTCAGCGCGCGCTCGTAGTCGAGCAGCAGCGCCTCGTGGCTCGAGAACAGGTCGACGGTCTTGAGGGCGTCGAAGTCTCCCCCGGCTGCCCCCATGAAGCGCACGGCGCGGTCGATCTGCGCGGCCATCTGGTCGTACCGCGCGTACGCGGGGTTGGCGGCGAAGCCCTTGTTCCACGCGTGCACCCGGCGCAGGTCGGCAAAGCCGCCGTGCGTGAAGGCCCGGATCAGATTCAGCGTCGCCGCGGACACGTGATATGCGTCCACGAGGCGCTCGGGGTTGGGAATCCGCGCCTCCTCGGTGAACGCCGAGGAGTTGACGATGTCGCCGCGGTAGGTCGGCAAGGTGACGCCGTCACGGGTCTCGGTGCCTGCGGAACGCGGCTTGGCGTACTGGCCGGCCATCCGACCGATCTTCACGACCGGCGTCGATGCGCCGTAGGTCAGGATCACGGCCATCTGGAGGATGGTCTTGATCTTGTTGCGGATCCGGTCCGCAGTCGCCTCGGCGAAGATCTCCGCGCAGTCTCCGCCCTGGAGCACGAACGCTTCCCCACGGCCGGCTGCGGCGAGGTGATCTCGCAGGACGTCGGCCTCACCGGCGAACACCAACGGCGGAACCTGCCGGAGCCGCTCGGTGGTGCGCTCAAGCGCTTGGCGGTCGGGCCATTCCGGCTGCTGCTTCGCCTCGCACTGGAGGTAGGAGTCAACGCCGGCGGCCTCGAGGGCTGCCTCAGTCATCGTGTCAGGCCTGGCCGATCTCGCTCAGGGTGCGGGTGTACCAGGGCGTCGTGACGTCGAAGGCCTTGTGACCCGCGATGCGCGGGAACTCGATCGCCTTCAGGCGGTCGCCGTCCTCTTCGTCGTGGCCGATCACACCGGACTCGCCGCGCAGCGCGCACTCGACCCCGTAGTCCGTCATCGACTTGATCAGGCGAAGATCCTGCGCGTTGGCCTTGGCGGAGCGCGAGAAGTAGCCGGACTTCTGCACCATCACCTTCTCCGCGCCCAGTCGCTCCGCGAACTGCTTGGCGAACCACTGGCCCGGGTTGATCTCGTCCAGGCGCACGTGGCCGAACGGGTCGCGGGCGACCTCGCCGCCCGATGCCTCGATCTCCTCGATGATCTCGGGCACTCCGGCGCCCTCCGAGAGGAAGATGTTGACGTTGCCGATCTCGTCCATGACCGCCTTGAGGCGCGTGGCCTCGGCGTTCAGGTCCAGCTTCTGCTCGGGGAGGTAGAGGCCGTGGATCTCCCAGCGCTCACGCGACAGGCCGATCTCGGGGACGAAGTCCAGCCCATCGAGCCACTGACGGTACTTGAGCGCAGATGCGGCGGTGAGCCATCCGCACGCTCGGCCCATGACCTCATGGACGATCAGCATGCGGGGTCCAGAGCGGTGCTCGCCGATGACGTTCTGCGCAAACTCGCTCGCCTGCTCGGCAGCGCTCCACGCGCCAAGCGACTGGCGGATCGGAACGACATCGTTGTCGATCGTCTTGGGCAGCCCCACGACCGTCAGCTCGTAGCCGTTGTCGTGCAGGTACGCCGCCAGGTCGGCTGCGGTCGTGTTCGTGTCGTCGCCGCCGATCGTGTGCAGCACGTCGACGCCGTCGGCCTTGAGCTGCTCGGCTGCGACCTCGAGGGGGTTCTGCCCCTCCTGGACGAGCCCGCGCTTGACGCAGTCCCCGGCGTTCGTGAGCTTCACCCGCGAGTTGCCGATGGGCGAGCCGCCGAACTCGTGGAGCGTGCCGGCCTTCTTGCGCACCTCATCGGACACGGTCGTGAACTTGCCCTGAAGCAGCCCCCAGTAGCCGTGCTCATACGCGATGATCTCGATCTCCGGCGCAATCTCGGTGTAGCGCTCAATCAGGCCGCCGACGGCGGACGACAGGCACGGAGCGAAACCACCCGCGGTGAGGAGGGCGACACGGCGGACCGACATAGTGAACCTTTCGTGGAGGGTTGGATTCCCGCCCATTCTAGGGGGAGTCTTGTGAGTCACGGCGCGTGTGATCGCCCCGTTCCAACTCGAGTTTGTACTGCGCGGCATCGCGGTCCTCGTACTCCTGGCCGGACAGCGACTGGATCGCGACCATCACGTTGTCCGTCACCTCACGCAACGCTTCGCGGTCGTCCTGGCGTCCGGCGTAGGCATCGATCCGCAGCGGCTCGCCGATGCGCACGCCGATGTCAGTGCGACTCGGCACCTTCTGACCGATGGGCTGCGCCACATCGGTTCCGATCATCGCGATGGGGATGATGGGCACGCCGGCCTCGATCGCCATGCGCGCGACGCCGGTCTTGCCCCGATACAGACGCCCGTCGGGGCTGCGCGTGCCCTCGGGGTACACCCCGAGCAGCTGCCCGGACTGCAGCACCTGGAGACCCGTGCGCAGAGCCGCCTCGGAGGCGCGTCCGCCACCGCGATGCACGGGAATGGTGCCCACTCCCTCCATGAAGGAGCGGGTGGCGTAGCCCTTGACGCCCTTGCCGGTGAAGTACTCGGACTTGCCGAGGAAGACCACCTTGCGCTGGATCACGAGCGGAAGGAAGAAGGAGTCGGACACCGCGAGGTGGTTCGAGGCCAGAATCGCGCCGCCCGAATCGGGAACGTGCTCCGCGCCTTCGACCCACGGGCGGTAGTAGCCCTTCAGCGGTGGGCCGATCAGCACGTGCTTGAACAGCGTGTAGTAGGCGCTCATCGGGAGACGATCTCGACTTCCTGTGCTCGAACGTTCGTGGGCAATCCTCTATCAGTCGTGGGAATGCGGGACCTCGCGTGCGAGAGCAGCGGCGCCGACGATTCCGGCGTCGTTGCCCATGGCGGCGGCGACGATGGGGGCGACAGGTCGATGCCCGAGCGCCGGCAGGTGCTCCTGGTACGCCGCGCGCGCAGGGAGGATCATCAGGTCGCCGGCGGCGATGACCCCACCGCCGACGACGAAGGACTCGGGGTCGAGCACCGCGGCGAGCGAGGCACAGCCCGCACCGATCCACTCGCCCAACTCGGCGAGAAGCTCGATCCCCAGCTCATCACCATCGGCAGCCGCCTGGGTGACGTCGGGGCCAGAGATCGCGGCGGCGTCTCCGCCTGCGAGGCCGATCAGGCCCGCGGCCCGAACAGGGCGTTCGCGGGCGGCCCTGCGTGCCTCGCGAACGAGCGCCGAGCCGGACGCGTACTGCTCCCAGCAGCCGCGGTGCCCGCAGCCGCACGGGTGGCCGCCAGGCTGCACGCGCATGTGCCCCAGCTCGGCGGCGAAACCGTACGCACCGCGCACGAGCTGCCCCTCGGAGATGATGGCCGCACCGAGTCCGGTGCCGATGGTGAGCATCACCATGTCACGCACGTCACGACCCGCCCCGTAGCGGTACTCGCCCCATCCGGCCGCGTTCGCGTCGTTCTCCACCACCACGTGGACGTCATCCCGACCGATCAGCGCCTCGACCCGTTCGGCGAGCGGGTACTCGCGCCATGCGATGTTGGGCGCGAACAGCACGCGCCGACGATCTGACGAGACGAAACCGGCGGCGGCGAGGCCCACATGATGGATCTCGTGACGATCGGCAAGGTCTGCGACCGCATCGGCGATCGCGGCGTCGATGCTCGCGGCGTCCTCAGGCTGAGTGGCGCGGCGGGTCTTCTCCACGATGTGGCCGGACTCGTCGACTACGCCCACGGCGATCTTCGTTCCACCGATGTCTACGCCGATCGCGTGCATGAACGGTGCTCCCTGGGTGCTCGGTTGGCTTTGGGGAAAAGGGTATCGTGAGCCTCACTGTCGTGAATGCCAACGGAGGCGCCATGGAAAGCCCGGCCGCCGGATACCCGGCCAGCATCATCGCTCTTGTGAGCCATGCGTGGGACGTGCATGCGGACAAGGTGGTGCTGCGCTACCCGGATGCCGACGACGAGTGGGTCGACGTGACCGGCGCCCAGGCCCAGGCCCACGTCAACGCCGTCGCCAAGGGTCTCATCGCCACGGGCGTCTCCGCAGGAGACCGGGTCGCGATCTACTCCCGCACCCGTTACGAGTGGACCGTCCTCGACTTCGCGATCATGTCCGCGGGCGCGATCCCCGTTCCCATCTACGACACCTCCTCACAGGGGCAGGTCGATTGGATCACCTCGGACGCGGAGGTCAGCGTCGTCGTCGCTGAGGACAGCGAGCACGCCGCTCGGGCGCGCGCGGTGGCCGACGACGCCGAGAGCCCGGTGAGCCGCGTGCTCGTCATCGACGATGGCGCGCTCGACGACCTGGCTGCGGCCGGAGCGGACGTCTCGGACGACGCGCTTGCGTCCCGCATCGCGACGCTGGGCCACGACTCGCTCGCCACGATCATGTACACGTCCGGCACCACGGGCCGGCCGAAGGGCGTGCGGCTCACCCACTTCTCCTACGTGCGCCACATCGCGGGCATCCACGAGGAGCTGCGGCCCGTGCTGTTCGGGGAGGGCGCCTCGACCGTGCTGTTCCTCACCCTCGCGCACTCGCTGGCGCGACTGGTGGAGATCGCCCTGGTGGCCTCCGGCACGGTGATCGGCTACTGCTCCGACCCGTCCAAGCTCGTTCCCGCGATGCAGACCTTCCACCCCACGCTCGTGCTCGCGGTGCCCCGAGTGTTCGAGAAGGTCTACAACTCTGCGGAACAGAAGGCCGCCGCGGGCGGCAAGGTGCGGATCTTCAGGTGGGCCGCGAAGCAGGCCATCGACTACTCGAAGGCGCTCGACACCGCCGCCGGTCCCGGCGCGGCGCTGCGCCTGCGTCACAAGGTGGCCGATGCGCTCGTGCTCGGCAAGATCCGCGACGTGCTCGGCGGCAAAGCCGAGTGGGCGATCTCAGGGTCGGCGCCGCTGGGAGACCGGCTGGGTCACTTCTACCGCGGGCTCGGCCTGACGGTGCTGGAAGGCTACGGACTCACTGAGACCAACGCGGCCTCGCACGTGAACCGGCCCGACCTCGCCAAGATCGGCACCGTCGGGCCGCCGTTGCCCGGCATCGAGGTCCGCATCGCGGACGATGGCGAGATCCTGCTGCGTGGAGAGCAGCTCTTCGAGGGCTACCACCACAACCCCGACGCGACCAGCGCGGTGTTCGCCGACGGCTGGTTCCATTCCGGAGACATCGGCGCTCAGGACGACGACGGATACCTCACCATCACGGGACGCAAGAAGGAGCTGATCGTGACCGCCGGGGGCAAGAACGTCGCCCCCGCGGAGCTCGAGGACCGCATCCGCGCGTACGCGCTGGTGAGCCAGTGTGTGGTCGTCGGCGACGGGAAGCCCTTCATCGCCGCCCTGGTCACGATCGACGCGGATGCTCTTCCCGGCTGGTTGGAGAGCAAGGGCATCGAGGCGATGTCGCCTGCGGAGGCCGCGAAGGACGAGCGCATCGTGGCCCGCATTCAGAAGGCGATCGACCGTGCGAATGGTGCCGTGTCGCGGGCTGAGTCGGTGCGCGCGTTCCGCATCCTCGACGGCGACCTCACCATCGACAACGGCATGTTGACGCCCTCGCTCAAGGTCAAGAGGAACCGAGTGCTGGAAGCGCACGGTGACAGCATCGAGGACATCTACGCACACGGCCGCCCCGACTGACGTCCTGTCCCGGTCAGCTAGCGATGCCGCGGCTCACCAGGCGCAGTGGCGGCACGAGGCCGCCCTCCACGAGCGCGTCCACCGCCGCCGCCTGATCGTCGTCCATCTCGACCGGCTGCGGCTCTCGCACCGGAATCGTCAGAAAGGACACGACGCAGTCGCCGCAGGCCTTGCCCCGGACCTCGCATGAATCGCAATCAATGATCATGCTCCGCACGCTACGACCGACCTCTGACATCGCGTCTCGCTTCCCCGCTCCGCGGCCGTGTCACACCCGCGACGTAGGGTCGACGCCATGACAGCGGCGGTGCAGGGCAGCCTTGCAGACATCGGCGAGCCCCTGTCCGCGACGACGTTCGTGGTCGTCGACCTGGAGACCACGGGCGGCTCGCCCCGCGAGAGCGAGATCACTGAGATCGGCGCGGTGAAGACGCAAGGCGGCGAAGTGATCGGCGAGTTCCAGACGCTCGTGGATCCGGGCGGGCCGATCCCGCCGTTCATCGTCGCCCTCACGGGCATCACCGACGCGATGGTGACGACCGCGCCGCCCATCGCACAGGTGCTGCCGAGCTTCCTCGAGTTCCTGGGTGACGCCGTACTCGTGGCGCACAATGCGCGCTTCGACGTGGGGTTCCTGAAGGAGGCGTGCCGCCGGCACGGATACGCGTGGCCCGGTCCCGAGATCGTCGACACCGTGCTGCTCGCACGCCGCGCCACGACGAAGGAAGAGGCCCCCAACAAGAAGCTCGCCACACTGGCCCGGGTCTTCGGTACGCGAGTGACCCCGAACCACCGCGCCCTCGAGGACGCCCGTGCCACCTCCGAGGTGCTGCACGGCATGCTCGAGCGCCTCGCCGCCTTCGGCGTCACGCACCGCGAGGACCTCGACACGCTGCGCAACCCGGTGCCGAGCACCCTGCGACGCAAGGCGACGATGGCCGACCGCGTTCCGGCCAAGCCGGGCGTGTACACGTTCAGAGGCCCCCTGGGCGAGCGACTGTACGTGGGCACGTCACGCAATCTGCGCTCACGGGTCAAGTCCTACTTCACTCGCGGCGAGAGCCGGCGCGGCATCCGAGACATGCTGGAGCTCGCGGTGGACGTCGACACCGTGGTGTGCCCCACGCAGCTCGAGGCGAACGTTCTCGAGGTCCGCATGATCGATCAGTGGCGACCGCGGTACAACCGCAGGTCGACCCGTCCTGAGCGGACCGCGTGGCTGAGATTCACGGACGAGCGCTATCCGCGCCTGTCCGCGGTGAAGTCCGCCCACGGCCAGTCCTCCTGGCTGGGGCCGATGCGCTCGATGGCGGATGCGCGCCTCGCCGCGTCCGCGGTCGAGCAAGCCATGCGCGTGCGGACCTGCACGACGCGGCTCACCATCGTTCCGCGCGTGGGCGCGCACGCGTGCATTCTGAAGGACCTGGGCGCCTGCGCCGCCCCGTGCGTTCGGGGCGAGGAATCGGGCTACGACGTCGCGGTGCTCGCGGCACGAGACGCGCTGGACCGTGACGTCTCCCCGGTCGTCGCCGCGATGCAGACGGAGGTGGCCGCCCGCGCGGACCGGCTCGAATACGAGAGGGCCGGCGAGATGCGAGACGCATTGAGCGCGCTCGTCGACGGGGCCATGCGACGCGACCGGCTCGCAGCGCTGCGCGCGTGCCGGATCGTCGCGGTGCGATGGGTCGACGGTGCGTGGGAGCTGGCATCGATCGCTCATGGCGTCCTGGCCGGCTCGCGGCGTGTGGAGGCGGGAGTGTGGGAGGCGGCTGATTCCCTGCGCCTGCGCTGGGACGCTCTTGACATCGACGCACCCTTGGTGGAGGAGCAAGAGATCGTCCTGCGCTGGCTGGAGCGTCCCGGCACCCGCCTGCTCTATGTCGACGGGGAGTGGGCCTCGCCCGTCACCGGCGCCGGTCGGCACCGGCAGTGGGTGGACGCACGTCGCTCCGACCACGACTCGAGAGTCGGGTCGGAGCGACGCTGACACGCCCCGAAACACCGCGTCCGTGCTCCCGCGGAGACGCCGTTCCGAGCGATGCGGACAGGCGCCTCCGCGAGAGGCTTGCGGGCTGAGACTTAGGCGTCGTCACCCATGAGCCGGTACAGGAACGCAGCGAACGCGTCTCGCGTCAGCGGCTCCAGCGGCCGGTACGTGCCGTCGTCCCACCCCGTCGACAGGCCCGTGTCGCCCATCCAGCTGATCTCGGTGTAGAACTCCGTGCTGCCCGGTGTGACGTCCGAGAACATCGGCTGCGCCGGCGCCTCGTAGCCCTCTGGGTCGACGTACCGGTAGAGGAAGGCCGCCATCGCGTCGCGCGTGGTCGAGTCGAACGGGCGGAAGGTGCCGTCCTCCCATCCGGTCGACAGGCCCGTGTCGCCCATCCAGCTGATCTCGGTGTAGAACTCCGAGCTGTCCGGCGTGACGTCCGAGAACATCGGCTCGGTGGGAGCCGTGTACTCGGGGTCCTCGAGACGGTAGAGGAATGCGGCGATGGCGTCACGAGACAGCGGAGCGAAGGGACGGAAGGTCCCATCCTCGAAACCGGTCGTGAGGCCGTTCTCCCACATCCACTCGATCGCCTCGTAGTGCTCCAACGAGTCGTCGACGTCCGAGAACGGCATGCTGCCGTCCACCAGCTGTGCGACACCCCAGCGAGCAGTCGACTGGTAGCCGGCTCCCGTGGGGTCTGCCCAGTTGCGGATCGTGTGACGCGCACCGTCGGTCGCGCCGTTGATCTGGAAGTCGACGCCGTGGAAGCTGCCCTCGCCGCCGTACTCCAGCAGCGAGATCGCTGCCTCGACCGTCCAACCGCCATCGAACCGGCTGGTGGCCGACTCGACACGGTTGGCCTGGAAGCCCTCGTCACCGGTTCCGAACGACACCACGTTGTCGGCGTTGATCCGCACCTGCATGTCGTCGTAGCGGTAGGAGCCATTCTTGAAGTTGCCCCCATCGACGTAGATCTCGACCGAGTCCTGCGTCCACGGGTCCGAACCCGTCACGTCGACGCTGGGATCTGGGATCTCGGCGTAGACGTACAGGGTGTTGTCGTTCCACAGCGTGTAGAACTCGCCCGGTGCGGCGGTGTTGCCGTCGACGAACTTGTCGGTGGTCACCATCGGGGCGGCGGACCATGCCGCTTCCGCCTCGCCGTCGATCGTCGGCATGACCGCGGTCTGTGGAATCTCCACGTACGACAGCGGCTCCACCAACGTCACTGAGCCGGTGGCGCCTGCGGTGTTCCAACCCACGGTCTGATCCCCGTCCACAATGCGGACATCGAAGGACAGGTCGTCAGACTCTGCCGCCGCTGCAAGAGGCAGGTGCACGACTGCGTCGTAGCCACCCGCCGTCGCGGTCACGACGGCGTCTGCGTCACCATCGCCAGAGCGGTCGACTGCATAGTCCGTGCCGTTGACGGTGAACTCGAGCCCATCAGCGGCGTCCACAGTGCCGTCCTCGACGGTGACGAACACCGTGAGGTGGTCCTGAGCCCACCGGAACTGGAAGTCACCCTTGCTCTCGATCGGCAGCAGCGGGAGCCGCTCCCACACCGGAGAGGTGGTGGCGTCGTCGTTCAGCTCGACTGATCCCTCGAAGGCGTTCGCAGTGCGCGTGCGGGGCGGCAGCGGCGGCTCCCCTGTCCCTGCACCTTCCACGATGCCGTAGTAGGCGGGCTTCGCCTGGTAGGCGCCGTCGAAGACGAGCGGGCCGCCATTGTCGTTGCGCCATGACCGGGTGTCGACGAGACCCCAGATGGTGACGAAGTCCAACTCGTCCTGGTACTCCCGGAAGATGTCGAATGCGTCCCGGTAGTAGTAGCCCTGATCGATGAACTTGGCTTCAGACGTCGGCACCCCAGTGGTCACGTCAAGCTCGGTCACCGCCTGGCTGAGGCCGCGACCCATGGAGTCGACGATGGCGTCCTCGAGTGCCCCCACGGGCAGGGCCAGGTTCACGTGGAACTGGTGGCCGATGCCGTCGAGGGGAGCGCCGCGGTCGAGCATGCGGTCGATGAGAGCGAGGTAGCGCCCACGCTTTCCCGACTGCTCGGTGTTGTAGTCGTTGATGAACAACTCGACCGCCGCGTCCGAACCGTGGTTGCCGAAGGCCGCCTTGGCGTAGTGGAATGCGGCGTCGACGAACTCCTCGCCGAGGATGCGGTACCACTGCGAACGGCGCATGCCGTCGTCGTAGGCCGCGGAGTCGTCGATGACCTCGTTGACCACGTCGAACGCGACGATGGGGTTGCCGGCACCGTAGTCGCCCCACTGAGCCAGGTATGCGACCACGTTGTCGATGTGGGTCTTCATACGGTCCAGCAGGATCTGCCGGTCAGCTTCGGAGTCGGTGAGCGGCTCCCCCGCCTCATCCTGGAAGAACCACGCCGGAGTCTGGCTGTGCCAGACGAGCACGTGACCGTACACTCCGAGGTCGTTCTCGACCGCGAAGTCCATGAGCGAGTCGATCTCGATCTCGTTCGGGTCCCACTCACCAGCGGCGTTGTACCAAGCCTCGGGCTTCATGAAGTTCTCAGCCGAGATCTGGTTGAAGTGCTGCAGCAGCAGGTCGGACGGGGCCCCGACAGTCTCGCGGGAATCGATCGCCACGCCCAGCGGGAACGGCACCGTGTCCTTCATCGGCGTCAGGTCCTGGATCACGGGAGGTGCCGGAACCACGGCGCTGATGTCGTCAACGTAGAACGTCGAGGTGTTGCCCTTGGCTCCGCCATCCCAGGCAGTCTCGAAGTACAGCCATGCCTGGTTGCCCTCGGCGACGGACGGCATCGTGAACGAGCCGGTCACCTCGGTCCACTCGGAGTTCGAGAACACCGAGCCGAACTGAGACAGCGTGTTGAACGTGCTTGGACCGTTCTGGAGCGACATCCAGACGTTGCCAGGAGTCTCGCCCGGTGCGAACTTGATCGATGCAGTCACCTCGTACTGGGTGCCTGCTGCGAGCAGGTCCGTGACCTCGATGCGGAGGCCATCGCCCTGCGAGTTGCGGTTGGCCACCTTCGCCGAGTGCGTGGGGCTGGCGGCCTCTTCCTCCGTCAGTTCGACGCTGGGAGTACCGGGCAGCGGGCCGCCCTCTTGCTCTTCGGTCCAACCGGAGTCACGAAGCTCCCAACCGTCCAGCGAACCGTTCTCGAAGTCCGTGCTGAACGCGACGGTGCCAGCCGCCTCGGGCGTGCCAGCGGGGAGGGTGAACGCCCAGCCGTTGGCCAAGCGGTCGGCCACGACCTCCTTGACGGCGTTGAGGGTCTTGGTCCGGTCGCCGCCCCCGTCGTGAACCAGGATCAGTTCGCCCGAGTTCGCCGGCACGATGACCGATTCGAGGTTCGCGGTGATCTGCTCCTGGGTCAGTGAGTCGTTCCAGTCCTCGATGGTGTTGACCACTGCGAGCGGCTGCATGCCGAGCTCGGCAGCCACCGCACCGGAGTTGCCCCACGTGCCGTTGGGCGCGCGGAAGAACGGAACCGTGAGGTTCGGGTCGCCCACGGCGTTGCGGATGATCTCGAGATTGGCCATGAGGTCGTCGGCGATCGCCTGGTCGCTCCACTGGTCCACGGCGGCGTAGCCCGTCGTGTGGTTGCACAGCACGTGGCCCTCGTCGACGATGCGGTTGAGGGTGGCGATCTGCGCCTGCGTCGAGATGTTCTGACCGATCACACAGAAGGCGGCCTTGACGCCGTTGTCCTGCAAGAAGTCGAGCAGCTCGTTGGTGACGGCCGGGTTGGGCCCGTCGTCGAAGGTGAGCGCGGCGTAGTTCTCCTCGCCGCCCTCGGGTGCCTGGGCGACGTTGGCGGGCGACGCCGACGGGTCGACGGCGCCGCCGGGCACGAAGCCGGGCTCGATCACGATGCCCTCGTCTTCGCCACAGGGGGCGGTGACGAGGATGTTGTCGACGTCATAGTCGCCCAGCTCCGCTACCTCAACGTAGACCTTGGCGTTTGAGGCACCAGCGCCGAATGTGTGCGTTCCGGTGAGAGTGACCCACTCACCCGCCACGCCGTTGGTGTTGCCCAACCACACGTATTCGTTGTCCGCGCCGGTCTCGTTGGCGATCAGACGCAGAGCCGAATCCGCCGACACCCGAACGTCGACCGAGAACGTGTACGCCACGCCCTCGTCGTATTCGCCGGTGGCTGACGAGGCGCCTTCGTACGACGCAGTGCGACCAGCGACTGCGAGAACCATGTTCGAGCCAGAGCCGTCATCGACGACCTCCAGCGCGGCATCGCCATTGGCGACCCACGATCCCGTGGTGCCGTCCTCGAAGTCGATGTCCGTGACGGGCAAGCAGGGCTCGGGCTCCGTCGCGGGAGCGGTGACTGCAATGTTGTCGACCTCGTAGTCGGTCAACTCTGCGACCTCGAGGTAGACCTTCGCGGACGGGGCGCCGGCGCCGAACACATGCGTGCCGGTGACGGTGACCCACTCATCCGCCGCAGCGGTGATATTGCCCATCCACACGTACTCGTTGTCCGCGCCGGTCTCGTTGGCGATCAGACGCAGGGCGGAGGCGGCGGACAGCTTCACGTCCATCGAGAACGTGTACTCCACGCCCTCGTCGTACGCGCCGGTGGGCGACGTCACGCCCTCATAAGTTGCGGTGCGGCCGGATACCGACAGCACCATGTTCTCGCCTGAACCGTCATCGACGACCTCGAGCGAGGCGTCGCCATTGGCGACCCAGGTTCCCGTCGTTCCGTCCTCGAAGTCGATGCTGACCTCACCTGACGCCGCGGCACGCGCGGGTCCGGAGGTGGCAGGAACGAGGGCGAAGGACAGCAAGATGGCGGCCATCGCAGCAAATGCGACGGCGGCAGTGGGGCGGAGAGTGGTCCGCATGAGCGCTCCTTTACGCGATTCGGACTGGACCACCGAAACGGGACCGAGCCGGAGCGCTCGTCCTCCCCTTCGGCGGGCAGGTTGCGAAAACGATATACACGGCGCGGCGCGTGGCCTAGCGAAAGCGCAATACCGGTGCGAAAGTTACGCGAAGATGGAGCGCAGGAAGACTCATCATGCCTAGCAGATGCGATCGAAACGCTACAGGGAGACTGTCCGGTTGGTGGGCGCGGAGCTGCGGTCAGCCGCGCGAGGCGGCGACCCAGCGATCAAGCACGTCCGCGGCGGCGCCGGAATCGATCGCCCGCGCCGCAATGTCCATCGCTGCGGCGAACCGCTCCGTGATCGTGCCCGATGCGGTGCCGGGCAGTGTGGCGTCCGCGACGATCCCCGCGGCGGCGTTGAGCACCACGGTGTCGCGCACCGGTCCACGACTGCCAGCGAAGACGTCGCGAGCGACGTCCGCGTTGTGGTCGGCGCCAGCGCCGCGCAGCTGGTCGATGGTGATCGGCGCGAGACCGAGGTCGGCGACGGGGTCGAGCCGCAGCTCGGTGATGTCGCCGCCGCGCACCTCCCACACAGTAGCCGCACCGGTCGGAGCGAGCTCGTCGAGTCCGTCGTCGCCGTGGAACACCAGCGCCTCGCGCCCCTGCTGGGCGACGACGCCGGCGAGCACCGGGGAGACGCGCATGCTGGACGAACCGATCGCCGTCGCGGCGGGCTGTGCAGGATTGGTGAGGGGGCCCAGGATGTTGAAGGTGGTCGGCACGCCGAGCTCCTTGCGGATCGGCATGGCGAACTTCATCGCAGGGTGGAACACCTGCGCGAAACAGAACGTGATTCCCACCTCGGTCGCGAGTTCGGCCACCCGGGCAGGCGGGAGGTCGAGCCGGACTCCCAGGGCACCCAGCACATCTGCGCTGCCCGACTTGGAGGTGGCGGCGCGGTTGCCGTGCTTGACGACGGTCAGGCCCGACCCGGCGATGACGATCGACGCCATCGTCGAGATGTTGACTGTGTGGGCGCCGTCTCCGCCGGTCCCCACGATGTCCACGGAGCGACCGGGAACGTCGAACCGCACCGCGTGATCCAGCATGGCCTTCGCGAGGCCCGCGACCTCGGTCGGAGTCTCACGCTTGACTCTCAGCGCAGCGAGGAACGCCCCCATCGCCACGGGGGACGCGCTGTCGGTGAGCACCGAGTCCATGACTGCAGCCGTCTCCTCCGCAGTGAGGTCCTCGTGCTCGACGAGACGCGACAGCAGGTCCTGCAGGGTGGCCACGGTGCCTCCTTGAGGCGGTTCGGGGACGGGTCAGCTCGGCTGGTCGACGGGTGCGAAGAACGCGTCGACCGAATCGCGCACGGCGAAGGGGTCCAGCGGATGGGCGACTGCCGCATCGGCCTCGGACCAGGTCGCCAGCCAAGCGTCGCCCGCACGCCCCACGAGAAGCATGATCGGGGGGCAGTCGTAGATCTCGTGCTTGATCTGCCGGCAGATGCCCATGCCCCCCGACTTCGCAGCCTCGCCGTCGAGGATCAGCAGATCGAACCGCTGGGAGTCCACCTGAGAGATCACGGCATCGTGCGTCGCAGTCTCCGTCCACTCGATCGTCCGGCCGTGCGTCGTGGAGCCGCACGCGAAGCGGACCTTCTCCCGCACGTTCCGGTCATCGCTGTACAGCAGGATGCGCGCGCGCGCTGGCGCGACGGCATCGTCCTTGCGCTTGGCAACGTCACTCATGGCGACCATTCTGGCACGAAGCCAGGGCTGCGCCAGCGGCTCACTGCCCCAGACTTGCCTTGACCTGCGCGTTCTGGCATCTAGGACCTACGTCATACGCAATAATGGTTGCCATGTCCCACGCGACGACGAGTGTGCCGTCACCGATTCACGCGACGCGCCCCAACCAGGTAGCTGTCGGAACCATCGTCTGGCTCAGTTCTGAGCTGATGTTCTTCGCGGGTCTGTTCGCGATGTACTTCACGCTCAGAGCCCAAGTGCCGGAGATCTGGGCCGAGCAGACGCAACTTCTCACCGTGCCATTCGCGCTGGCGAACACCACCATCCTGGTGCTGTCGTCATTCACTGCGCAGGCAGGCGTGTTCGCGGCCGAGCGCTACCAGCGCCGCCGCACCGGGCCGCTGTGGAAGTTCCGCTCCTGGGGCATGCACGAGTGGTTCGTGCTCACGTTCATCATGGGTTCCGTGTTCGTGGCCGGCCAGGTCTACGAGTACGCGGTGCTCGTGTCTGAGGGCCTGACGATCTCGTCCAGCCCGTACGGGTCGGTCTTCTACCTGACCACCGGCTTCCACGGCATTCACGTCGTCGGCGGTCTGCTGGCCATGCTGTTCGTGCTCGGACGATCGTTCGTCGCGAAGAAGTTCGGCACCCACGAAGCCACGACGACCATCGTCGTCTCGTACTACTGGCACTTCGTGGACGTGGTCTGGATCGCCCTGTTCGCCGTGATCTACCTGGTCCAGTAGGGAAGACGCATGCATTCACTCGCCCGCCGGCGCCACCACAGAGCAGCTCCGCTGCTGCTCGTGCTCGCGCTGCTCGCCCTCATCACTGGAGTCGCTGCCGTCGCTGCGCCCGGCACCGCCACCGCCTCGACTGAGATGTCGGAAGAGGACGTCGTGGCGGGCGAGCGCCTCTTCGCCGCCAACTGCGCCTCCTGCCACGGCCTCGACGCTCAGGGCCAGGACGGCGTTGCACCGTCGCTCGTCGGCGTCGGCGCCGCAGCCGTCGATTTCCAGGTGGGCACCGGCCGGATGCCGATGCAGGCGTCCGGGCCGCAGGCCCCCGCCAAGCCGGTGCAGTTCACCCAGGACGAGATCGAGCAGCTCGCGGCATGGGTCGCCTCGCTGGGAGCCGGCCCCGCCATTCCCACCGCCGAACAGGTCGACCCCGCGCTCGGCGACGCGGCCAACGGGATGCTCGCCTTCCGCACCAACTGCGCCATGTGCCACGGCTCCATCGGCGGCGGAGGTGCGCTGACGCAGGGCAAGTACGCCCCCTCGGTGCTCAACTCCACCCCCACGCACCTCTACGAGGCCATGCTGACCGGACCGCAGTCCATGCCGGTCTTCAACGACGCGAACATCACTCCCGAGACCAAGCGCGACATCATCGCGTACATCGACTTCCAGAGCAATGGCTCGCCCGGAGGCCTCACCTTGGGCTCCATCGGCCCGGTTTCCGAGGGCCTGTGGGCGTGGCTCGTCCTGCTCGGACTGATCATCGCCAGCACCATCTGGGTAGGAGCCCGTTCCTCATGAGCGCCCCCGATAAGAATTCCTCCGGACACTCCGACCTCACGTCGGCCAACGGCTACGACAATCCCGGCCTCCCTCACCACCGGCCGCGACGCGCCGACGTCGACAAGAAGGCGAGCAAGCGCGCCGAGCGCCAGACCGCCGCGCTCTTCGGGATCTCCGTCATCGGTACGGTCCTCGCCATCTGGGCCTACTTCGCCCTGGACCTCGGCGACGGCGGCGACGTCGCCGCGATCCAGCAGGTCAACATGTGGATCGGCATCGGCGTCTTCCTCGCGATGATCGGCATCGGCCTGGGCGCCATCCACTGGGCCAAGACACTGATGCGCGACCACGAGATGGTCGAGGAGCGCCACGAGCTGCGCAGCTCCGACGAGGCCCGCGCAGGCGCGGTGCAGAACCTCAAGGACGGCGCCGAGGACTCGGGCCTTGCCGGTGTCGAGCGTCGCGGCCTGCTCAAGGGCACGCTCATCACGGCACTCGCGATCGCTCCCCTGTCGCTGCTCGTCCCGCAGATCGGCAGCATGGGAGGCGACTGGAACGTCTCGAGGTTCCGCCACACCATCTGGGCACCTGGAGTCCGGCTCGCACGCGATCCCGACGGCGCCCTGATCCGCGCCGCCGACGTCACCATCGGGTCCGTGTTCCACGTCATCCCGGACGGCCTCCTCGACCTCGGGCACGCCGAGATGATGAACGAGAAGGCCAAGTCCGTGGTGCTGCTCGTCCGCCTCGACCCCAAGGATCTCAACGTCCAGCCGGGACGCGAGGACTGGTCGTTCGACGGCATCGTCGCGTACTCGAAGATCTGCACCCACGTGGGCTGCCCGGTCGCGCTGTACGAGCAGCAGACCCACCACCTGCTGTGCCCATGCCACCAGTCGACGTTCGACGTCGCCAACGGTGCCAAGGTCGTGTTCGGCCCGGCCAAGCGGCCGTTGCCCCAGCTGCCGATCGCAGTGGACGACGAGGGATACATCGTGGCCCGCGCCGACTTCGACGAGCCGGTGGGATCGTCGTACTGGGACCGCCTCAAGGGCGGGGATGACACCGCCGTCGAGGAGGAGACCCGCTGATGGGCGCCAAGCTGAACACCGCGGCCTCCGGGACCGCGAACTACGTCGACGAGCGCACCTCGATCGGCGGCTTCGTCAAGTTCTTCGCACGCAAGCTGTTCCCCGACCACTGGTCCTTCATGCTCGGCGAGATCGCGCTGTACTCCTTCGTGATCCTGCTGATCTCGGGCGTCTTCCTCACGGCGTTCTTCGTGCCGTCGATGGAGACCGTCCACTACGACGGCCCCTTCGCCACCATGCACGACGTGGAGATGACGAAGGCGTACGAGTCCACGCTCGTCACCTCGTTCGAGGTTCCCGGCGGCCTGCTCATGCGCCAGATCCACCACTGGTCTGCGCTGCTCTTCATCGCCGCGATCATGGTGCACATGTGCCGCGTGTTCTTCACCGGCGCCTTCCGCAAGCCGCGCGAACTGAACTGGCTCGTGGGCTTCACGCTGATGATCCTGGGTCTCGCCGCCGGATTCACCGGCTACTCGCTCCCCGACGACGTGCTCTCGGGCAATGGGCTGAGAATCATCGACGGCGTCATCAAGGGCGTGCCGCTGATCGGCAGCCACATCTCGTTCTGGCTGTTCGGCGGAGAGTTCCCCGGGACGGCTCTGATTCCGCGCATCTTCACGGCCCACATCCTCATCGTGCCAGGGCTGATCCTCGCGCTCATCGCGCTGCATCTGTTCCTCGTGTTCCTGCACAAGCACACCCAGTACCCGGGCGGGGGCCGCACGCACCGCAACGTCGTGGGCCTGCCGCTGTTCCCCGTCTACACCGCGAAGGCCGGCGGGTTCTTCTTCGTGGTCTTCGGCATCGTGGCGCTGGTCGCCTCCGTGTTCACCATCAACCCGGTGTGGAACTACGGACCATACGACCCCTCCCCCGTCTCCGCAGGAACGCAGCCTGACTGGTACATCCTGTTCGTGGACGGGCTGCTGCGCATGTGGCCCGGCTGGCTCTTCGGCCTGCCGACGGAATGGGAGCTCTGGGGCTACACGCTGTCGTGGAACATCCTGATCCCGTCTGTAATCGTGCCCGCGCTGTTCTTCGGGTTCATCGCGCTGTACCCCTGGATCGAGGCCTGGGCCACCGGAGACAAGGGCGAGAAGCACGTGCTCGACCGTCCCCGCAACGTGCCGGTCCGCACCGGCATCGGTGTGGGCATGATCGTGTTCTACGTGATCCTGGTGATCGAGGGTTCGAACGACATCGTCGCCAACCTGTTCGATCTCTCGCTCAACGACCTGACGATCTTCTTCCAATGGAGCATCTTCATCCTGCCGGTCGCGGCGTTCTGGATCACCAAGCGGATCTGCCTCGGTCTGCAGCGCAAGGACCGTGAACTCGTCCTCCACGGACACGAGACGGGAACGATCGTGCGTCACGAGCACGGCGAGTACGTCGAGGTCCACAGCCCTCTCGATGAGCAGGAGCGGTGGCTGCGGGTGTCGTTCGACAACCACCAGCCGCTCGACATCGCTCCCGCGCGAAACGAGCACGGCGTGGCGCGCAAGGGCTACCGCTGGGACCGCTTCAAGCAGAGCCTGTCGCGGTTCTACTACGAGGACCGCATCGAGCCCGTCACTCCCGAGGAGCTCGAGTCCGCACACCACGCGCACCCGGACGCGCCGACGCCGCACGGACTGGCGGACGGCGCTGAGGCGAAGGGCGCTGACAAGCGTCTCGACCACGAGTGGGACGAGCTCGAAGACTCGACCAAGAAGTAGGCGCGTAGTCGCTACGCAGAAGGCCGGTTCCCGTCGCGGGGGCCGGCCTTCTGCGTGTAGGACGCGGGACCGTCCGATCCAAGGGAATCCCCGCGAACCCTGCGGTGTTGACACGCACACGGCCGGTTCGCAGCAGGGACACTGCTGCGGCGATAGGCTCAAGGGGACACCCCGGAAACAGCGCGCGGCGTACCAAGCCGCGCCCAACGCAGGAGGAAGTATGGCTGAATACACGCTGCCGGACCTCTCATACGACTATGGCGCTCTCGACCCGCACATCGCGGGCGAGATCATGGAGCTTCACCACTCCAAGCACCACGCGACCTACGTGGCCGGCGCCAACACGGCGCTAGAGAAGATGGCCGCCGCCCGCGACAACGACGACTTTGGGCCCATCGCCGGGCTCGAGAAGGCTCTCGCCTTCAACCTGGGCGGACACGTCAACCACTCGGTGTTCTGGACCAACATGTCCCCAGACGGTGGCGACAAGCCCACGGGCGAGCTCGCAGCCGCGATCGACGAGAACTTTGGCTCGTTCGACAAGTTCCGGGCGCACTTCACCCAGAACGCCCTGACGATCATGGGCTCCGGCTGGTCGATTCTCGCGTGGGACACCATCGGGCAGAAGCTCGTCATCGTGCAGCTGTACGACCAGCAGGGCAACGTCCCCGTAGGCCTCGTCCCGCTGCTCATGCTCGACATGTGGGAGCACGCCTTCTATCTCCAGTACCGCAACGTCAAGGCGGACTACGTCAAGGCGTGGTGGAACGTCGTGGACTGGGCGAACGTCCAGCAGCGCTTCGCCACCGCATCGGCGACGCAGGGTCTCATCGTCAAGTAGAGATCGACGCGACCGCAGCAAGGGCGGGTACCCGACAGGGTGCCCGCCCTTGCTGCGTCCGGGCACGCCGAGTCTCCCCGCGGGTAGCGTGATCCCTATGGCACACGAAGAAGAGCCGGCGACCCCGAGTCCGCCGCACCACCCGCTGGGGCGCCGCTCCGTCGTGTGGCTGCTGCTGGTCAGCCTGGTGCTGATCCAGTTCGGCTATCCCATCACTGACGGAGGCGCTGGGTGGACCGGTGTCTATCTGATGTTCTATGGCGGGCTCGTGTTCTTCAGCGTCCGCGCGGCCGTGATCGCCCCCCGCCGGTATTGGCTGCTCGCGGCATTCGCGGTGAGCGTCGTTGCCGGCGGTGGCTGGTTTGTCTGGTCCCCAGAGAGCCAGCTGGCGCTGACAGCCATGCTGAGCAGCATCGGCCTGCTGCAGGTCGCCCTGGTCGTGGTGCTGTTCCGCGCGCTCATGGATCCCCCTGAGCGCGCCAATGCCGTCGACCTGCTGCTGGTCGCTGTGTGCGGATTCCTGCTGTTGGGCGGCGTCTTCGGCGCCTCCGCCGCGCTCCTGGAGATCGCCGACCCTGGCAGCTTCGCGGATCCCACCCTTGCACAGACCCCGCTGCCGTGGCAGGCACTGCTCTACGGGAGCTTCGTGACCCTGTCGGCCCTCGGGTTCGGCGACGTCACACCCGTCTCGTCCTGGGCCAGGTCGCTGTTCTCCCTGGAGGGCGTGGTCGGCGTGCTGTTCATCACCGTGGTGATCTCGCGCCTGGTGTCGGTGGCAGGCAAGGCCCTCGACTCCGAGGAGTGAGGCATCACACCTGTGACGTCAGTGGGCGTGTCGCCCCGTCGAGAACTCGAACACCCAGCCGACCAGGCCGACGGTGCCGACGATGACGGCGGGGACCATGATCCACCAGCCCACTGCCATGGCCACGAAGGCCAGTGCTGAACCGAGGCCGATCACCAGGGGCCACCAGCTCCACGGCGCATACACGCCCTGGGCTCCGGCGAGCTCAGAGATGTGGGCCTCTTCGTTGTCCTCGGGGCGCTGCCCGTGACGCTTCTCGAGCATCTTGAAGTACAGGCCGATCATGATGAACATGCCGCCGGTGAGCAGGAGCGCCGTGATGCCCACCCACTCGTTCCATTCCGTCAGGAACGCGTACACCGGGGCAACGATGAAGAAGAAGATTGACGGGATCCAGAAGACGTTGGCTTCAAGGCGCATCGGTCAGGACTCCTTGTCGGACGCGGTGTGGGCATTCTTGTCGGACGCCGCGACGGGTGCGTGGTCGCTGCCGGAGCCGTAGGCCGCGTGGTGGTCGCGGGCGGCGGCCTCCGGGTGGTGAAGGTCGAAGGCGGGCCGCTCCGAGCGGATGCGCGGCATCGACGTGAAGTTGTGCCGCGGCGGCGGGCAGCTGGTCGCCCACTCCAGCGAGTTGCCGTAGCCCCACGGGTCGTCGACGGTCACCTTCGTCGCGCGCTTGGAGGTGATGTAGACGTTCCACAGGAACGGCAGGGTCGACAGCGCGAGGATCACGGCACCCACCGTGGACACCTGGTTCATCCACGTGAACCCGTCCTCAGGAAGGTAGTCGACGTAGCGCCGCGGCATGCCGCTCGCACCCAGCCAGTGCTGGATCAGGAACGTCGTGTGGAAGCCGATGAACAGCAGCCAGAAGTGGAGCTTTCCCCAGCCCTCGTGGAGCATCTTGCCCGTGAACTTGGGCCACCAGAAGTAGAAGCCCGCGAACATCGCGAACACCACGGTGCCGAACACCACGTAGTGGAAGTGCGCGACCACGAAGTACGAGTCGGAGACCGGGAAGTCGAGCGGCGGCGACGACAGGATCACACCGGTCAGGCCACCGAAGAGGAACGTGATGAGGAAGCCGATCGACCACAGCATGGGCGTCTCGAACGTGAGCTTCCCGCGCCACATCGTGCCGATCCAGTTGAAGAACTTCACACCCGTGGGGACGGCGATGAGCATCGTCATGAACGCGAAGAACGGCAGCAGCACGGCGCCGGTGACGTACATGTGGTGCGCCCACACGGTCACGGACAGCGCCGCGATGGCAATGGTGGCGTAGACAAGACCGTGATAGCCGAACAGCGGCTTGCGGGAGAACACCGGCAGGATCTCGGACACGATCCCGAAGAACGGCAGCGCGATGATGTAGACCTCAGGGTGTCCGAAGAACCAGAACAGGTGCTGCCACAGGATCGCTCCCCCGTTCTCGGGGTTGAACACCTGGGAGTCGAGCACGCGGTCGGAGCCGAGCGCGAACAGCGCGGAGGCCAGCGGGGGGAAGGCAAGCAGCACGAGCATCGACGTCACGAGGATGTTCCACGTGAAGATGGGCATCCGGAACATGGTCATTCCGGGCGCGCGCATCGTGACGATCGTGGTGATGAAGTTCACCGAACCGAGGATGGTGCCGAAGCCCGCGAGGGCGAGTCCGAAGACCCACAGGTTGCCGCCCACTCCGGGCGAGTACACGGCGTTCGACAGGGGCGCGTATGCGAACCATCCGAACGATGCCGCACCCTGCGGGGTGAAGAAGCCCGCGGACGCGATGAGGCCGCCGAACAGGTAGAGCCAATAGGCGAACATGTTCAGGCGCGGGAACGCGACGTCGGGCGCACCGATCTGCAGCGGCGTGATGACGTTCGCGAACCCCGCGAACAGCGGCGTCGCGAACAGCAGCAGCATGATCGTGCCGTGCATGGTGAACAACTGGTTGTACTGCTCGGCCGACTGCACGATCTGCATGCCCGGCTCGAACAGCTCGGCGCGGATGACCAGCGCCATCACGCCGCCGATGATGAAGAAGATGAACGACGTGATCAGGTACATGTACCCGATGGTCTTGTGGTCGGTGGAGGTGATCCACTTCACCACGATCGAGCCCGAGCGCGACGGTGCGACGGGGAAGGCGGGAGCAGGCTCCTCGCGACGGGAGTCCTCGTATGCGACGGTGGCCATTACTCGGTCTCCCCGTTCTCGATGGTCATCTCCACGACCTGGTCGCGGCTGTACTCGAGACCGAGAGCGCCCTCGTATCCCCTGTCGCGCAGGTCATCCATGTGAGCCTCGTACTCGGCACGCTCCACGACCTCCACGTTGAACAGCATGGACGCGTGGTACTCACCGCACAACTCAGCGCACTTGCCCTGGTAGGTGCCGACCTGGGTGGGCGTCACCTGCCACTCGTTGGTGCGACCGGGCACCGTGTCCTCCTTGTACAGGAACGCCGGGATCCAGAACGAGTGGATCACGTCGCGCGAGTCGAGATAGAAGTGAACGGTCTCGTCGACGGGCAGGTACAGGGTCGGGAGACCCTCCTCGACGCCCTCCTCGCCCGTCAGCAGCGCCTGCACGCCGGGATCGTAGACGTCGTCGCTGAGGTAGTTGAAGTCCCAGCTCCACTGCTTTCCGACCACCTGGATCTCGAGGTCTGGCTCGGCGTCGAGGCTCGTCAGCTCGCCGATGTCCTCGGCGGTGTACTTGAACAGCACGGCGATGGCCATGATGGGGAGCGCCGTGTACATCAGCTCGAGCGGCAGGTGCACGCGGTTCTGGACGGGCAGCTTCTCGTCACCCTTGCGCTTGCGGTAGACGGCGACGCACCAGAGGATCAGACCCCAGGTGAGCACGCCGACGGCCAGCGCGGCGATCCATGAACCGTTCCACAGCGTGATGACTGTTCCGGTCTGGTTCGTGATGTCGGGAGTCGACGGGAGGGCACCGTTTTCGATGCCCTGCGAGCAGCCTGCAAGAACGGCCGTCGCGCCCGCCGCCGCGGCGCCAATCAGGGCTTTCCGGGGCATGGCAGTGAGTGGCTTCTTGGACACGCGGTCAGTCTAGCGCGCGATACCGTGGGCACATGCCAGCGAATCGGGTGTTCCTCGATGCCGGAGGGCAGTCCCCGGTCAGCCGTCGTGCGGCCGATGCGCTGCTCGCCGGCCTCGCAGACGGCTGGGCGGACCCCACACGCCTCACCCACGAATCACGACGCGCGCGGGCGCTGCTCGACGGCGCCCGCGAGGCCATCGCCGATGTGCTGGGGGCCGACGCGGCACACGTCCACTTCCTGCCGTCGGGTCACGTCGCGGCGGAGCGCGTCACCGCCGGCATTTTCCGCGCCAGGCGCGGCCGCGAACGCATCGTCGCCTCGGCCGTCGAGCGCCGGGCGGTTCTCGATGCGGCCGAACACGCCGCCCCCGGAGCCGTGGACCTCCTGTCCGTGGACGGCGCGGGCCATGTGGATCTCGACGAACTCGCGACGCGCCTGGGCCACCCGTCGACCGCCTTGGCGCTCATCCAGCACGCGAACCAGGAGATCGGCACCGTCCAGCCCGTCGACGAGGTGGCCCAGCTCGCGCGCCGCGCCGAGGTGCCGCTGGTGGTGGACGCGAGTGCGAGCATCGGCCATATCGAGGCTCCCGCCGAGTGGGATGCGCTGCTCGCGGAGCCCGCGGACTGGGGCGCGCCGGCCGGGCTGGGAATCATCGCCACCCGGCCGCGCACTCGCTGGCTGCCCGCGTGGCCCGGAGAGGGCTGGGCACCGGGCGGCGTGTCGATCCCGTTGGCGCTGGCGGCCGCCGTCGCTCTCCAGGAGCGGCGGGAGTCCCACGAGGCGAACCGGGCGCGGCTCGCGGCGCACACCGCCAGGATGCGCGATGCCCTGTCGGGCCTCGAGGGGGTCACCGTGGTCGGCGACCCCGACAGCCGCGTCCCGCACCTGCTGACGGCGGCGTTCATGTACCTCGACGGCGAACCGGTCGTGACGCGCCTGGATCGCGAGGGATTCGCGGTCGGATCGGGATCGGCATGCGGCACCGCCGCGTTCGAGCCGAGCCACGTCCTCGCGGCGATGGGCGCGCTCACCCACGGCAACCTGCGCATCGGGCTGCACCCGGCAGTGTCGGACGATGACGTCGAGCGGTTCATCTCGACCCTGCCCCGGGTGCTCGAGGATGTGCGCCGCAGCATGACCTCGCACTGACACCTGACCTCGCACTGACATAGGTCCAGACGCGCGAACGGGCGGTGCCGACCCTATGGCCAGCACCGCCCGTCGGCGTGAAGCGTCAGTTCAGCTGAAGGAGTCTCCGCATGCGCACGAGCTCGCAGCGTTCGGGTTGTCGATCGTGAAGCCCTGCTTCTCGATCGTGTCGGCGAAGTCGATGGACGCACCGTCGAGGTACGGCACCGACATCTTGTCGACAACAACCTGCACGCCGTCGAAGTCACGCATCGCGTCACCGTCGAGCATGCGCTCGTCGAAGTACAGCTGGTAGATGAGCCCGGAGCAGCCTCCGGGCTGAACCGCCAGACGCAGGCGAAGGTCGTCGCGACCCTCCTGCTCCAGCAGGCTCTTCACCTTGTTTGCAGCCGCATCGGTGATGACGACTCCGTGAGTGACAGCTTCAGTCGCTGTATCCGTCATAGGCCGCCTCCTTTCGTAGTTCCTGCGCTCTAGCGTACGCCTGTCCGGGCGGTTGCCAAGCCCCGGGTTCCCCGCGCGCGTCGCCTCAGCGATTCGGGGTCCACGTCTGGGCCACGCGACGCACGGCGGCGGACAGTCCGTCCACCCCGGGCTCTCCTTCGTGCGCGGACGCGAGCCCTGCGTTCATCTGGTCTCTCCGGCCGATGCGCGACTCGGGAGCGATCACGATCGCCGGCACGCCGCGGCGTGCGGCGAGCGCGCTCGCGGCCGGCACGGCGCCCTCGTCGAGAGTCCGGGGCACCAGGCTCGGCACGACCGCGACTACGAGATCGGCATCTTCAGCGGCCTCGTCGGCGCCCGTGAGCGTCGCCATCAGCGGGGCGCTCGGCACGATCCGCGCGCCGATGGCCGCCAGGGTGTACGCCAGGCCGCCCGCCGCGCCGGCGCCCGGCATGTCCGAGAGCCGGCTCGTCCGCATCAACGACGGGGCGCCCGCGATGTCATCGGCCTCGCGCGCGATCGCGGACCAACGGTCCTCCTGCGCCTGCGCGGCACGCCCGATCGCCTCGTCCACCTCACGACCGTCTCGCAGCGCCGCGCTCATGCCGTGGAAGCCCAGCAGGGGGCGCTGAGACGAGACGGCGGCGACGACGTCCAGCGGCGCCACGCCGCCGCGCATGGGCAGGAGCCCGCCCAGCCACAGGTCCGTCGCGTCCCCGGCGGGGGGCTCGTCCCCCACGGGCACGACGACGGTGCGCGCGGGCTGAGCGCCGACGTGCTCGGCGGCCAGCCCCAGCAGCGCCGAGGCGAGGGCATGTGGCTCCCAGCGAAGGGCGCCACCGGCGGGAGCGAGCACGTGCGCCCGGCTGGTCTCGGTCGCCACGGCTCCCCCGACGGAGGCCCTCGGCCCCTCGAGCGCATCCGCGCTGCGCGCCCCGCCGTCGCCTATCGCGAAGCACTCGACCACGGCGGAAGGCGAGGCCTCCAGCCAAGCCGCCGAGACCGCATCGGCGCTCTGAAGCGCGGTGAGGGCGGCGGTCCCGCCGCCAGGCCAGGACTCGGTGAGGACCACGATGCGCATGGCTCAAGTGTGCCGTGGCGAGCGTGCGAGAATGTACGAATGACCACGACGTTCTCCGAGCCGTCCGAGTCGCCGGCGCTGCTGCTGCTGGGAGACCGGCGCGACCCGCTGTCAGAGCGGGGCGTGGACTGCCCCGGCGACCTGCCCGCCGCGTCCGACCCTGGCCTCGTGGACCGCGCACGGCGCGCCAAGGAGGCCCTGGGCGACCGGGTCTTCATCCTCGGCCACCACTATCAGCGTGACGAGGTCATCCAGTTCGCTGACGTCACCGGGGACTCCTTCAAACTCGCGCGCGACGCGGCCGCGCGCCCGGAGGCCGAGTTCATCGTCTTCTGCGGCGTGCACTTCATGGCCGAGAGCGCAGACATCCTCACTGGCGACCAGCAGTCCGTGGTGCTGCCCGACATGGCCGCCGGCTGCTCGATGGCGGACATGGCCAACATCAACCAGGTCGAGGACGCGTGGGACCAGCTGGCCGAGGCCGGCGTCGCCGATCGCACCATCCCGGTCACCTACATGAACTCCACTGCGGCCATCAAGGCGTTCTGCGGTCGCAACAGCGGCGTCGTGTGCACCTCCTCCAACGCCGAGGTCGCGATGCGCTGGGCCTTCGACCAGGTGGGCGGCGTCGACGGCGACGGCAAGGTCATGTTCCTTCCCGATCAGCACCTGGGCCGCAACACCGCCGTGCTGCAGCTCGGCCTCGAACTCGACGACTGCGTGGTGTTCGACCCCCGCAAGCCGCTGGGCGGCAACACCGCAGAGGAGCTGGAGCGCGCCCGCGTGATCCTGTGGAAGGGCCACTGCTCGGTTCACGGTCGGTTCCGCAAGGAGAACGTCGAGGCCGCGCGCGAGAGGGTTCCCGGCATCAACGTGCTCGTCCACCCGGAGTGCACCCACGAGGTCGTGACTCGCGCCGACTACGTGGGCTCCACCGAGTTCATCATCAAGACCCTCGACGCCGCCGAGCCCGGCTCATCCTGGGTGATCGGCACCGAGCTCAACCTCGTGCGTCGGCTCGCGGACGCCCACCCGGACAAGCACATCCACTTCCTCGAAGACACGGTGTGCTTCTGCTCGACCATGAACCGGATCGACCTTCCCCACCTGGTGTGGGCGCTCGAGTCGCTCGCGGGAGGCGAGCTCGTGAACCGCATCGACGTCGACGCTCAGACCCAGGCGGAGGCCAAGGTGGCGCTGGACCGCATGCTCGCGCTGCCCGCCAAGGACTCGGCGAAGGACTGACACCGATTCCGACACTCACCACGCGACACCAGCAGATCTCGACCACAAGGACATGATGAAGAAGAAGAACTCCGACCACGACGTGCCCGAGTCGACGATCGACGCCCCCGCGGACGACGTCACCCCCGTCGGCAAGGGTCGCCCCACCCCCAAGCGCAAGGAACGCGAGGCCGCCAACAACCGCGGCGTCCTGGCATCGTCCAAGCAGGACGCCAAGGACCGTCGCGCCAAGGCTCGCGAGCAGCGCGAGTTCGAGTACAAGGCGATGAAGGAGGGCGACGAGCGCAACATGCCCGCCGAGCACCGCGGGCCCGAGCGCAGGTTCCTGCGCGACTTCGTGGACGCCCGCACCAGCATCGGCGAGTTCATGCTGCCCATGGCCATCGTGTTCGTGGTGCTGTCGCTGTTCTTCAGCCAGGCGGGCATCATCGGCTTCGCGCTGATCGTGCTGTTCTACGTGATCGTGCTGGCATCTGCGGTCGAGACGTTCATCACCATCAAGCGGATCAAGAAGCACTTCGTCGCCAAGTTCGGCGAGGGCCGGATCCCGCGTGGGTGGACGTTCTACGTGATCTCCCGCGCTCTCAACATGCGCCGGTTCCGCGTCCCCCGGCCCAAGGTGAGCCGCGGCGAGTACCCCGTCTGACCGGTCGGTAAGCGAGTGCCCCGCGACCGTTCTAGGGTGGGGGCATGATCAATTATCGCTATCTGGGCAACTCCGGCCTCAAGATCACGGAGCTCACGTACGGCAACTGGCTGACGCACGCGTCGCAGGTCGAGAACGAGCAGGCCGCGGCCTGCGTGAAGGCGGCGCTCGACGTCGGCATCACCTCGTTCGACACTGCGGACGTCTACGCGAACACTGCCGCGGAGACGGTGCTGGGCGACATCCTCAAGGGCGAGAGGCGTCAGAGCCTCGAGATCTTCACCAAGGTCTACTGGCCGACCGGTCCCGGCGGCCCGAATGACACCGGGCTGTCGCGCAAGCACATCATGGAGTCCATCAACGGCTCCCTCGAGCGCCTGCAGACCGACTACGTCGACGTCTACCAGGCACACCGCTACGACTACGAGACCCCGCTCGAGGAGACCATGACCGCGTTCGCGGACGTGGTGCGCCAGGGCAAGGCGCACTACATCGGCGTGTCCGAGTGGACTGCGGACCAGATCCGAGAGGGCGCCCGGCTCGCCAAGGAGCTGAACGTCCAGCTCATCTCGAGCCAGCCGCAGTACTCGATGCTGTGGCGCGTGATCGAGGACGAGGTCGTGCCGGCGTCGAAGGAATCCGGCGTCTCGCAGATCGTGTGGTCCCCCGTGGCGCAGGGCGTCCTGACCGGCAAGTACAAGCCGGGACAGGCCCCGCCCGCCGGATCTCGCGCCACGGACGAGAAGGGCGGCGCGAACATGATCAAGCGGTTCATGAACGACGACGTCCTGGGCCGCGTCCAGAAGCTGCAGCCCATCGCCGACGAGCTGGGCCTCACCATGGCGCAGCTCGCGATCGCGTGGGTGCTGCAGAATGACAACGTCGCCGCGGCCATCATCGGCGCCTCGCGCCCCGAGCAGGTGACCGAGAACGCCAAGGCCTCCGGGGTCGAGATCCCCGCCGAGCTCATGACCCGCATCGACGAGGCGCTGGGCGACATCGTCGACCGCGACCCCAACAAGACGGTCGAGACCAACCCTCAGGGCCGGGTCGTCTGACCCGCTCCACCCTCCGACGCGGCGGCCCCGCAGCCTCGAGAGGCTGCGGGGCCGCGGTGCGTGGGCACCCGTCACCGTAGTCAGCGCGAAACATCCGCGTGGCACACTTCCGCCATGCTGCTCACTGACGCCCTCAGCATCGTCGTCGACCCGCGGGATGCGGACAGCGAACGTCCCGGGGATCTGGCCTTCGTGGAGGGCCGGGTCGCGCAAGAGCCCGCCGCTGCGCACGGTCACGAGACCCTCGACGTCTCGGGCTGCGTCGTCACTCCCGGCCTCGTCAACGCCCATCACCACCTGCTGCAGAGCGCCTTTCGCACCTTGCCCGGCACGCGCGGGGTGCCGATGCGCGACTGGCTGCCCGCGATGGCCGCCGCCTACGCCAGTGCAGGCGTCGACGCGTCCCTGGCCTCCGCATCGGCCTCCGTCGGAGTGGCCGAGGGGCTGCTGAGCGGCGTCACCACCGTCGCGGACCACCATCTCACGTGGCCGTCGGACGGATCCATTCAGTCGCACGTCGAGATCGCACGCGCCACGGCCGATGCGGCCGCCGCCCTGGGTGCGCGCCTCGCCTTCGTCCGGGGCACGGCTCGCGATGACCCCGAGCAGGCCGCGTCGAGCGCCGAGGCGATCGTGGCCGCGCTGCTGCCCTCCCATGCAGGCGGGGTGCGCGCAGACGGCATGCTGCAGGTCGCCGTCGGACCTGCGGGGGTGCACTCGGACTCCGAGCCGACATTCCGGCTGCTGGGAGAGGTGGCGTCGGCCCACGGGCTGCGTCGCCGCACGCAGGCGAACGAGCAGGTCGACACGGAGATCGCGATCGAGAAGTACGGCCGGCGCCCGCTCGACCTGCTCGACGAGTGGGGCTGGCTCTCCCCCGACGTCACGATCGCGCACCTGTGCGACGTCACGGCGTCCGAGATCTCCCGCCTCGCGGCGGCGGGGGTGAGCGCCACCCACGCCCCCGGATGCGACGTGCCGATGGGGTGGGGCGTGGCGCCGGTCAGGGCGCTGACACAGGCCGGTCTGGCCGTGGGCCTCGGCACATCCGGCGGCGGCTCCAACGACGCCGGGCACCTCCTCGCCGACGCCCGGCTCGCGCTGCAGGTCTCCGCGCTGGTGGGGCCGCAGCTGTCAGCTCGAGAGGTGCTGGCCATGGCGACGGCGAGCTCCGCCGACGGGCTCGGGCGCCCCGAGCTGGGTCGTCTCACCGCGGGGTCGGCCGCGGACGCATGCGTCTGGGATGTCTCGGGGGTCGCCGATGCCGGCGTCGCCGATCCGGTTTCGGGACTGCTGTGGGCATCTCCCGGGCGGCGGCCGCGGCACGTCATCGTCGGCGGTCGGGTGGTGGTCCACGACTACGCGCTGGTCGGCGCCGACGAGCGAGACCTGGTCGCCGCGATGACGGCGCGCGTCACAGGTCGAGGGTAAGCCGCGGGCAGGCCGCCCGCGACACGCAGACGTACATGACGTCGCCCCGCTCACGCTCGGCCGGCGTGAGGATCGAGTCGCGGTGGTCGACCTCGCCCGCGAGTACGGGCGTCTCACACGTGCCGCACGTGCCCTCGGTGCAGCTCGACAGCACCAGCACTCCCTGCTCCTCGACGGCCGCGAGGATGGACTGATCCGGCGGCACCTCCACCGTGATGCCCGTCATCGCGAGCTCGACCTCGAAGCCCCCCTGCAGCACCGGCTCGTCGAGCTCCACCGGCGTGAAGTGCTCGACGCGCAGCGGCACGTCGCGAGCCGCCGCTGCGGCCTCCACGGCCTGCAGGAAGCGGCTCGGGCCGCATGCGTAGGCGACGGTGTCCGCGGTGACCTGCGCGAACGCGGCCTCCAGGTCGAGACGGGTCCCCTCGTCGGAGACGTGCAGCTCGCAGCGATCGCCGTGCGCGGCCACCAGCTCGTCGGCCAGGGCCATCGCCGCGCGCCGCGAGCCCGAGTAGTGGAGGCGGTAGTCCACGCCGCTGCGGGCGGCCTCCGCCGCCATGGCCGACAGCGGCGTCACGCCGATGCCCGCTGCCAGCAGCAGCACCGGGCCACCCGCGGGTTCGAATGCGAAGTGGTTGCGCGGTCCCACCACCTGCAGCGTGGCGCCTTCGACCGCATGAGCGGAGAGCCATCGCGATCCACCGCGGCCGCCCTCCTCCCGCAGCACCGCGATCCGCCACGTGTCGGCGTCGGGGGCGCCGCAGAGCGAGTACTGGCGGATCATGCCTTCGGGCATGAGGACATCGACGTGCGAACCGGGCGTCCAGGCAGGCAGCGCAGCTCCGTCGGCACGGGCGAGGTCGATCACGACCACGTCCCCCGTCGTCGTGCGCGCGGTGACGGTGACGTCGATGGGTGCGGTGGGCTGGGTCACGAGTCCTCCTGAGCGAGCGGGGTGGCGCCGATCGCAGCGGGCTGCTCCTTGACGACGATGGCGTGGAATCCCTGATCGTCGACGGCCCGCCAACGGTGCGGGACGTCGGAGCCGTAGTACACGGAGTCGCCCTCCTCGAGCACGCTGGTCTCGCCGTCGATCTCGATCTCGACTCGTCCCGAGATGACGTGCAGGAACTCGTGCTCGGCGTGAGCGAAGGGCTCGCCGAACTCTTGGCGGAAGCCCGTGAGCGACAGCGGGCGGAAGCGCGCTCCGGCATGCGTCACCAGCAGCCGCGCCTCCTCGTCCCCATAGGTGCCGCGGGGCGCCGCGGCGGTGGGGACCACGTTCGAACGGGTGGGTGCGCCAGACGGAGTGAGCAGCTCGATCTGCGAGGTCCCGACGGCGTGGGCGATGCGCCCGAGCGAACCGATGCTGGGCATCGCCTGACCCCGCTCGATCTGCGAGAGGAACGAATGGGACAGCTCCGCCACCTCGGCGAGCTGGACAAGCGTCATGCCCCGCATGCGCCGCAGCGCGCGCAGCCGCTGGCCAAGCTCACGCGCCTGCTCGCGCTGCTCTGGCGTGCCTGCTGGTGATGCCACCGCATCCTCCTTGCCCGGGGGCGCCGCATGCGCCGCCCCCGATTCGTGACCACAAATTAACGGGGAGAAACCACCGCGTCACGCGACCGAAACGAACGATCCCTAGTCTCATCAGTGTTGATGTGATCAACATTATGCCCATCGTCAAGGAGTGCTCGATGCCACCAACCGGCGCGCGTCCCACGCTGATCCGTGGTGCTCGACTGGCCGACGGCCGCGCCGTGGACGTGTCGATCGCCGACGACCTGGTGGTGGATGTCGCGGCGCCGGGGACGGCGCCAGTGCCGTCGGACTCCAGCAGCGTGCTCGACCTTGACGGATACCTGCTGCTCCCGGCCACGGCCGACCCTCACGCGCACTTGGACAAGGCGCGGTCGTGGGACGCGATCATGCCGCCGATGGGCGATCTGCGCGCGGCGATCGTCAGTTGGCGCGCATACGCGGACCACATGACCACCGAT
Organism: Demequina pilifera; assembly: GCF_048814985.1. NCBI lineage: Bacteria > Bacillati > Actinomycetota > Actinomycetes > Micrococcales > Demequinaceae > Demequina > Demequina pilifera. The sequence continues at coordinate 434,800 of NZ_JBMDTW010000004.1, forward strand.
GACATCGTCGCGCGCGCTCACGATCAGGCCCTGCGCAACCTCAGCCAGGGAACCACCGCCATCCGCACCCACGTGGACGTGCTGCGCGGGCCGCAGCCGCTTCGCGGCATCGACGCCCTCGTGGAGGTTCGCGGGATGCTCCGCAGCGTCATGGACATCGAGATCATCGCGCTGGCGTCCGACGACGTCCCCACCGAGACCATCGAATCCGCGATCGACGCGGGAGCCGACGGCATCGGCGGCGCCGCTCACCTCGCGCCGGACCCGTTGGCCGAGCTCGACCGATTCGTCGCCATCGCGGACAAGCGCGACTGCGTGCTCGACATGCACACCGACGAATCGCTCGACGAGGCCGTCACGCTGGGAGCGCTGGCGGAGCGCACCCGCGGCTGGACGCGCAACGTCTCGGCCGGCCACTGCGTGCGGCTCGGCACCCTCGAGCCTGCGAACCGTGACGCGCTGATCGCAGCGGTCGTGGACTCCCGCATCGGCGTCATCGCCAACCCGATCACCAACCTGTACCTGCAGGGCTGGAACCACGAGGTCGCGCCCCCACGGGGACTGACCGCCGCACGCCAGCTTCTCGATGCGGGTGCGCGCTTTGCGGCGGGCGCGGACAACGTGCGCGACCCGTTCAACCCGCTGGGACGCTCCGATGCGCTCGAGACGGCGATGCTGCTCGTGGTCGCCGCGCACCTCGATGTCGAGGAGGCGTTCACCGCGGTCTCGAGCGGCGCGCGCGACGTGATGGCCCTGCCACCCGCAGGCCCCGCACCCGGTGCGGTGGCGGACCTGCTCGCGATCAGGGCGCACAGCCTGATCGACGCGGTCGCCGACGCCCCTGCCGACCGGGTCGTGATCCATCGCGGCTCCGTGGTCTCACGCTCGAGCACGACCCTCACCTACCCCACTCTCACCCCTTCCCCGGAGATCGCCCGATGACCACTGCCACCACCACGGAACGCGCGTCGCTCCTGTCCTTCAGCGACGTCGCGATGGCGTTCCCTGACGGCACCGTCGCCCTGCACTCGGTCGACCTGACGGTGCGCCGCGGAGAGTTCGTCTCCGTCGTGGGCCCCTCCGGCTGCGGCAAGTCGACGCTGCTGCGCATCGCCTCGGGACTCGAGAAGGCGACCGATGGCGGCGTCAAGCTGGCGACGGACCGGATCGGCTACGTGTTCCAGGACCCCACGCTGCTGCCCTGGCGGACCACCCGCCGCAACGTGGAGCTGCTGGCAGAGCTCCATGGCGAGGGCCGCGCGCGCCGCGCCGAGTCGGCCCAGGAGGCGATCGACCTCGTGGGCCTCAAGGGCTTCGAGGAGCACCTTCCGCGACAGCTTTCGGGAGGCATGCGGATGCGCGCGTCCCTGGCGCGGTCGCTCACCCTCAACCCCGAGGTGTTCCTCTTCGACGAACCGTTCGGCGCGCTCGACGAGATCACCCGCCAGCGCCTCAACGACGAGCTCATCCGACTGTTCCACGAGAAGCAGTTCGCGGGTCTGTTCATCACCCACTCGGTCGCCGAGGCCGTGTACCTCTCCACTCGCGTGGTGGTGATGTCGGGTCGACCCGGCACCCTCGTCGCCGAGTACGACGTTCCCTTCGACGTGCCACGGGACCCCGAGGTCCGCTTCAGCGCGGAGTTCGCGGAGCTCGTCGGCACCATCTCTCACGCGCTCAGGGAGGCCCACTGATGGCCGCTGCAGACACCGCCCCCGCTCCTGCCCGACCTCGGCGCGACGTGTCGGGGTCACGCCTGTGGGGACCACCGCTGGCGCTCGCGGCGCTGCTCGTCGCCGCCGCCTACCTCGGCAACGCGGCGCTCGGCCAGCGCAGCTTCCTGCTGCCGCAGCCGCACCAGGTGCTGATGAAGCTGTGGGACCCCACCGCGGCACCCGACATCTGGACCGCGTTGTGGCGCACCACGGTGGTCTCGCTCACCGGGCTCGCGATCGCCATCGCCATCGGCGTGACGTGGGCCATCTTGATGAACCAGGCCCGCTGGGCCGAGCGCGCGCTGTTCCCGTATGCGGTGATGCTGCAGGCGATCCCGATTCTCGCGATCACCCCGCTCATCGGGTTCTGGTTCGGATACGACTTCACGGCCCGCGTCGTGGTGTGCGTGATCATCGCGCTGTTCCCCATGGTGTCCAACACCCTGTTCGGCCTGCAGTCGGTCGACAAGTCGATGCGGGAGCTGTTCATGCTGCAGGGGCCGTCCCGATCGACCGTGCTCACCAAACTTTCGATGCCCGCCGCCATGCCCGCGGTCTTCGCGGGTATGCGGATCTCGGCGGGACTGGCCGTGGTCGGCGCGATCGTCGGCGAGTTCTTCTTTCAGCGGGGCACTCCCGGCCTGGGCTCGCTGATCAACAAGTACAGCGCGCGCCTGTTGTCCGAGGAGCTCTTCGCCTCGGTCCTGGTCGCCTCGCTCCTGGGCGTGGCGATCTTCCTCATCTTCGGCTGGCTCGGCAAGAGAGCCGTCGGAAAGTGGTACGACTTCGGCTGACCCGCCGCCGTCGCTTCCACCTGTTCCCACCCCATTCAGAAGGAGCTCAGCATGCGAGTCCACCCTAGAAGCGGCATCGTCCTCGCAGGCGTCGCCGCCACCGCCCTCACGCTCGCCGCGTGCGCCTCAGGCGCCGAGGCCGAGTCGGAGGAGACTGCCGGTTCCCCTGCACCCACGAGCAGCGCCTCGGCCAGCGCGGACGGTTCCGTCGACCTGGCGTCAATGTGCCCGGCGGACATCAAGATCCAGACCGACTGGAACCCCGAGATGGAGCACGGCCACCTGTACGCCATGTTCGGCGACGAGTACGAGGTCGACTCCGACAACAAGTCGGTAACCGGCCCGCTCATGGCCTCCGGCGAGGACACGGGCGTCGACGTGACGGTGCTCTCCGGCGGCCCGGCGGTCGGCTACGCGCAGCCGAACGCCCAGCTGTACTCCGACGATTCCATCTTCATGGCGTACGTCGGCACGGACGAGGCGATCGCGCAATCGGTCGCCCTGCCCACCGTGTCGGTGTTCCAGCCGCTCGAGAAGGACCCGCAGATGATCATGTGGGATCCCGAGACGTACCCCGACGTCGAGGGGATCGCCGATCTGGGCGACGAGGGCACCACCGTCCGCGTCTTCCCGGGCGGCGTGTACATCGACTACTTCGTGGGCACCGGCGTGCTGGACGAGGGCCAGGTCGACACCACCTACGACGGCACCCCTGCAGTCTTCGTCTCGGAGAACGGTGCGATCGCTCAGCAGGGCTTCGCCTCGGCAGAGCCGTTCATCTACGAGAACGAGGTCGCGGACTGGGGCAAGCCGATCGCCTACCAGCTGATCAACGATGCTGGCTACCCCAAGTACGCGGCGTCGATGTCGGTGCGTCCCGAGGCGATCACCGAGTACGCCGACTGCCTCGAGCAGCTGGTGCCGATCATGCAGCAGGCCGAGGTCGACTACTACGACGGCACCCTCAAGGAGTCCGTGAAGTCGCTCGTGCTCGAGCTGGTCGAGGCCTTCGACACCGGCTGGGTGTACTCCGCCGCCGTCGCCGACTACTCGTACGACACGATGCTTGATGATGGCATCGCCTCGGACGGCCCCGACGGCATCCTCGGCACGTTCGACGCCGACCGGGTCGCGGAGCTCTTCGAGATCGTCGAGCCCATCTACGCGGAGCAGGGCATCGAGGTCGCCGAGGGGCTGACTCCCGAGGACCTGTACACGAACGAGTTCATCGACGAGTCCATCTCGCTCGGCTTCTGACCTCGTCCCCTACTGAATCCACGGAGACACCATGACCGCCCCTCCGGTGCCGACCTCGACCCGCCACACCGCGCGTCGCGTCATCGTCACCGGAGGGGCGCGTGGGATCGGCGCCGCCATCGCTTCCCACCTGGCGAACGAGGGCGCTCACGTCGCGATCATGGACCGGCTCCCCTGCGAGCAGACGGCCCTCGCCTGCGGGGGCCTCGCGGTCACGGTGGATCTGACCGACCCCGCGGACACCTCGCGCGCGATGGCGGAGGCGATCGGCGGGCTGGGCGGTCTCGACGTCCTGGTGAACTCCGCCGGGATCTTCGCGCTGTCCCCTCTTCTCGAGATCGACGTCGAGGCGTGGGACGCGATGATGGACATCAACGCCCGCGCCACGCTGCTGACGATGCAGAGCGCCGCTCGCCACATGATCGATGGCGGCGGCGGGGTGATCATCAACCTCGCGTCGATGGCCGCCAAGTCCGGCGGCGCCATGGAGTCCCACTACGCGGCCTCCAAGGCAGCCGTGGTGGCGCTGACCCGCGCGGCCGCCCTCGAATGGGGCCCGCACGGCATCCGCGTCAACGCCATCTGCCCCGGGTACGTCCTGACCGAGATGGGCGCCTCCACTCGCACCGATGAACAGGTCGCCGCATGGTCGGCCCGCTCACCGTTGGGACGACTCGGCGCCCCCGAGGACGTCGCGGGACTCGCCGCCTACCTGGCCAGCGACGCCGCGAGCTACATCACCGGCCAAGCACTGAATCTGACGGGCGGCATGGTCATGCACTGATGGCCCGCCCGTCCCCCATCCCCGCGCCTCAAGGAGACCCTCCCCCATGACCGACCTCGCCGCAGTCGACAGCGCCCGCATCGACGCGCTCGTCGCCGACCTCGTCGAAGCGCTAGGCGCGGACGCCGTGACCACAGACGCCGCCGCCCTTGCGCGCGCCTCCATCGATGGCTCGCACCTGTCCCCCGTCATCACCGAGCTCCTTCCGCTGGGACAGGCGCAGATCGTCGTCACCCCCACGTCCGCCGCGGACATCGCGGCGGCTGTGAACGCCGCCGTGCGACACGACGTCCCCATCACTCCCCGCGGCAAGGGCACCGGAAACTACGGTCAAGGCATCCCCATGGCCGGCGGCCTCGTCCTCGACACCAGCCGCGCCCGGCGCATCCTCGAGGTCGGCGACGACTACATCGAGGCCGAGTCCGGCGCCGTGATGTGGATGCTGGAGCAGACGGCGAATCGTGCCGGCGGCCAGCTGTGGATGTACCCGTCCACCGCGCAGACCACCGTGGGCGGCTTCGTGTCAGGCGGCTCGGGCGGCACTGGGTCGATCGCCAACGGTCTGCTCCACCAGGGCTTCGTCAAGGCCGTCGAGGTCATCCGCGCACTGCCGGACTCCGAGCCCGAGTGGATGGAGGGCGACGAGGCCATCCCCTACCTGCACGCGTACGGCACCACGGGGATCCTCACCAAGGTCCGCGTCGCCACGGAGCCCCTGCAGCCGTGGCGGGCCTTCCTCGCGAGCTTCGACACCTTCGAGCAGGTGGTGTCGCTCATGCGTCCGTTCGCCGCGCTCGAGCCGACCCCTCGGCTGGTGTCGGGCGACCGCGCACGGATCGCCGCAGCGCTGCCGAGCGACCTCGGGATCCCCGCCGGACGGGCGTCCCTGCGGGCCATCCTGGACGAGGCCACGCTGGACGAGGCGACACGCCTGGTCGAACAGGCAGGCGGGCGCGTCGACGACGTGCGGGAGGGCGCGCAGCACACCGTCAAGCTGTCGATGAACTCCTACAACCACCCCATCGAGTGGCTGCAGAAGTCCGCACCAGGCGAGTACTTCCATCTCGAGGTGCTCGGCGACGCGCTGGTCGACGACCTCGCGGCGGTCGAGTCCGTCTATCCCGACGCGATGCTTCACATCGAGGCGCAGCGGGGCCGTCCCATCGGCATGCTGGCCGCGCGCTACACGTCCGCAGCGGACGTGCTCGCCGGCTTCGATCGGCTCGCTGCGCTCGGCGTCCAGACCCACAACCCGCACCAGTGGGCCGTGGACTTCGAGCCCGAGCGCGCGGCCGCGCTCGCGGCGGTGACCGATCCGCGCGGGCTGCTCAACCCGGGCAAGCTGGGCGCTCAGGCGTCGGAGTACACCGGGACGCAGATGTGAGCGCCTCCGTCCGCGAACTCGCAGAGCTGAGCGGCCCGGCCCTGAGCTCGACCCTCACGGCCGAGTCGATCGTGGTGCTGCCCGTGGGTTCGATCGAGCACCACGGCTCGCACCTTCCGTTGGCGACTGACCTGATCATGGCCGACGAGATGTCCGTACGAGCGGTCGACCAGGCCGCCGCCCAGGGCCTCGACGTGTGGCGCCTGCCCCCGCTCGCCTACACCAAGTCGGACGAGCACGACTGGGCTCCCGGCACGTTCTGGATCGGGGCGGACGAGCTGCTCGCCACCCTGCGCGGCATCGGGCGGTCGCTGGCGCGCACGCCGGCCCGCACTCTCGTCCTCATCAACGGTCATGGCGGGAACGTCGCACCGCTCGGCGTCGCGCTGCGCGAGCTTCGCCGGCTTCACGGCCTGCGCACCTTCGCGCTCTCGGTGGCGGTGCCGAGCTCCCCCGAGGAATCCGGCCTGGGCATCCACGGCGGTTGGGGCGAGACCTCGCTCATGATGCACCTGAGGCCCGAGCTCGTCTCGACCAGGGACTTCGCCCGGGCCATCCCGGAGGGGCTGACCGACTACCGCCACATCGGCTTCGCGGGGGCGCCCGTCCAGTTCGGGTGGCTGAGCGTCGACTTCGGCCACGACGGGGTACTCGGCGACCCCACTGGGGCCGATGCGGGCGCCGGCGAGAGCATCGCCGCGGACTTCGTGCGCCTCGCGGCCGAATCGCTCGAGGAGATCTCGCGCTTCGACCCCGCGGGGAGTGGGTGATGGCCAGCGGCGACCCGGTCTCGCGGGGCCTTCCGCGCGACCCGATGGATCTGGCGCTCGAGTGGCTGCCCGGCGGCGCCAACCAGTGCCTCATGACACTGTCGACGCTGGACGAGGGCGCACCCGACTCGCGCACGATGCTGCTGTCGGAGATCACCCGCGAGGGCTTCCACTTCCACACGGACGCGCTCTCGCGCAAGTGCGCACAGATCGCGGCCGATGCGCGGGTCTCCCTGACGATCCTGCTCGCCGAGCAGGGCCGGCAGCTGGTGGTCCAGGGCACGGCGGAGACCGCGCCGGCGGCCGAGGTCGCCCAGGCATACCGCGATCGCGGCCCTTACCTGCAGCAGCTCGCGTGGATGAACACCCCTGAGTTCGCCGCCGCCGACGACGAGTCGCGGACCGAGGAGTGGGCGCGGTTCTCCGCCGAGCACACCGGTGGCTTCTCACCACCGGAGTCCTGGACCGGATACGTCGTGCGGCCGCGGCTGCTGCGGTTCTGGATGGGCGCCACCGACACCGCCTCGCGCAGGGTCGAGTATGTCGCGACTGACGACGGTTGGGAGAGTGCCTTCCGTGCCGGCTGACCGGATCGCGGCGCCTGCGCCCGCGCCCGCCACAGGCGCCGCGGGTTGCCCGAAGCACATGGAGTATGGCCCGTGCGGCGGCGTGGAGTTCTCCGGCCGGTGCGAAGTCGCCGACCACGCCTGTGCGTTCTTGTCCCTCGCCCCCGTGCGCTGGCGCGACGCCCCGTCTGCAGCCTCCCCCGCATCGGCCATGCCCGCCGACCCCACCGGACACGTCGAGCCTCCCCGGGCGGCCTCGCGCATGCGCGAGCGCGTGGCTGCCGGCGGCGTGGTGATCGCCGACTTCCCCTCCCGCGCCCTGGACGCCGAGTCGCTGGCGGCGTGCGTCCGGGCCCTGTCGGGTTCGGTCGATGCGGTACTCGCGGGCGACTCAGGGACCGCTCGTGTGCAGTTTCCTCCCGCGTACCGCGCCCACCTGCTGAGCGACGCGGGCGTCCCCGCGTGGATGGGCGTGAACGCCAGGGACCGCAACCGGGTGGCGCTCGAGGGCGAGGCCGCGGCTCTCGCTCACGCGGACGCCGCAGGCGTGCACTGCGTGACCGGGGACCACACCGGTATCGGCTCACGGCCGGACGCCGCGCCAGTCTTCGACCTCGACTCGACGCGGCTCGCAGCGATGATGGCGGCGCGAGGACACCTGGTGTCGGTCGCCGAGGCGCCGCTGTCGCCACCCGCGGATGCGCGACCGGCACGCCTGCTCGAGAAGCAGCGCGCCGGGGCCGAGGTGTGCTTCGTCAATCACGCGGGCGGTCCGGTGGCGGTGCGTGCGTTCATCGAACGCGCTCAGGACCTGGGCGTGACGATGGGCTTCATCCCGTGCGTACCGGTGATCGTGGACCGCGGCAGCGCAGAACTGATCCGGGGATTCACGTCCCTGGCGCTTCCTGACGGATACCTGGCCGGCGTCCTCGAGGCTCGCGACGCGCGCGCTCAGGGCATCGCCGCCGCATCGCGGCTCGCGCTGGAGTTCCTCGCGATCCCCGGCGTGGTGGGCGTGGACCTGTCGGGTGGGCCCGGCGCTGGGCGCGAACTGGAGTTCGCCGAGGCCGAGGCGGAGATCGGGGCCGCCGTCGTGTCGGCGCTGCGCTCGTGACCGTGCCGGCCCTGGTGACGGTGACCCGCGACCCCGTACCGTGGACCCATGGGGCTCACCTGGCGCGACGTCGTCCACACCGTCGGCGGCCTCGGCGTACCCATGGAGGATGTGGTGCTCGCTGGCAGCGTGCCGCTGCTCGCCCACGGCGTGCTCTCCGAGGTCGGGGACATCGACCTCGTCGCGCGGGGTGCGGCCTGGCAGTCGCTGTCCGCGCGAGGCGACGTCCGCGCTGGAGACCTGGGCGACCACTACGTCGACCTCCCCGGGGGTGTGCAGGCGTTCTCCGGCTGGCGGGGCGAGCCGGCCGACGCGGTCCTCGCGCGCAGTGCGCGCATCGACGGCATTCACGTCGCCTCGCTCGCCGACGTCGTCGCCTACAAGCGCCGGCTCGGGCGGCCCAAGGACCTGGAGCACCTCGCCGCCATCAAGCGTTGGGCTGACGAGATGTCCGACCCCGTCGTCACCGCCCGCCGCGAGCACACCGTGCTCGCCGACCGCACCGCTGCCGGTGAACGCCTCGCGCCCGTGCTGGCGGCCCTGGCGCCCGCGCGGCCCGCAGTGCTGACGCTCCCCCGCGGCGGGGTGCCGGTCGCGGCGCCGATCGCTCGCGCGCTGGGCTGTTCTCTCGACGTGCTCGTGGTGCGCAAGCTCGGCCTGCCCTCGAACCCCGAATACGCCTTCGGTGCCATCGGGGAGGGCGGAGAGCCGCTCATCGACGAGCGCATCGTCGCGGCCGCCGACCTGCTCGACAGCGAGGTCGCCGCCGTCGTGGCCGCCGAGCGCCGCGAGCTCACCCGCCGCGTCGCCCTGTACCGCGGCGACGGCCCCGCGCTCTCCCTCTATGGGAGGACCGCCATCGTGGTGGACGACGGAGCCGCCACGGGCTCGACCGCGCAGGCCTCGGTGGCCGTCGCGCGCGCCCTGGGGGCTGCGGACGTGATCGTCGCCGTGGGGACCGCCCCACCCGACGTGCTCGCGATGCTCGGCCGGCACGCCGACCGCGCGGTCGCCGCCATGACGCCGGAGCCGTTCCTGTCAGTCGGGCAGTGGTACCGCGACTTCGCACAGGTCGACGACGACGAGGTCCTGGCGATACTGCGCGATGGGAACTGAGGCGAAGGCCGCCGACACGGGCGCGCCCGTCAGCGCGAGAGCGCCGCGTTGAGCCGCGCCACCCACCGCGGCCCCTGGTACACGAATCCCGTGTAGGTCTGCAGCAGCGTCGCCCCCGCGTCGAGAAGCGCTCGCGCATCGGCCTCCGATTCGATGCCGCCCACGCCGATGATGACCAAGGAGTCGCCTGCCTTCGCGCGGAGGCGCTCCACCACCTCGACGGCACGGGACCTCACCGGAGGGCCGGAGAGCCCGCCGGGCCCACGATCGTGCGCGATGGTCGTGTTCGTCGCGACGATTCCCTCGAGACCCATCTCGATCGCGAGATCCGCGACCGCATCCACATCCTCGTCCGCGAGGTCCGGCGCGATCTTGACCAGCAGCGGCACGCGACGAGTCACGGCCGCGTCGGCTGCGGCCCGCACTTGAGCAAGGATCGGCCGCAGCGACTCGGTGCTCTGCAGGTCGCGCAGGCCCGGGGTGTTCGGCGAGCTGACGTTGACCACCAGATAGTCGGCGTAAGGGGCCAGCAGCCGCGCCGAGTACGCGTAGTCGGTTGCGGCGTGCTCGGGAGGCGTCACCTTCGTCTTGCCGATGTTGACGCCGAGCACCACGCCGCTCCCCGCCCGCGTGGACCGCAGCCGGGCAAGCCTGCGTGCGACCGCATCGGCGCCGTCGTTGTTGAAGCCCATGCGGTTGCGCAAGCCGCGCACGTCCCGCTCGCGCCAGGACCGCGGGCGCTCGTTCCCCGGCTGCGCTCGCGCGGTGACGGTTCCGATCTCGACGAACGCGAAGCCCGCCGCCGCAAGCCCCATCACGGCCTGCGCATTCTTGTCCATGCCCGCGGCGAGCCCCAGGCGACCAGGAAAGTCGATGCCCATCGAGCGCACGGTCCCAGAAGGACGCGGGGTCAGACCCACCGCGCGTCCTGCGCGGAACGCCCACGCGCCGTAGCGGAAGGCCGCGACTCCCATGTGGTGCGCGCGCTCCGCATCCACGCGCGCGAGGATGTGGTCGTAGAACAGGCGGTACACGGCACCAACGTAGCGCGGGATAGGGTCGAGACATGACTTCTTTGAACGCCACGAGCGACCCTGTCAGCACCATCGACGCCGACGCCCTCATCCTGGGCTACGACGGCGATGTCACCGCCCACCCCCAGCTCCCCGACGAGGTGCGCGCGTCGATCGCCGAGTCGGCGACCGCGCTCGAGGCCTCAGCGAAGGTGGGATCCACGGTGGTCCTCCCCGGCATCGGGGTGAGCGCCACGCGCATCGTCATCGTGGGTCTCGGAGACGGCTCCGAGGGAGACCTGCGGTTCGCGGCGGGCGCCGCCTCGCGGGCCTGCGGCAAGCGCCCCTCGTCCGTGGTCGTCGCGATCCCCACCGCCGACGACGCCGAGACTGCCGCGGTCGCGGAGGGCGCCCTGATGGGTGCCTACACGTTCAACGACTACAAGTCCGACGACGACGTCGCCGGCTACAAGGGCTCCGACTGGTACATCGCCGGAGCCTCCGACGCGGCGCTCAGCCGCGCATCGATCCTCGCCGCGGCCGTGACCGGCACGCGCGACCTCATCAACACGCCGCCGCTCGACATGTTCCCCGCCGCCGTCGCCGAGGCCGCCCAGGCCTACGCGCAGCAGTTCCCGGTCGACGTCACAGTGTGGGACGTGCCGGAGCTCGCAGAGGAAGGGTTCGGCGGCATTCTGGGCGTCGGCATGGGGTCCTCGCGCCTGCCGCGCCTGGTGCGCATCGAGTGGAACCCGGCCGATGCGAAGAGTTCCGTCGCACTCGTCGGCAAGGGCATCACGTTCGACACCGGCGGCATCTCCCTCAAGCCGCCGAAGGGCATGGAGACCATGAAGTCGGACATGTCCGGCGCTGCCGCGGTGCTTCACACCGTGCTTGCCGCGGCGCGCGCGGAACTGCCGATCAAGGTCACCGGATGGCTGTGCCTGGCGGAGAACATGCCGTCCGCGACCGCTCAGCGCCCGTCCGACGTGATCCGCATCTACGGCGGCAAGACCGTCGAGGTCATGAACACCGATGCCGAGGGCCGCTTGGTGCTCGCCGACGGCCTTGTCCGGGCCATCGAGGACAATCCCGACGTGGTGCTCGACGTCGCGACCCTCACGGGGGCGCAGGGCGTGGCACTCGGCACCCGCACCTCGGGCGTCATGGGTCAGGAGGAGGTGCGCTCGGCCGTCGTCGCCGCCGCCGACTCCGTGGACGAGGCGTTCTGGCCGATGCCGCTGCCCGCATACCTGCGCGAATCGCTCGACTCCAAGGTCGCGGACCTGCGCAACATCGGCGACCCGATGGGCGGCATGCTCTCGGCAGGGGTGTTCCTGCAGGAGTTCGTGGGCGACACCCCGTGGGCCCACTTGGACATCGCCCGGCCCGCGTTCAACGACGGCTCCCCGTGGGGCTTCACGTCCTCGGGAGCGACGGGCGCCTCGGTGCGCACCATGTTCCGATTCCTCGAGTCGCGCGCGGGCCTGTAGCGGGCCACCTTCACGTCAAGGGAGGCGGCGACCGGGCAATGCTCGGTCGCCGCCTTTTTTGGCGCTAGCCGCGGCCCTTGCGCTCCCGCTCGTTCCATTCGCGCATCCGCGAGGGGTAGCCGGACAGGTTCACGTCGAACGCGGGGATGCCGAGCTGCTTCGCCACCTTGCGCGCCGTCTCGGTGTCCGGGACCCGTCGACGGGTCCACTGNGCATCCGCGAGGGGTAGCCGGACAGGTTCACGTCGAACGCGGGGATGCCGAGCTGCTTCGCCACCTTGCGCGCCGTCTCGGTGTCCGGGACCCGTCGACGGGTCCACTGGCCCGTGTCGGCGACCACCACCATCGTCGTCTGGGTCACGCGGGTCGGCGGCTCGATGAAGGCCTCGCAACCCTGGTGCTCCGCGATGAAGGCCTTGAGATGCGCCACGGTCTCCGCGCGCGCCTCCTTCGTGGCCGTACCGGCGGCCGTGTCTGCCTGCTTCGACCCGAAGATGCGCGACAAGAAGCTCATGGGCCCAGGGTAGTCATGGGTTGCGGTTCGCGCCGACGCCGACTGGTGGCAAGATGGTCATGACCGACTTTCCCACAAGGAGATCTCATCGTGACCGAGGCCACCCCCCGCTCGTTCGACCTGCTCATCCTTGGCGGAGGCTCCGGCGGATACGCCGCCGCCTTCCGTGCCGCCCAGCTCGGCCTCAGCGTCGGGCTCGTCGAGGAATCCAAGGTCGGTGGCACGTGCCTCCACAATGGCTGCGTTCCCACCAAGGCGCTGCTGCACGCCGCCGAGATCGCGGACAACGCTCGCGACGGCGCGAAGTACGGCGTCAACTCCACCCTCGAGTCCATCGACATGGCGGTCGTGAACGAGTACAAGCAGGGCGTGGTCGACCGCCTTTACAAGGGGCTTCAGGGCCTCGTCAAGGCGCGCAAGGTCGAACTCATCGAAGGTCACGGCACGCTCGTGGGACCCGACGCGATCGAGGTCCGCGGCGAGCGCTATACCGCCAAGAACATCGTCCTTGCGACGGGGTCGTATGCGCGTTCGCTGCCCGGTCTCGAGATCAGCGGCCGAGTCATGACGTCGGATCAGGCGCTGCAGATGGACACTGTGCCGAAGTCCGCGATCGTGCTGGGCGGCGGCGTGATCGGCGTCGAGTTCGCCTCCGTGTGGAAGTCCTTCGGCTCGGACGTCACCATCGTCGAGGCCCTGCCCCACCTGGTTCCGAACGAGGAAGAGGTGGTCTCGAAGGGGCTCGAGCGTGCGTTCCGGCGTCGCAAGATCGACTACAAGCTCGGCGTCAAGTTCCAGGGCGTCGAGCAGACCGACTCGGGCGTGAAGGTGTCGCTTGAAGACGGCACGGTGATCGAGGCGGATGTGCTGCTGGTCTCCGTCGGCCGCGGACCCCGCACCTCGGGCCTGGGCTACGAGGAGCAGGGCGTGCGGCTCGACCGCGGCTTCGTTCTCACCGACGAGAAGCTTCACACCGGCGTCGCGAACATCTACGCGGTGGGCGACATCGTCCCCGGACTGCAGCTCGCGCACCGCGGCTTCCAGCAGGGCATCTTCGTGGCCGAGACGATCGCCGGGCTCACCCCGCAGCCGATCGTCGAGTCCAACATCCCGCGCGTGACGTACTGCGAGCCCGAGGTCGCGTCCGTGGGAATCACGGAGGCGAAGGCTCGTGAGCTCCACGGCGACGACGCCGTCGAGGCGCTCGAGTACAACCTGGGTGGCAACGGCAAGAGCCAGATTCTCGGCACCCAGGGGTTCATCAAGCTGGTCCGGGTCAAGAACGGTCCCGTGGTCGGCGTACACATGCTGGGCTCGCGCGTCGGCGAGCAGATCGGCGAGGCTCAGCTCATCGTGAGCTGGGAGGCGCACCCCGATGATGTGGCGCCTCTCGTCCACGCGCACCCGACCCAGAACGAGGCGATGGGCGAAGCGCACCTGGCTCTGGCCGGCAAGCCTCTTCACGCCCACGACTGATTACGGAGATAATCCTCACCATGAGCAATGACGTCACTCTTCCGGCCCTGGGCGAATCCGTCACCGAGGGCACCGTCACCCGCTGGCTGAAGTCCGTCGGCGACACCGTCGAGGTCGACGAGCCGCTGCTCGAGGTCTCGACCGACAAGG